>NZ_JBYQFJ010000013.1:0-103343 GCF_057836705.1 Virgibacillus carmonensis | reverse complement strand
TCACCTACACGGTGATAGCCACGCTTTTTTATTTACTGGGTTTTGTCCCAGCCTCGTTACTTTTTTGATAAATAGTCTTTTTTAATTTTCCCCATACAATGTGTTAACACATCATCTTTCATAATAAAACTAAACTTTGCATTATGTTTCACGTTATTAGGTACCTTATCTAATAATACTGGTCCATGGGTTTCGAAATAAGTAGGTTGATCTACCAATTCATATACAGAAGCATAATAGACATTTTTTATCACAGTGCCGCCTTTACCAGCAACATAATATTGACCAATATATATCATCTGCTCTATTAATCCACCAGTTTCTTCTTTTACTTCACGTATCGCAGCTTGTTTAGCTGTCTCGCCTTCCTCCACTTTTCCACCAGGGAATTCCATACCCCTATCCTTATGTCTGGTTAACAACCATTTATTTCTATACTTACAAATTACCCATACGTGTTTTGGCTCTTTAGAAAAATAATGATCTTCAAATGTTAGTTTTACTTCATTGTTATAATAATCCCTAAACGTATTCATCATTTCAGCTGCCTTTAATTAATTAATTACTATCTACTAGTATATTCCTTTTAAGCAGCTGGCATAAACTACTTTTGCAAATAAGCGCAAGTACGGGCGCTGGCGCTAGACAAAAGTGGATGAAATAATGACTGTTTGCACCCCTACAAATGCTTATCAGATAATATTCCCATTGATTCTATATGCTCTTTTGCTTGTTCGTCACCTAAATCATACAGCATTTGATAAGCACCTGTCATCCCCATATCATAATCGTCATTTGATTTATCATTGTGATAAGACATGATTGGTACATGCGCACGGAAGAATGCGCGGGTATTCGCCTGATCCATGTCATTCAGTTTTTCCCGCAACAATAGTACCTCTTCATCTGTTGCATGAATGATAAAATCTACATTATTGCCGTATTTTATTTGTGATACCTCTTGTGTTCCCATATTAACATAAAAATTTTTCTTTTCCATTCTGCACCTCCTACCTTTAATTTGGCTTAAAATGAAGGAAGCATGTATGAAAGTACAAAAAAACTGGCATAAAAACATCAACGATGTCTTTTATGCCAGCCTGATAGTTAATTTTATCTTAGTTTGACGGCAGTAACCCTAAACTGAACAAAGTTTCACTTTATACAGTTTGTTTTGTTAGTTCCTGCCCGCGATTTGCGAAGATACAGCGACCTTTTCCATGAGGAATGCACATTGGAGTACCAAACATTGGGTCAAATGTTACATCACACTTCATTTCAAAGACATCATGCACCAAATTACAATTAACGATCTCTTCAGGTTTACCTTGCGCATAAACCTTTTTATCCTTGATCGCTACTACATGATGCGCATAACGACAAGCTAAATTTAAATCATGTAATACCATAACAACCGTACGGCCATCTTTTTCATTTAATTCGAATAACAGATCCAATACATCGATTTGATGTGTCATATCTAGATATGTTGTTGGTTCATCTAATAAAATCGTATCTGTTTCTTGTGCTAGTGTCATTGCTATCCATGCTCGTTGACGCTGTCCTCCTGATAAAGAGTCAACAGAACGATCTTTTAATTCGAGCATATTGGTTGATTCAAGCGCTCTGTTTACCGCACTTTCATCATCCTTTGACCATTGCTTTAGAAAACCACGATAGGGATGACGACCTTGCTTAACGAGTTCCGTCACTGTTAATCCTTCTGGTGTTACAGGACTTTGTGGCAAAATCGAGAGTTTTTTTGCTACCTCTTTCGTTCCGAGTTTAGCAATATCTTCTCCGTCTAAAACAACGTCCCCACCTTTTGGCTTAAGTAACCGTGCTAATGAACGAAGTAACGTTGATTTCCCACAACCATTTCCACCAATAAATACTGTGATTTCGCCTTTAGGTATTGCTATATTTAAATCGTCTATGATTATATCTTCACCGTAACCAAGAGTTAAGTCTTTCGCAGTTAACGTTTGCATTGGAATCACTCCCCTACATCTACATGATTTTACACTTACATGTATGTACGTATTTCTTCTATAAATTAATGTATCTTTAGTTTATTTGTTTTTTATCAATTAGTCAATGATTTTGAGAATCTTTATCAATTAGTTTTTTACATTTGTGTGAAAAACTTACGTTTCGGAACAAAAAATGTATACTATAGGAAAGCAAATTAATCATTAAGAGGTGAAGGGCAAATGCAAATTTATACTATTGGCCATTCTAGCCATTCCAAAGAAACATTTCTGGAAATGCTCACAAATGCATCAGTCCAATCATTAGTCGACGTACGTGCATTTCCTGGTAGCCGAAAGTTTCCACAGTTTTCAAAGGGCAACATGCTGAATTGGCTAGAAGACGCTGGTATTGAATACCATCACTTGCAAAAGCTTGGTGGACGACGGAAAAAGTCTAGTGATATAGGTACAAAGTTAAATGATAGCTGGAATAATCAATCCTTTCACAATTATGCCGATTATACATTGTCAGACACTTTCCAGGAAGGTATTGATGAACTAAACAAAATTGCCTCGAAGCAACGCACAGCATATTTTTGCTCTGAAAGCCACCCGGCACGTTGCCATCGCTTGATTATTAGTAACTGGCTAGCAGCGAATGACTGGAATGTGAAACATATTATTGAACAAAACAATAATACAACTATCGTAGTTGACCATGAACTCGGAAAGTGGGGAGCAATGCCGATTGTTGAAAAAAATGGTACTGTTGTATATCCGGAAAGTTAAAATCAGCTTGTTCCATCTGCACGATATCCCCTAATTATTTTAATAGAGATGAAATTCAATCATTTTACTCAATAAAAAATTAATCTGAGCGCCTTCCACTCAATACAATACAGATCATGTCAGAGTGTTCATCATATTCATCTCTGCCCATTGATCCCTTTAAGAAAATCGCTTGGACGTGCTCATCGCTTTTAAGCTTTGACATGCTTTTTTAACAGCTATTTCTTGTGGTAGCATGTTTCTTCTCCTCGGTTTATTGATAAATATTTCCTAAGTATAGTATACTTTCATAAACCTACATATATAGTGTAGTATTAACTAGAATCTAGAACGCTTACATCAACATCAGAGTTTCACTGTTCCTAATAAAAGGCTCGTATTCAATTGATTGTCCACTTTATGCCAATAAAAACTAATACTTACCTAAAAGCACAAGATAAGGGTACTATCCTCCTCTTATTTCAGAATCCATCTAGAAGTTTCCGTACCATAAAAAATACCCAAATCACATTGAATTTAGGTATCTTTATGATAAAAATCTATCCTGTTGTTTACTTAATAATCAGGCTAGTAGTAATATGGGTAGCGGAATAATCTTCTGAAAAAATAAAATGGGAACCGGCGTGGACGATAGCGACGATATCTTCTTCTATAGCCGCCATACCCATTGTAATCATCATAATTGTCATAGTCGTCATATCCATAGCCAAACTGCCTGTTTTCTTGTTCTCCATATTCTTCAGGAACTAACATTTCTACATAATCCTCGTTAATATCTGTAATAATACCTTCAATCTGAGACCCGTCTCCCATTTGGCCGATAACATGGTGTTGCATATACCTTTTACATTGGTCTTTGATAGAACCGTCATAGTAAGCATTATTCGACTGGTTTTCATATTGCATTCCATGTACATTATTCTTTTGCACGGAAAACCCCTCCTTTACGTGGTTAGGATATTCACCTAGCTTGGGAAATGTTCCTGTTAGCTGTATATTGCTTAGAAGAGTTATGTACAGTGAATGCAACCTTTCGTCAGTAGGAGTTACCCGTTTCCGTATAATTATAGAAAAATTAGACTTTATTTATAAACCAATATATGTAATAAATTACTAGATTAATTCTCGTAATTTATTTCTTAACAGCTTATTTGATGCGTTTCTAGGCAAGGCAGCTACAAAATTAATCTTTTTTGGTACTTTATATTTCGCTAAATTTTCTGATGCATACTGGAGTATGTCTATTTCAGAAATAGATTCATCATCCATAACAACACATGCGATTGGTACCTGTCCCCATTTCAGATCATCCATCCCAGTGACACCGACTTCTTTTACCCCTTCCATACCTGAAAGAACACTTTCAATTTCTGAAGGATAGATGTTTTCACCACCAGATATTATTAAATCTTTTCGCCTGTCAACAACGTAAAGAAATCCCTCGACATCCAACTGACCTAAATCACCAGTCGATAACCAACCATTATGGATAGACTTTGCAGTAGCTTGTTCATTTTTATAATAACCTTTTGTAACCATTGGTCCTTTTACAATGATTTCTCCTATCCCCTCATCGTTTGGATCAATAATTTTTAACTGTGCCGGAAAAAGAGGTTTTCCAGCAGATCCAAGTTTGCGAAGCGCATCCTTTGGACTAAGCGTGACAATTTGAGACGCTGTTTCTGTCATTCCATATGATTGAAAGACAGGAACTCCTTTATCTTTTGATTTTTCTAGTAATCCTTTTGGAGCAGGCCCGCCACCTAAAAGCATGCAACGAAATGATTTAGGGTAATCCTCTTCACCTAGCAAATCGATAAGTCGATGTAGCATTACGGTTACAACCGAGGCAATGGTAACCTGACAATTCATAATGGCATGGTGAACTTTTTGCTCATCAAACTTTTCCAATAAGTAAATGGGCATACCATAGATCACGCTTTTTAATAGGAGTGAAAATCCTCCAATATGAAATAACGGTAACACCGCTAACCATTTGTCATTTGAATGAATACCAATGTTAAGCGCGGATCCTGTTGCACTCCACCAATGATTTCCGTATGTATGAATAACGCCCTTTGGGTTTCCTGTAGTACCAGAAGTATACATGATGGTAGATGCATCATCTAAAGCAATTTCTGTTGCCAGCGGAACGTTCAGCTTTTTGAGTTCGCTGACGTCTGTAAAAGATAGGATTTGTGAATTTAAATTCATATTATTTATTTGAGTCGCCAAGCTATCCGCTGCTAAAATAAGAGACACTTCAGCATCTTCTATTTGAAAGCTGAGCTCTTTTTCCGTTAAGCGAATATTAAAGAAGACTCCTACCGCTCCAAGGTAGCTTAACGCATGGATGGCGATTACCATTTCAGTGCAATTGATTGAAAATAAACCTACTTTTGTACCTTTTTTTACACCTTGACTCGCTAATTTTTTTGCACAAGATTGGCTTTTTTGCATTAAGTCATTAAATGTAAGACAGGTTCCATCCTCTAATTCCAGGGCAGTATCATTTGGGGAAAGACTTGCCTGTTTGGTTAACCAATGTGGAATGATTTCACTCATGATGATGTTCCTCCATTTATAACTTTAGTGAAAAACCTTTGCTTCAGAGAAGCAAAGGTTAAATTTAACTTTAAACATGATGTTGAACCTTGTTTGGATCAACTTTTTAATGCTGACGATCAACTTTAACGTGATGTCGATTAACTTTAAGT
Source organism: Virgibacillus carmonensis (assembly GCF_057836705.1). Taxonomy (NCBI): domain Bacteria; kingdom Bacillati; phylum Bacillota; class Bacilli; order Caryophanales; family Bacillaceae; genus Virgibacillus; species Virgibacillus carmonensis. Next base: position 97,864 of record NZ_JBYQFJ010000013.1, on the reverse strand, counting down.
AATGTCGATCGACTTTGTACTATTGCCGATCGACTTCAGTCGCCGCCGCTTATCTAATTGATCACGGGAAACGTGGAAATTGTTTAAAGTCGGGTTTTCTTTTTTCCTTAAATGCATCGCGACCTTCTTTTGCTTCATCAGTTGTATAATAAAGAAGTGTTGCGTCGCCACCCATTTGCTGAAGTCCAGCTAATCCATCAGTATCTGCAGTAAATGACGCTTTTAGGAAACGTAGTGCTGTAGGTGATTTTTCAAGAATTTCTGTGCACCACTGCATTGTTTCCTCTTCTAATTTTTCTAATGGAACGACTGTATTGATAAGTCCCATATCCAATGCTTCGTCCGCACTGTATTGACGACATAAGTACCAAATTTCTTTTGCTTTCTTTTGACCAACTGTACGTGCTAGGAGTCCAGCTCCATATCCTGCATCAAAGCTTCCAACTTTAGGTCCAGTTTGTCCAAACACAGCATTGTCTGCAGCAATTGTTAAGTCACAAACCAAATGTAGAACGTGTCCTCCTCCAATTGCATAGCCAGAAACCATTGCAATGACTGGCTTTGGAATAACACGAATTAAACGCTGTAAATCCAATACATTTAAACGAGGTACTTGGTCTTCCCCAACGTATCCACCGTGTCCCCGTACAGATTGATCTCCACCAGAACAAAATGCCTTGTCGCCAGCACCTGCTAAAATAATAACACCAATTGATGAATCATCTCGTGCATCTGCAAAAGCATCATACATTTCGTTTACTGTAAGTGGCGTAAACGCATTATGCTTTTCAGGACGATTCATTGTTACTTTCGCCACACCATCATATTTTTCATAAATAATTTCCTTATAATTTTTTACTTCTTCCCATTGAACACTCATAATTTTTCCTCCTTCTATGTACTTTGTTAGTTTTTGTGTTAAATAAACTCACTTACTATCTTACCAAAAAAATCGGATTGTTCCACATGAATTGCATGGCCAGCTTTTTCTACAATCACTAAATTACTGTTTGGAAGTCGACTCTGCATGGCTTTATTCAAATTAGTAAATTTCAAATCCCATTCACCAACTATTAGTAAAACAGGTATAGTTAAGGAATTAAGCTTGTCCCACCATGATGGCTGCACTCCGTTTCCCATATACGTTAAAGACATGTCCAACCCTTCTTCATGCTGGGATAACCGTTCTTGACGAATAGATTGTTTTATTAATTCTGGTAGCTCTTTTTGCGATTCAAAAAGTGGAAGTCCTTCCCAAAAGTCAACAAAGGACTCAAGACCCCCTGTCCTTATTCGATCCGCCAGTTTTTGATCGTTTTTTATTCTAGCTTTCCGATCCTTCTGCTTCTCAATTCCCGGTGAAGCACTTTCTAAAACAAGAGACATGACGAGTTCAGGATAGGTAATCGCAAATGACAGTGCAGTTCTTCCACCCATGGAATAGCCAAGTAGATGAACCTTTTCGCAGCCAATTTGTTTGATAATTATTTTTATATCATGACAACAATCCATCATCTTTTTCGGCGTATCCACTTTCGTTTTCCCGTGTCCAGGTAAATCAATGGTGATAACCTGATGATTTTCTTCTAATATCGAAACAAGATTAGACCAGGTGGCAGTACTTCCGCTAAATCCATGTAACAGCATTATTGGATCGCCTTGTCCGCTTACTTCACACCAATACTCAGATGACGCAACGTTTATGAACCTTTTACCTTCACTCGCCATTTATAATGTCCATTTCAATTTGTTTCCAATGGTCACGGTGCCACTCCATATTATTTGTTCTATCTGTTTTAACCTCTACAACAAATAGGCCATCATGCTGGTAACTCGCAAACAATACGTCCTCTAATTCTTTTTCACTCGTCACAATCTGATGTTTACCCCCGTACATTTCAATGGCATGTGAAAAATCAATACCGTGCGCTGTTCCAAATAATAACTCGAACTGATCTTTTTGCTGCTGTTGTGGTAGGAATGAAAAAATTCCGCCACCATCATTATTAATTAATACAATGGTTAAATTAATCTTATAGTGCTTAGAAGCAAGTAAACCGTTCATATCATGGAAAAAGGATAAGTCACCTAAGAGTAATGTCGTTAATTTACCAGCAGCTGCGGCACCAAGACCACTTGAAACCATTCCATCAATTCCGTTCGCCCCACGGTTTGCTAGTACATCTAATTGTTTTGGTGTTGTCATAAAAAATGTGTCTAAATCACGAACCGCCATACTATTTCCCACGTATAAGGAACTGTTGTCTGGAATGACTTCCATTAAACATTTTACTGCCTCTCCCTCTGTAATGGTATCTGCATGCGTAGCATTGATTAAATTCTTTTTCGCCACCTGATTCATTCGTTGCCAGTCTTCAAGCCAATCCTTATCAAACAACATTTCCTTGTCCATCGCCAAAAGATCCTCACATAGAATTTGGGAATCGGCAAAAATAAATTCAGTCTGGTTACCTGCTGGCTCACGGTATCCACTATGTTCTTCGACAATATATTGCTCAACTTCCTTGTGATCTTTTACATAAAAAAGATACGGTTTCGAAACTGGCATTGCGCCAAAACGAATGATAAAGTCTGGTTTCATTTTTTCGCGGATAGTTTCATTTCTTAAAAAAGCATCATACCCTTCGATAACCAAATCCTTATGGTGTTGTCCTGCTCTTACTTGTGATAATGGATCGGCTAACACAGGTATTTGCCATTTAGCGGCTAATTCTGAAACAGATTCTGCAAAGTCTTCGTTCGTTTGCGGTCCACATACGATTAGTCCACGCTTTTTATCACTTAGTTTTTCAAGTAAATGGGATAACTGTGTATGGTCTATACGCTTTTTCCCATCTACTGTTGGAAAATGTGTGGAACTATCTCTATTCCCCCATAAACTTTCCAGCGTAAAATCAGGGATTAATGGCTCTCTGAATGGGATATTCACATGCACGGGACCTGCGTTTCCTTCTTTTGCAACATGGACTGCTCGGGATGCCTTGCTTCTTGAGTAATCTAACATCTTAGGATCCGCGTCAGGCAATGCCATCTCATGAAACCATTTAACATAATCTCCATACATCTTTAACTGATCAATCGACTGTGGTGCTCCAACGTCCCGTAATTCATGCGGGCGATCAGCAGTTAATATAACTAATGGCACCCTGCTATAACAGGCCTCCACGATTGCTGGAAAATAATTTGCAGCAGCTGTTCCAGATGTGCAAACAATTGCTACTGGTCGTTTTAGTTGTTTGGCCATTCCTAATGCAAAAAATGCGGCCGAGCGCTCATCGATGACAATCCATTGCTTCATACCAGGATGCTCCACAATGGTCATAGCGAGCGGTGTCGATCTTGATCCAGGTGAAATGACTACTTCAGTAAGTCCACTTCTCACCAATTCATCTACAAAATTTGCAGTATAACGTGTTAAAGCTTCTGTATGACTCATGATTATCCCCCTAAAACAGATAGCATCGGTACAAATTTGATAGTCGTTTCTTCGTATTCTGCCTCTGGGTCAGAATCTTTTACTACACCACAGCCAGCAAATAGTGATGCCATGTCGCCTTGTATTAAACCAGAACGAATGGCTACTGCGAATTCACCATTATTATTATGGTCAACCCAGCCAACAGGTGCTCCATACCAGCCTCTATCCATTAATTCATGTTCACGAATAAATTGTAATGATTCCTGTCTAGGCACACCACCCAGTGCGGGTGTTGGGTGCAGCTGTTTAATAATGTCAAATAAACTTACATCAGGCATTACCTTTGCTGTTACTGGTGTGAATAAATGTTGTAAATTTTTTAATGGATAGATAGTTGGTTCATTTGGCACTTCTATATTTGTACAATACGGACTAATTGATTCCCTGATCATTTTCACCACAAAATCATGCTCACTGCGGTTTTTCTCATCGTTGAACAATTGATTAGCTAGAGCATTATCTTCTTCCAGTGTCTCCCCTCTTGGAGCTGTTCCAGCAAGACAAGTAGAAAGTAAATGTTTATTTTCTATTCTAATAAGCCTTTCAGGAGTAGCCCCGACAAAACAATCTTTCCCATGTTCAAAGGCAAACACATAGCTGTTAGTTTGTGTTGCTAACAAGTCATGTAAAACGGTTGCGATTTCTGCTTTGCGATTTAGTTTCACCCGCAATTCCCTGGAAAGTACAATCTTTTCGACGTTACTCGTTTTAATTTTTTTTGTCGCGTCGTCAACTGTTTGCTTCCACTTCTCAGGTTCAATTTCGTTTTTATCAACGATAACTGTTTTTACTGGCTTAGTTACAAATTGCTTCAATAATGTAGCAAAGTTTTCCTCAATAGAATTAGCAAGCTCTCCTACCTGATCATTTGTTGATACGTGAATATTTGTTGTAAGATAATGGTTGTTCTGATGTTTTGTTAACATATAGGATGGTACAGTGAACTCGCTATCAGAAAAGTTTTCCCATAGTTCAGTTCTATCTTTATCTGGGTCAAATGTCATTCCACCCATTGCTACTAACCCTGTCCCTGGCTTTTGATAGGGATCATGGACGACTGCTTGTTGTTTCACTCTTCGCCATTGTTCATCTGTCTCGCCAAAACGGTTATCTGTTGCTTCTATTTTATAGGTAGTTCCCACACCTACCATGAAGAAATCCTCAGCTGTGCTTGACCAAAAAGTGCGGTCCTGTTCCAGTTGCTTTGCAGCTTCAAAAAAATGAAGTGGATCAATCGCATCTATTTTTTTTGTAATACTAACCAACTGTATATGATTTGTTCTTATTGTTTTTTGAATAGCTTTGTTAAGTATTGATTCAATTAATTTTTCCTTAGTTTCAATCATCTCTATAAACCTCCGTCACACGATACACTTGTACATACATTTCTATTTTATTCTCTTTTTCCCTGTTTCTCAAGAAAAGTGAAGTGGACTTTCATCACTAGCCCATGCAACCAGACAAGAAATGCAACAACTATATAAACATTGTCGATTGACACCCTATGACGAATTGCCTAAACTTAAGTGGATATTGTACATAATTAGAGGAGAGAACAACAATGAATTCTACGAAACAAGCCTTAAATGAAAAGCCTGGATTTCAAATATGGTGGCGACTACTACGTCCTCATACACTTACCGCTTCTTTTGTTCCTGTTTTTGTAGGAACAATGCTAGCACTCAACGAGGGATCCTTTCATGTATTATTATTTTTAGCCATGATGGTCGCATCCATTCTCATTCAGTCTGCAACAAACATGTTTAATGAATACTTTGATTTCGAACGGGGCCTAGACAATGAGGAATCTGTAGGTATTGGTGGGACAATCGTCCGGGACGGTATCACACCAAAAACTGTGCTACGTCTTGCTATCATTTTCTTTGGCATAGCAGCTTTATTAGGAATTTTCATCTGCATGGCATCTAGCTGGTGGATCGCTGTGATTGGTTTAGTTTGCATGCTTTTCGGATACTTATATACAGGAGGACCATTCCCAATAGCATATACACCATTTGGTGAACTTTTTGCAGGTTTTTTTATGGGTCCTGTCATTATTGGAATAAGTTATTATATTCAAACGTTAAGCATTACATCAGAAGTTCTTTGGATTTCCATTCCAGTCGCCATTTTCATCGGGTGTATTATGTTATCAAACAATATTCGTGATTTAGATGGTGATAAAATAAATGGTCGTAAAACAATCGCTATCCTTTTAGGTAGGAAAAAGGCAATTAACTTTTTAGGCATTTTATTTATTATTGCTTATAGCTTAACACTTTATTACATCATTGTAGATATGCTACCGATATGGTCTGCAATCGCACTCCTGAGTGGCAAGATGGCGATTGATGTAATCGAGAAATTTAAAGGGAAAACAAAGCCAATTGACATGATGCCTGCTATGGTATTAACTGGTAAAACAAATAGTATTTATGGATTATTGCTGGGAATTTCCCTGCTATTTAGTAAACTATTTTAAGTGCGTGTTCAAAAAGTCGCCGAATTAGAAATAAGGTCGAATAAGTACTCGGGCGTCCTCGAAAATAAAAAACAATTTTCTTCGTGCGATGTTTTTTCAGGGGAGCTTCCCTTATCCTGTTGCAACATCGGCACTAGGACGTCCTGTGCGTCGGAGGCACGAGAGTTATGAGGACCGGATAAACCGAGTAACGAAGAGATTTGCCATTTATCATTTGATGACTTTTTAAACATCATCTTTAAGGAGTGGACCTCAGGTGGAATATACAAATACGTTGATAGAAACCCTAGGAATTGAAGTACAAACATTAGATAAGAACTTAGTTATCATGACAATGCCCGTAGATCACCGCACAAAACAGCCCGCGGGTTTTTTACATGGCGGTGCAAGTGTCGCGCTTGCTGAGACTGCCGCAAGTGTCGGAGCATCTTTGAACGTAGATTTGGAATTGTTCAGTGTTTTTGGTATTGAGATAAACGCCAATCATATTAAAAGTAAGCGGAGTGGCATCGTTACTGCTAAAGCAACTCCTGTGCATCTTGGCAAGTCGACCATGGTTTGGGAAATTAAAATTGAAGATGAAAAGGAAAAACTCATTTGTTTATCACGGTGCACCATAGGGGTAGTAACTAACAAATAAGACTTTTAAAAGGAGTTTTAACATGCTAAGTGATAAAAAGCTAGAACATTACAAGAAAAAATTATTTGAAATGAAAAATGATATTGAAAAACAATTGGGCAAAGACAATCAAGAAGGTCCAAATGAATCAGCAGGGGAGCTTGCCGATTATGACAACCATCCAGCAGATATGGGTACAGAGCAATTTGAACAGGAACGTGACGCTGGATTAAAACTGGTTAAAGAAGAACGGTTACAAGATATAAAGGATGCATTAGAGCGAATTGATAATGGTACGTATGGTAAAAGTACCGTATCTGGGAAACCAATTCCAGAAGAACGGTTAGAAATTGAACCGACTGCGACAATTTTAGTTGAAGAAGCTTAATTTAATGTACATCCGCTTCCGATTTGGGAAGTGGATTTTTTTGTTTGATTTTACCTGGCGCAATAAGAAAAGCGCAGGCGCTTTGAAAGACACGACAAGCATAAGCAGAGCGGTGCAGTGTGGGTGCTTTGCTCACGCGGAAGCGAACTGCTTATGTCTCGAGTGTCTAGGCGCTGGAGCTAGACAGATAAGAAAAGCTCAGGGCGCCTTGAAAGACACGACAAGCATAAGCAGAGCGGTGCAGTGTGGGTGCTTTGCTCACGCGGAAGCGAACTGCTTATGTCTCGAGTGTCTAGGCGCTGGAGCTAGACAGTTCATCGCCACTTTCTTTGCTCTTAAAAAAGCTAATCCTGTTAACGGGATTAGCTCTCTATCTATTTTCATGCTAAATTCGCTCTTTTTTGTTCAATCCATCTACGCATTTTTATAAATAAAGGAACAAATAACATTCCTACGATAATTCCTTTAATTATATTAAATGGCAGTACACCTGCATACACCGCAAACCATTTTGCAGTACCTTCTGCCATCTCAGGTGCCCCGATAAACCATGCATACGCTGGTAAAATTACATAATAATTTAGTACACTCATACCAACCGCCATAATGATAGTACCTGTTACCAATCCAGATACAATACTCTTCACACCTTTATATTTATGGTAAAGCATAGAAACTGGAACAATAAACATAACACCTGCTAGGAAGTTTGCCGTTACGCCAATAGGGTCACCTGCTCCTGATACAATAAGGTAAAGCATATTCTTTATTGCTTCCACCAGTACTCCGGCGAGCGGTGAAAAAATTAAAGCAGCGATAAGTGCTGGTACCTCACTAAAATCAATTTTTAAATACGGTGGTAAAAAAGGTAACGGGAAGTTCAGGAAAAATAATAGTAATGAAATAGTCCCAAGCAGTGCTAAAATAATTAACTTTAATAAACGTGATGATTTTTGCATATCCATCCTCCTTCATCTGATTATCGATTCACATCTCGTGATGAAGGATAAGCTTATTCCCTGTTTTGTTCATATAAAAAAACCTAAAACCTAATCAAGGCTTCAGGGATTATATTCACAGGAAATACAGGCGCATTTAGCACCTAAATTCAGCTCTATAATCTTCTCCCATCCAGACTGTAACTGTCGGCTCTGGATTTTCACCAGATCCACCGCTTTGCGACTGCATTGCGGGTCACGGACTTAGAACAACTTATGTTCATTACCGTCGGTCGGGAATTGCACCCTGCCCCGAAGATAGAATCGATATTTTATTGTCTTTTACCATTATACATACTATTTAATTATTTGAAAAGTGTTTTCTTTTTCCAAATAAGAAAAGCTAGGGCACCTTGAAAGACACGGCAAGCATAAGCAGAGCGGTGCAGTGTGAGTGCTTTGCTCGCGCGGAAGCGAACTGCTTATATCTCGAGTGTCTAGGCGCTGGAGCTAGACAGTTAATCGCCAAAAATTTTATAGTTTCTTTGCTCTTAAAAAAGACGCAGAGACAAATCTCTACGTCTTTTGATTTTACATTGTTGTCCTAATTACTTACTCTTCGTCAAGATTTATAAATAGTTTTCCTTCTGCTGTTTTTCGTGTTTCGTTGCCAAAACTATCGACAACTTTCACTTCAATCACAGCCCCATCTGCTTTTACATTATTGGTTGCTGTCCAATATCCTACGTAATGCCCGTCAGACAGTTCCATCATCGGTAGCTCGGTAGCATTGACTTGAACTCTAGCATTTGTGAGTGGCATATGGATAAAGAAGGTAGCCTTTAATCCTGGCTCACTATCAAACTCGATTCTCACACTTTCTCCAGCTTGAAGACTTTTATCTTCGGTAGGTGTTAAATTCTCGATTTCTGGTGCGTTGTATTTTACCTCAATCGTTACACTTTGTGTCTCTGAATTTCCTGCTAGATCTTGAGCAACAACTTGGATTTCGTTTTCCCCATTGTCAAGCAGGATTCGTTTGGAATAACTTCCATCGGTCACACTTGCCTGTTGACCATTTACTTCTACAAAATCAAGATTAGCATCTGAAACTGTACCTTCAACATTCACTGTTTCACGATTTGTTTTATCCGCATCTTTAGGACTATCAATCGTAAGTTCAGGTGCTTGGGTGTCTAATATTACTGTTACTGGTGCAGATTCACCAGTTTGCGCTCCATCAAGCAATGATACTGCTTTAAATTCATTTTCACCTTCCGTTAACTCAGTTGGAATAGCAAAGTTGCCATCATCACCAACATCGGCAGTTCCAACTTCTTCACCATTATTTACTAATTGAACAGTAGTTGTAGGTGAAGCAGTACCTTCAACTGTAATGTTTGGTTCATTTGTTAGTTCATCTTCTGCAGGTGAAGTGATAACAGGTGCGTCTACTTCATAACTAACGCGTGCACGAATCATATAGTTACCTTCAGCAGCGGGGGATTGTGACCATGCCCCACCAACATATTGATAGCTGCGTTCAGCATTGGGACTACTTTCATCCGTTGCTAAAGCAGGAGTAACAGGATTTGGATCCGTTTGGATATACACCATATAGAAGTCTCCTTCAACCATGATATTGTGCTCTGCCAAATCAATAACTGTCCACTCTGTTTCATCACGGATAGCTTCACCGTCAATTGGACCGGCTATTTTCTTACCAGGTTGTCCATCTGGACCTGAGGCATCCCATACTTCCACCGCAAACGCTGTGCCACCTGGATCTGGGAAATCTTCATTCCAAAACTTAAATACACCATCTGTAACAAGAGCGGATTCTTTACCCTCTGGTAATGACATTTTCACTGCCCATCCATTACCTGCATCATAAAATGCCCGAGCATTTTCTGCTGTACCATCGTCATATCCTATTTCACCACCAGGGTAGGTGTACAATGGTTCAAGCGTGATATTAACCACTTGATCTTCTTCAATCGTAACTTCAATCTCTTTACTCGTATAATCTCGTGCCATTACCTTAAGTGTGTAGGTACCCTCGTAAGCGGTGAGGGAATAGTTTCCATCTTCATCCGTTTCAACAGGAGCAATATTAGCATCCTCTACAAGCAATAGTGTTGCCCCTTCAATTGGTGATCCGGTTGCTTCATCAGTAATTGCTCCACTAACGGTTGCTTGTGGAATTTCGTCCAATGTGAAGTTAGCTTGGGCAAGTCCATCTCTTTCAACCGTTACAGATTGTTGCTCAGATTCAAATCCATATGATGATGCTTGTACGGTAAATTCGCCCGCAGCATGGGTTAACGAATATGTCCCATCTTCTGGATTTGTGTTTACAGAACGTCCACTTTCCAGTACACTTACTTGCGCATCAATTGGTAAAAGTGTAGGATTAATGGTGTCCTCTTCGACGGGAGGATTTTCTTTTACAGGTAGGTTCGGTTGAATATTATCCGGATCTACCTTTTCTTTTAATCCAGCTTTTTCATTGCTTTTGATTATTCCAAGACCATTGTTTCTTTTATTATGGCCTTTCTTTTTACCGTTATTGTCTTCCTTTTTCTTTATTGCTGTCTTACTGCTTATTGACGTATCTGATAATGCTACATCATCAATATAAAGCCCTTGCCTAGTAACACTGCCGTCAGTTGTTACATTGAAACCAACATAAATTCGTTGGCCACTGTATTCAGAAAGATCAACTTCCGCAAGTTCCCAGTCACTCGTTGTACCATTCATTTCCATGACTTGGGTCCATTCTTCTTGATCTGTAGAAACAAAAACATGACCGTAATCATAATTGTCTTCTAGTTCATACCATTGGTTGAACTGCAGATAAGCATTTCCTTCAGGCAAATCAATTGGTGGCATTACAAGTGTCGCGTTTGTATCACTTTCATATTCGCCATCAAGGCCCGTTGCATAAACGTTCTCGCCTGATGCTGCATTTCCAGGTCCTGACGTTGGCGTGCCCCACTCCCAACTATTATTCTCTCCGAAAGCATTCCAGCCAACAGGGGTAGTTTCAAAGTCCGCTGAATAACCTGGTGAAATACCTTGTAAAACGGATACAACATACGCTTCACTATTCACTTCATTATTCCCGAAATCATTGATTGTCCACTTATAAGTTAGTGAATCACCATCAATTTGTTCTCCGGGGACAGTTGCTAGATATTCACCAGCTTTAAAGTCACCTGATGTACGAGCAGCTTCAACTGCTTGCCACTCCCCATTCACATCTTGGTACTTTAATTCAACTGATGCAACACTAACATTATCATTAACTTGTATGGTTAAATCTAAATCCATTCCAGCGTAAGTTTCAGTTGGTGCAGCATGTTCAAATGTTGGAGCTTCACTATCTTCTCCTTGTTTGGTCACTTGACCCTCTAACGTTCCAAGACCACTTATTATTGAAGAGACAGCCGCATATCCATTGACTAATCCATATCCGTAACCATTATTAGGAGACTCTGGATATTCTGCGTCTGTCAATGGTGTTGCAGAATTTAATAATATGTCTTCCATTTCATCAACTGTCAAACTGGCATCTACTTGACGTAACAGTGCCGCCACACCAGCTACGGCTGGCCCTGCCATTGACGTTCCATTCCAGCCACCTTCATATCCGCTTCCAGGTACGGAGGAACGAATATTCACCCCAGGTGCAGATATATCAGGTTTAACCTCATCATATGGTGATGGTCCACGTAATGAAAAACCTGCAACTACGTCATTTATATCTGTCGCTCCAGTAGCAAACGACTCTGGATAGTTTGCTGGTGTAGCAACTGAGCCTGGTCCACCTGGATTAAACAACGTTGTATTTCCAGCTGAGAACTCAGGAAAAATGTCAGCCGCTCTCCAGTTTATTACGACATCTCGGTACCACTCATCAAGCCCTGGGCCACCACCCCATGAATTATTAACGACATCAGGTGCCAAATCTACGCGAGCATTACCTTCTGCGTCTGTTGGTGCTAAAATCCATTCCGCAGCAGCCAAAAGATCAACATCTGTACCTCCGGCCGCTGTAAATGCTTTTACAGCTATAAATTTAGCGCCAGGAGCTACTCCAATTTGGTTAGAACCATCTGGCTCAGAACCAACCATTGTTCCGATTGTATGTGTTCCATGTCCTTGATCGTCATATGGTTCTGACTCGCCCACTGTAGCATCAAACCAGTTGAAGTCATGATTAACTTCACCGGTTGCTGCGTCATATCCACGGTATTTTTCTTTTAAAGCAGGATGATCCCACTGAACACCTGTATCAATACTAGCTACAACCGTGCCTGTACCATCAAACCCCATTTCCCATACTTGGGGTGCTCCAACACGATTAACATTCCACTCAACGTTAGCCACTTCAGATTTAGGTGTTTTCGAGTCTTTTGTTTTTGTTGTAAATAATTGACGCGTTTCATTTGGTAATACCTTCTCCACTTCAGCAAATGACGCGACTTTTTGAGCAATCTCTTTCGTCGCTGTAACAGCCATCCCGTTCACGATATAATACGATTTTATATCTTTTACATTGCCTTTTTCAGCCTCTTCTTCTAGAAATTGCTTTACACCTTGCTGTGAAACAAGAGAAGTCGCTTTTAGTTCTGAGACAACAGCTGAACGTTGGATAAGCTCAAGCTTTTGTGCAGTTAGATTAGCAGACTTAGCACTTGCCTTCGCTTCCTTTGCAATTTTTTTGGTGTCCGCTTTTTCCTTAAATTTGATTAAAAATGTTACCTTATCATCCTTTTCGAAGCTTTCTAGCAAACGGTCACTCACTTTAACTTTTGTGACAGCCTGGGTATCGTTTACTGATCGATGCAATTTATCATTTGTTTCAGCACTTGCAATTCCTGGTGTAATTAACGAAAATGACATGAGTAATGATGCTGCAATACTAAAGGCTCTAATTCGACGTTGTTTCGTTTTTCTCAATTTCCTTCCTCCTCTCGAATTTTGAAACTAAGCTTCACACACCGTCAAGATAATTGTCTTTACATGTAATGCATGTTTAGACAATATAAAAAACACCCCTTGCCTCCTTTACTAAAAAATAGTGTAGGTTCTAAAGCTGCAGCGGTGCCGTTTGTAATATTCTTGTTGTTGCTGTAACTATAATGTAATACAAGTGAAAAAGGTGTCATAATTTGTCGAATTGAATCAGAATTTTTAGAAAATGGTAAATAAGTACTGATTCTTGAATTTTGTTGTACAGGCAAAAGACCTATCAGCTAAAGTTACTTTGAACGAAAAAGGGCTGTATACATTGTTATCACACCCTTTATGAGTAAACAGACTGTCTATTTACTTATAGGCATTTTTCAACAAAATAAAAAAATGAATCGTTATTCCTATGTTAAAGTAACCTAAAAGTTTGAGTTAGCAAAATTTTATAAAAACATAGTTCTATTCACCCTTAGTTCTTATTTAATTTACTTTTTTTACCATTACTAAGCCCTATAACAATTTTGTTTTCGCACTACCTTATGACCCATAAGAGAAAATTCAAAGATAAAAAAACATCCCCTTATGCTTTCCTCCAAGCAAAAGGGGCGTTTACATGTAACCAATTATGATGGGAAAGTCTGATAATTTGCTTCCAGTTTTCACATATTAGTTGGCGCGTTGCGTTTGTTCTTTAAATTCTTGGTAAATTCCATCATATAATGATTGATTTGTTAAAAGCTCTAGTATTGTTAATGCTACTGCTTTTGCTCCTGTAATAACTGCTTGATCTCCCTTTTCAGATTTAGCCGCTTCTCTGAATTCAACCGTGTGCCCTACTAAGTCACTGGAACCAATTTTGATATGTGGGTGAATAGTGGGAACAACTTGACTAACGTTCCCGGCATCAGTGGATCCAAGTCCTTTTCGTTCTTCCGTGCTTACTGTTTCTCCAAGGCTTTCTGCTACACCTTTAAAAACGTTATCAAAGTTCCGGTTAATAATAAAATTATCTACCTCATTTTGAAATGGATTTATTTTTACAGTTGCACCTGTAGCAAGAGCTGCCCCATTTGCAATACCTGTAATTTTTTCTGTGACATCATTTAGCACTGACCTTGTTGCAGCTCGAATAAAGAACCGTGCCTTTGCATACTCTGGAACGATATTAGGTGCATCACCACCGTTTGGGATAATACCATGAATCCTTACATCCGACGGTAAGTGTTGCCGTAATGCGTTAATCCCATTAAACAATTGAATTACTCCATCTAAAGCGTTGATTCCTTTATCTGGTTGTGCTGAAGCATGTGCTGGCTTACCAAAAAATTCAAAGTCCAGTGGATCGACAGCCAAGCTAGGACCCGTTAGATTTGTCTCATTTCCAGGGTGAAGCATGATTGCAGCATCAATCTTATCTAGTAACCCAGCTTTCACAAAACTTCCTTTTGCACTGCCATTTGGTCCACCTTCTTCAGCAGGAGTTCCAAGTACCACAAGTTCCCCGCCAATTTCATCAATTGCCTTACTTAATGCAATGGCTGCTGCAACACTAGTCGTTCCAATGATATTATGCCCGCATGCATGACCTATTCCTGGTAAAGCATCGTACTCGGCTAAAAATCCAATTCGTAGCCCTTCTTTTTCCCCTTTTCTTTTAGCCAAGAAAGCTGTCTCATGTCCAGCAACCCCCTTTTCAACAACAAACCCTTCCTTTCCAAGAATGTCCGTTAACAATTCGGAAGCGAAAAATTCCTCATTTCCAATTTCAGGTCTATTGTGGATCGCATGACTTGTTTTAATATAGCGTTCTTTATTTTCTTCTACATTGTCGATAATACGCTTTTTTATTTTTTCCAAGCTTTGTGTAACTACACTCATCTATTCACCTCATCTATTTTTTATTAATAGTACTTGTTCACAAAGTCACCAAATTAGAAACAAGAAGTTCAAGGCGGTGAAGTCTTGAGGACCGGAATGTAGGTTACTGCTACATGAGGACCGGAAAGACAAGCCAACGAAGAAATTCGTAGTTTATCATTTGGTGACTTTGTGAACACCCTCTACCAGCCAATATTACTTAACGGTACAAATGTTGGTATCTGATTTCCATCATACTCTTTTTGGATTAACTCCTTTACTTCTTCTGATTGATAAATATCTGCTAGCTTCTGCAGTGTTTTGTCATCTTTGTTTTTTTCTTGAACGGCAATAATATTTATATATGGTGTAGCTGTTTCATTTTCATGAAAAATAGAATCGCCTAATGGACTAAATCCAGCATCAACTGCAATACCATTATTAATAATAGATGCAGCTACATCTGGTAAGACCCTTGGAGTTTGAGCAGCCACAAGTGTTTCAAACTTTAAATTTTTTGGGTTTTCTACAATCTTATCTACTGAACCATTACCATCAAAATTTTCTTCTAATTTAATTAAACCAGCTGACTGAAGGAGTAATAATGCACGTCCCATATTTGTTGCTTCCTTTGGTAAGGCAATTGACGAACCTTCTGGAATTTCTTCAGGTGAATCATATTTATCGGAATAAAGACCCATTGGCGCTATAACTGTAGTTGCAATTGGTACTAAATCCAAATCATGTTCTTTTATAAATGAATCGAAATAAGAAACTGTTTGAAAGGCATTCGCATCGATTTCCCCTTCAGCAAGTGCCAAGTTTGGTTGTACATAGTCGGAAAATTTAACGATTTCAACGTTAATTCCCTCTTCTTTCGCCTTTTCTGCAATAAAATCCCAAATCGTTGTGTCAGAGCCGCTAATTCCTACTGAAACAGTTGATTCGTCATTTGAGCAGGCACTAGTTATCACCGCTAAACTTATAAATAATAAAAGTCCAATTCTTTTCATGTTGTTTTATCCCCTTTTTGTCTAGTTCATTTTTTTGTGTTTTTTTATCTTCGCCTGATTTTTCTAGATAAAATATTTCCTGTCGTTTGTAATCCTTGCACCATTACGACAAGAATGGCTACTGTAATAATCATCACTACCGTATCGAATCGTTGGTATCCATATGTAATGGCTAAATCACCAAGTCCTCCTCCACCAATCGCACCAGCCATAGCGGAAGCGCCAACAAGTCCTATTGTTGCAATTGTTAATCCCAGTAGTAGTGAGCTTAATGCTTCTGGTATTAAAAA
Organism: Virgibacillus carmonensis; assembly: GCF_057836705.1. Lineage (NCBI taxonomy): Bacteria > Bacillati > Bacillota > Bacilli > Caryophanales > Bacillaceae > Virgibacillus > Virgibacillus carmonensis. The sequence goes on along the minus strand of NZ_JBYQFJ010000013.1, from coordinate 81,801 downwards.
ACGGGTAATGATTTGTCTCGGTGTCGCTCCCATCGATTGCGCTGCTTCCATCACACCAGGATCAACTTCTAACAGCGAGTTTTCTATCAACCTGGCAATATAAGGACCAGAAAATAAAACCATTGGGACGATTGCCGCAGCAGTTCCTATCGAGGTTCCAACGATCAACCTGGTAAATGGTATAACTACCACAAGAAGGATAATAAACGGTATAGAACGGAACAAGTTCACGATTGTATTTAGTACACTAAAAACGGCAGCGTTCTCCCATAAATGTCCTTTACGTGTTACAACTAATAAAATTCCGAGCGGCAATCCGATTACCGTAGCAAAAATTAATGAAAATGCAACCATTGTAATGGTCTCTCCTAATGCTACAATAATTTGATCAAAGTCAACTAACATCCTCTAGCACCTCCTTGATTGTTACTTCTTGCTGGTTGATATGCATAATAACTCTACTAATCTCTTTCGCCGAACCCTCAAACTTCACAATCAAATTACCAAGGGATGTTCCTTGTAATTCTGTTATACTACCAAACAACACATTTACTTCTACATCGAATTTTTTCGCTATTTGTGATAAAAGTGGATGTCCAGCCGATTCACCGACAAACACAATCCGATAAATCTGATTGGTAGCTTCTTGCGCTCGAATTAATCGGTAAACTGATTCTGGTATCTCATCATGCATGACTGTGCTAACGAAATTATGAGCAGTTTTTGTTTTTGGTTGAGCAAACACATCAAAAGTTGATCCAGATTCAATCACCTTTCCACTTTCTAGCACTGCGACCTTATCGCAGATTTCCCGGATGACTCCCATCTCATGTGTAATGATTAAAATCGTGATTTTATACTCCTGATTTATTTTTTTCAACAGTTTTAAAATGTCATTTGTCGTCTGCGGATCAAGCGCTGATGTTGCTTCATCACACAATAATACGGATGGCTTTGTTGCTAATGCCCGTGCAATTCCTACTCGTTGTTTTTGCCCACCTGAAAGTTGGTCTGGATAATTATCTGCCTTATCACGTAACCCAACAAAATCTAACATCTCGAAAACTCTTTTTTTTACTTCTTCCTTTGGTGTCTTCATTAGCAGTAATGGCATTGCCACGTTTGTAAAAACTGTTTTTGAATTCAGGAGGTTAAAGTGTTGAAAAATCATTCCAATATTTCGCTTTGCTTCACGTAGTTCTTTTGGCGTAAGACTGAGTAAGTCCTGATTGTTTACAATTACTTTTCCTGATGTTGGACGTTCGAGCAGATTCACACAGCGTACTAACGAGCTTTTTCCAGCCCCACTAAAACCAATCACCCCGTATATTTCACCTTTTTCGATATGTAAGTCAACATCGTCTAATGCTTTTACTTGTGTTCCGTTACCTTGATAAACCTTCGTTACGTTCTCAAAAGTAATCATATTTTCCCTCCTTAAAATGCAAAAATGCCTCTTCTTAATAAAATAAGAAGAGGCATCATAAAACTTCCCTCTTCTCATCTATCAAGCTTACTGCTTGCTGGAATTGGCACGTTACTAAAAAAAGTACGCTGCCGAGGTATCGTAGGGCCAGTCCCTCCACCTCTCTAGATAAGAAGTTGCTATTCAGTTTTTAAATAAAGCGAAGGCGACTGTTTAAGAATTAAAAAAATCCCTCCTTATGATAATAAGAAGAGATTTGGATATACATCCGCCCACTCTTCTTATTTTTCAAGCTAATGCTTGTTGGATTTAGCACAGTACTTTTAAAAGTCCGTTGCCGAGGTATCGCAGGGCCAAGTCCCTCCACCTCTCTGAATAAGAAGTTCACTATTTAATTACTTAATACAATACTACCGTCATGAAATTTTGTCAAACAGTTTTTTCACTATTTTATAATTTTTCTCAGTCTTCTAATGGGTTTAAACTTTCTTCACCGGTTAAATTGGCTATCATCGTCACAAGTAGCTCAATTTCTTCATCAATATCCTCATAGCTAGCTGTTTCTACAGGTGAATGCATGTACCGTAATGGTAGTGAAACAAGTGATACTGGCACACCACGCCCTGTTAAACGCATTTTGTCGGCATCTGTGCCTGTCATTCTTGGTGTTAACTCATATTGTATATCCATATTTAAGTCTTTAGCCGTTTTTTCAAGCAGTTTATTAATTTTGATGTTTATCGGTGCTCCTTTAGCAAGAACTGGACCGCCATCTAAACAAACATCACCATGCTTATTTTTATCAACGGCTGGATAGTCCGTTGCAAAGGTAACGTCACAAGCGATTGCCATCGTTGGTTCGATTCCTGCAGCGGCAAAATAGGCTCCACCCATATTTGTTTCTTCATTCACCGTACTAGCAGCGTACACTCCTACTTTACAGCCTTGATCAGCCAATCGCTTTAGAACTTCTGCAACAATAAATGAACCTGTGCGGTTATCCAAACCACGGCCTGCTATATAACGATCCATTAATGGTTCCGGATCTGTTTTATATACGGCAAGATCTCCTATTTGCACATATTTTCCCATCTCTTCTTTAGATCTACATCCACAATCAATAAATAAATCTTCAAGTCCAAATTCATTTTTAAGACCGCCGTGGTGCTGTGCATTCACACCGATAACACCAGTCACTGTTTTTTCATAGCCTAGTATTGTAACTTTCATTCCTACTGCAGCTTTTGGGTTAATTCCTCCCATTTTATCAAAATGCAAAAACCCTTTTTCATCGATACGATTTATTACTAATGCAATTTCATCACAATGCCCTGCGAGTAAAACCTTAAAGGGTGCATCTGGGTTTAGAACACCAATTGCGTTACCCGCATTATCCGTGCGAATCTCATCGGCAAAATCTTGAACATAGTTTATCCATTTCTTCTGAATATGCATTTCATTACTTGATGGTGACGGTGTTTTTAATAATTCTAATAGAAAATTTCTGTTTGCTTGTTCCATTAAAAGTTCCTCCTACTAAATTTATTCTCCTATAATCATAGCAAATTTTATTGCGGTAAGCACTTTTGTTTACGAACCATGTCTAGTTGGGTAAAATTTGACAAAGACTTGTATACAAAGGAGAGAAATTTGAATGACGTTAAATGAGTGGTATGAAAAAGGAATGTCACCTGACGCATATATCGAATCAATGGAAAAACATAAAGAAAATTTAATACATATTTATGATCACTTCACGGTTCCAAATGATGAGGAATTTTTCCAACATGTAAGTAGAAAGCGGCTTCGAGTGTTGGTTTTGACGGAAGATTGGTGTGGAGATGCCATGTTAAATGTACCAATTTTATTGCGTATCGCCGAGTATACCAATATGGAAGTGGCTTTGTTTCCGAGAGACGCGAATTTAGAACTCATGGATCAGTATCTTACGAACGGAAAATCAAAATCCATACCAATATTTGTTTTCATCGATGAAGCAGGTAATGAAGTAGCAAAGTGGGGACCTCGAGCAGACAAGATTCAACAATTTCTTGATGATTCTCGTACAAATTTACCTAATAAGGACGCTGATGACTACAAAGAAAAGCTCAACGAAATGCTACTCTTCATGACAAAATCATTTCGCGATAACACTGATTTCTGGGATGAAGTATATCAAAGCATTAAAAAAACAATACAATAACCCTGAATTGAAAAAGGCATCCTGCTTGGATGTCTTTTTTTACGTTTATTCGTCCATACTGTAAGAAAAAAGAAAGCATTAGCTAAACATTAAAAAATAACTATAAATAAAGGTGAAATCATGCGTATTGAACTATTTAAACACATATATTTCCGGTTACCAATTATTCTGAGGCTATTGATTTCTGTATTTCTACTCATGCTCTCGTTTGGCGCTATCATCCACTTTGTTGAGCCAAATGAATTTCCGACCATTTTTGATGGTGTTTGGTGGGCATTTGTAACGGGAGCGACAGTTGGGTATGGTGATTATGTACCGTTAACAGTTCCTGGAAAGGTTATAGGTATTTTGTTGATTCTATCGGGTGGTGGACTACTTACTTTTTATATTACGACTGTATCAGCGGAAACCATTAAACATGAAAGTAGTTTATCTAAAGGAAAAGTTACATACAAAGGAAGTGATCATATCATTATTGTTGGCTGGAATGAGCGTACCAGACAACTTATCGATATCATCATATCCAAGGATAAACTTACCCAAATTGTTCTCATTGACCACAGCTTACAGCAGCTACCTTATCAAGAAATACCTGTACACTTTATACATGGTGATGCTAGTGAAGATGAGACACTTTTAAAAGCAAACATAGACAAAGCCAAATCTGTTTTAGTAACGGCAGATACGACGAAAAAGGAAAAACAAGCTGATCATCACACAGTTTTGACGACAGTGGCCATGAGAGGAAATAACCAGTCGGTGACTTTAATTGCAGAAATTTTATCGGTCAAGCAACTTGATAATGCATTGCGAGCAGGTGCTACCTCTGTCGTTCAACCAAATAACTTTTTAAGTAGTATGCTCTATCATGAGCTTTTTTTCCCTGAAACGAATAGTCCAATCGAATTAGTGACAACTCTTCTAGAGAATCAACAGTTTATAAAACGTACGCTTCCAGCTGATTTAGTGAACAAATCGTATATGAACGGTGTCGTCTATTTTCTTGAAGGACACCAGCTTTTAATTGGCGTAATCCGCAACGATAAATGGCGTATAAATCCATCACCTGACTTCTCTTTAAGATCAGGTGATGCTGTAATTACATTATCTGCTTGGAATAAGTAATCCTTCCACTTTCTTCACCATATCTTTTCCTATATCTATATATTCAGGTGGTAAATCTGCATCAGGATTGGAAGGTGATTGAAATTGATCCACTGCACCTCTTAACGCTCCACTTTCTCCTGTCTCATCAGTTCCCTTCTGGTATTGATGGGCCAGCAAGAATGGTTTATCAACACGAACTGTAACCCCTGGATAATCAAGTGACCCTGCTACAGCATAAAACGGGATTCGCAAAAAATAATAGGTTTCCTTGTTATCAATTAAATAGTCAAAATAACCACTATCGTAATCCCAGTTCGAACCGATGACAAACCCCTCTGGTTTTAATAATTCCTCCAGGACATATAAGGAGAAAATTGTACTTTCGATATTAGACTCTATAGGAACCATTTTTATCTTCCTTTCAAATTTTTTTGCTTGAATCCACAATTTGTGCTAAAATGTTATATTGTGTGAAAAGAATCGAATTAAAGGCATAGGAGTTGTTCAGCATGACAGACAAGTTTGAGACTGGTCAAGTTATAGAAGGAAAAGTTACAGGAATTCAACCATACGGCGCATTTGTCGCCTTAGATGATGAAACACAAGGGTTAGTTCATATTTCTGAAGTTACGCACGGTTACGTGAAAGATATTAATGATCACTTAACAGTCGGTGATGACGTAAATGTTAAAGTATTGAACGTAGATTCTGAAAGGAATAAAGTATCATTATCTATCCGCGCTACAGAAGAGGCACCAAAGAAGCAAACAAAAGCACCTAGAAAACAACCTGTTCAACAACAGCAACAGGATAGTTCAGCTGGTTTTAACACATTAAAAGATAAGCTAGAAGAATGGATTGAACAATCCGAAGAGCGAGAAGAAACATACAAAAATTAATTTAAATAAGAGGCACCTTAACCAATTACTCACTATGCAACTAGGATAATTTGGTAGAGTAAGCCTCTTTTTTTTGTATCTTTGACTCTTAAGACTTATTTCCTCATTTATCATTCCTTGTTATTTTTTCCGCTTAATTAAAATATATGCATGCTCGTTCTTGATTTCACCTCGTTATTTCAGGTAAAGTAAAATGAGTATTTAATAGGAGGCATAGCATGACACACATTAGTTTTTCTTATAAAAAAGCAATTTCTTTTCTAAATGAAAACGAACTGAACCAAATGAAGGAATATGTTTCTGTTGCACATCATGCATTACATAATAAATCTGGTGCAGGTAATGACTTTTTAGGGTGGTTAGACTTACCTAATATGTTTAATCAAGATGAATTTAAACGAATAAAAGCAAGCGCTGAAAAGATTAAAAGTGACTCTGACGTGCTGCTTGTAATTGGAATAGGTGGTTCTTACTTAGGCGCTCGTGCAGCTATTGAAATGTTAAGCCATTCTTTTTCCCACTTATTGAACAAACAAGAACGGAAAGCTCCTCAGATTATTTTTGTTGGACATCACATTAGTTCGACATATATGCAAGAATTGCTTGACGTCCTAAGGGATAAAGATGTTTCGATAAATATTATTTCCAAAAGCGGAACAACAACGGAACCAGCGATTGCTTTCCGTGTTTTTCGCGATTTTCTAGAGACGAAATACGGAGAAAATGAAGCGAAAAAACGAATTTATGCAACCACTGATAAAGAAAAAGGTGCACTAAAAAAACTTGCAACTGAAGAAGATTTCGAAAGCTTTGTTATTCCAGATGATGTCGGAGGACGTTATTCGGTTTTAACAGCTGTCGGATTATTACCAATTGCTGCAAGCGGGATTTCCATTGATGACATGATGGAAGGCGCCAGACAGGCTACAAACGATTTGGCCGAGGAAACGCTTGAAAAAAATCCTGCATATCAATATGCGGCTGTACGTAATGCGTTGTACAAGAAAGGAAAGACCATTGAAATGTTGGTCAATTATGAGCCACAACTTCAATACGTTGCTGAGTGGTGGAAGCAACTATTTGGCGAAAGTGAAGGAAAAGATCAAAAAGGGATATTCCCCGCTTCAGCCAACTTTACTACTGATTTACACTCATTGGGTCAATATATTCAAGATGGCAGACGCGATTTGTTTGAAACGGTTTTACATGTCAATTCATCTAAAAAGGAAATAACCGTAAAAGAAGACAAACAAAATTTAGATGGTTTGAATTACTTAACAGGGAAAACGCTTCATGAAATAAATGATAAAGCATACCAAGGTACCATGATTGCCCACAATGACGGGAATGTTCCGAACTTAGTCATTGAATTACCAGCACTTGATTCGTATACATTTGGGTACATGGTTTACTTTTTTGAGAAAGCTTGTGCCATTAGTGGTTACTTATTAGGAGTCAATCCATTTGATCAACCGGGTGTGGAGGCATACAAGAAAAATATGTTTGCTCTCTTAGGAAAACCTGGATTTGAAGACGAAAAAGAAGAATTAGAAAAACGCATCTAGAAATTGCCAAAATGTGTTTAAATTTTCTACGACGGGGTAATACTTATAGTGTAAGACTTTCTCGTATTCCCCCTGTTAGCAAGGCGTATAGCGCTTTGCTTTTTTTTACGTAAGGAAACACCAGTATAAGAAAAACTTCGCCATTCACTATTAAGGACGAAGCGACTGGTGAGTTTTTCTAATGATCTTTTTTCAATGATTCGATATACTAAAATAGAGGGAGGTTTTCATATGATAAATTTTACTGATATACATAATCGTAGGCAAACAAGATCCGTTAAATGGGATATTCTTCAAACTGTGTTTCAATCAGAGGACGTGCTTCCAATGTGGGTTGCAGACATGGATTTTCAAACACCCCAGCCAGTGATAGACGCATTAGTGGACCGTTCCAAGCACGGGATTTTCGGTTATACCATCCTTGATAACAGTGTGAAAGGCACCATTGCAAATTGGTTAGAAAGACGCCACAATTGGTTAATTGACACAGATTGGCTCTCATTCAGCCCCGGGGTTGTTGCTAGTATACATATGGCAATTCAGGCTTTCACTGAGCCAAAAGACAAGGTGCTAATTCAGACCCCAGTATATACACCTTTTTATAATGTCATTAAAAAGCATGACCGGGAAGTCGTAAAAAATACGTTAATTTATAAAAATAACTCGTATCAGATAGACTTCAAAGACTTTGAGGAAAAACTTAAAAGTGGTGTGAAAATATTTATCTTATGTTCTCCACATAATCCGGTGGGAAGGGTTTGGCATCAAGAGGAATTAAGAAAAATGGCTGATCTCTGTTTAGCTTATAATGTATTAATGATAAGCGATGAAATACATGGTGATTTAACTTTTCCAGGGAATAAACACACCCCACTCGCATCTTTATCAGAAGAAATCAGTCAACAAACCATAACATTTATGTCACCATCTAAAACATTTAATTTAGCTGGTTTGCAGGCGTCCTATATTATCACTACTGATAAGGAAAAACGGGCAATCCTTACTGACCAATTAGAAAGTCAAGGTCATCATATGCTGAACACCATGGGTAACGTTGCTCTGGAAACTGCATATTTATATGGTGATGCCTGGCTTGATGAATTACGAAATGTTCTACAAGACCATCGCAATTATGTTGCAGATATGTTTAATCATCATACCAACGAACTAAAAGTTGTTGATTCAGAAGGAACCTATTTATTATGGATAGATTGCAGTGGACTTGATTTAGATGACAAATCATTAAAAAACTTTATGATTGAAAAAGCAAAAGTCGGACTTAATACAGGAATTGAATACGGTGATGAAGGTAAACAGTTTATGCGCATGAATATTGCTTGCCCAAAAGCTACACTTGAAGACGGAGTAAAGCGGATTGTCGAAGCTGTTCGATCTAAATAATAAACGCTGCTTATACTGAAAAGTATAAGCAACGCTTTATTTTTTATTTTTTTCGATGTTTTCAGTTGGATCTGTTGGAGATTCCTTGGACCCCTTATTTGTTTCCAGCTTAATTTCACCGCAAATTAATCGCTCTCCAGAATCGCCACTGGGTTGACTAACTCCATCATCCATATCACTATGAATAATGAGTGACTTTCCTTGTTCTTTGAATAGAGATGTCTTTCCTTCTAACAATGTTGCACCTGCCAGCATTAATTCAACATCTACTACCCCACTCGAATCCGCTTCTACGTTTGGCAAATCACCTAAGTGTGGTCCCTTAGGATGCATTGCACCATGGTCCTTGCCTTCAGGATTTAAGTGATTTCCCGCACTCTTAAAATCTGGCCCTTTACATTTTGGAAATTCATGAACATGAATCCCGTGTAATCCAGGCGTCAACCCTTCTACCTTTACCTTTACTGATACACCCTCTGGTTGTTCCCTAAGCGTAGCAGTTCCAACCATATCACCAGCAGGATTATACATATCAACTTTTAATGTAGTCCGGCCATCACTCTGACATCCTATAAGAAAAATTAACACTAGTACAATCATAACATTACGTATCATTCTCAGATCCTCCAGTGGTGTTTTTTACTAGTATCAACCAAAAAGGATCAATGTAAACTTGGATTTAATATACAAAAAAACTACTATTCCTATCTGGATGTAGTAGTTTTCCGAAGTTCACTCACTTTTATTACCTTCGCCATTTTGGTTCGTATTATCATTAGTTGGCTTTGTTTCATTTAAATTAAATTTTTCATTAATCCGTTTTTCTTCTTTCTTAGATTGTTTATAAAAAAAATACATCGTTACAGCTGCGCCAATCATAAAAATGAGTAAGGTTATCACTGCAGGAATATATTCCGTCTTGTCCTCTGGAAAATAAAGAAACTCCATCATAGGTGCTCACGCCTTTCGACATAATTATACCAAATACACGTTTTCCCTTAAACCTATACGTTATTTGTTCATAAAGATGACATATAAGAAAGGCTAGTTTATTGAAGTTTATCAGATTTAACGTAAAATAGAGGCATAACTATTTTTAATGTGGAGGTTATATCTATGTCAGAGACACAAGTCGGACACGTAGTTCGAGCGCATTATAACTCAGGAATATATATTGGGGAAGTAATAGAGGACCGCGGTGATCGTTTTCTGATCAAAGTATTGGCTGTTCACAAACATCCGATGCAAGGTGATCTACATAACCCAGGCAAGGTGGAAGATGTATTTTTCCATGAAAGAAAAGCACTGTCTTACAATGAGAAAATGAATGTTGCCAAACCAGCAGTCCACCCTTTTGAAGGAGAACTGCCTGTATATAAAGCGTCACTTGAAAAGTCCATTAATAAACTAAAAGACAAACTCGCCTACAAAGATACACCCTTTAATAAAAAAGCTCTAAAAACGCTAGAAGGATTGGAAGAAAAGCATTATTAAAAGAAAAACGGCCAAGCTCAATGAATGAGCATGGCCGTTTTTCGTGTACTTAAACAGTTGGAACCTTTAAGTCTTTCTTTTTCTTAACAGGTTTGCCATATATTTTTGTCGTGATTTTGTTAGCATAGCTAAACAGAAGCATACCAATAAATGCTGATAAGATAATGTAAATCCCACCAAATATCTTTATAGTACCAAGAGCAATACTGGCTATAACCACCGAGAATTCTCCCCTCGCACAAAGCGATAAACCTGCTCGTAGTGATACCCGTTTAGATAATCCATATAACCTTCCACCGATAATTCCAACAAGTACTTTGGCGATAACCGACCATATAAGGAGCGTAACTAGTAGGAGTGGCATTGGTATACCGGAACCTATGTCAATGGTTGTACCAAAGTAAACGAAAAATGTAGGTAACAGCAAATTTTTAACTGGGGTTACTGTACTTTCAACACGCTCAATCTTACCAATTTCCGCAAGCATTACACCTGCAAGAAATGCACCTAAGACCTCTGAAAGCCCTAACAACAGTGCTAAACCTCCAAACGAAACTGCTATACCTACCAATAACGCAATTTTAAAGTCTTCATCATCAATCCGTAGTAAAAACTTTTCAAAGTGCTTAAATACTGTTTTGCCGAGAATAATTGCAATTAATCCAAGTCCAATAATTTTGCCTATCAACAGGAATAAATCGCTACTGCTAAACGCATCACCAGCACTAAGCGCTAGTAATATCGCAACAACAATTGGGGCAATAAGATCTTCAAATATAAGGATTCCTAAGACGAATTCAGTCTCAGCATTCGCCATTCTTCCCTTGTCATCCAACAGTTTTGCCGTTATTGACGAACTAGTTGCATATGTAATTCCACCAATCAGGAATGCACTAAACCAATCTAAACCAAATCCAAAGGCGATTATCATCGAAACACCTAAGCTGAGCACCATGTCAAGTATCCCTGAACTCCAAATCCTTTTTGCAATCGAACCTAAACGCTTGGTACTAAATTCTAATCCAAGTAAAAAGAATAACAATACAATCGCTACTTCACTTGAAAAATGTAGTATTTCATTATGTGTTAATAACCCTGCTAAAACAATTCCAAGTAAGATATATAAAATAACACTAGGAAATTTTGTCTTTAATCCTATATAGCCTAAAATGAATATTCCGAGTAAAACAAGTCCGGCACCTAATAGTATGGGAAACTCACTTAACAAGCCAACTTATTCCTCTCCCTGGCATAGCTTTGATAAAGATGATATCTGTTCCTCTTTCCCAACAGACATCAGGATATCTCCAGGCTTCAATGTCGTATCAGATTCGGGTATTGCAATTACATCGTCGCCATGGACGATTCCTATAATTGTTGCGCCGGTTTTATTTCTAACATCAGATTCTTCTATCGTTTTATTAACAAGTGATGACTTTTCTTTCACTTTAATATAGTCCACAATGATTTGACGTTTAAACATACGAATTTTTTCAATATCCACAGGTTGATAGGTCGCACCAAGTAATTGAGCAGCTATTTCACGGGTTTCTTCAGGTGTTAAGTCCATTGCAAAATCTGCCTCTTCACTCTCACTATCATCAAAAAAATATAATTCTCTTTTTCCAGTATGATGAACGATTATAACGAGCATGTCATCTTCTGATGTTTTCATCGAAATTTTCTGTCCAATCCCTGGTAACTGTGATACGGAAATATTCAATACTTTCACCTCTACTATGCGTATTTTTTAAGAACAAAAGCGCAAGCGCCCGTAATTGCCGTATGACCTATGCCCACGCAACGTGGGTAGTTCGATGTCGCTCATGCTTTGTGGCGGTTTTAATCGAACCTCCTTTTTTCTATGAGATAAAGGAAACACGAAGAGCGTAAGCGATTAAGGACGTTCGACTATGTCGAACTGTTATTGTAAGGAGGAGCCGGAAGGGCACTAGGCAATGGGCGCTGGAGCTAGACAGACTTTCGTTTATACTTTCTTTACTCTAAATAAAAAGCTAGAGTTAATTAGCTCTAGCTTCTTTGTTTATTCACCTAAATGTTCTTTAATAACTTCTGCAACACCAGCTAATGCTTCTTCTTCGTCGCCGCCTGTAGCAGCAACTTTAACTTCTGCACCTTTTGGAACACCTAAAGACATAACACCCATGATTGACTTGAGATTAACTGTTTTACCATTATACGTAACCTCAACCTCTGATTCAAATTGTCCCGCTTTATTAACCAACAACGTTGCAGGACGCGCATGTACACCAGTATCTGCAGTAATTGTAAATGTTTGTTCTTTCATTTTTCTTCATCCTTTCCATAATAGCATGATCACTATTTGAATTTACATTCTGTATGTAAAAAGTAAACTAACTATATTATATACAATTTTGCAGCTGAATGAAAACAAAAACAGTAAACATTGTAACTTGCGATAAATTTGTTTTTCACAAAACGTTGTGATAACGTTATTTTGTAAATTAAAAGATTTTAAACAGGAGGAAAATAAATGAGTGTACATATAGGTGCTAGTAAAAATGATATTGCTGATAAAATACTCTTACCAGGAGATCCATTACGTGCGAAATATATTGCAGAAACATTTTTGGAGGATGTAACGCAATACAATGAGGTTCGTGGAATGTATGGTTATACTGGAACATATCAAGGCGAACGTGTATCCGTTCAAGGAACAGGCATGGGCGTCCCATCGATATCTATCTACGTAAATGAACTAATTCAAAGCTATGATGTTCAAAAATTAATTCGAGTAGGTACATGCGGCGCCATTCAAAAGGATGTAAAAGTTCGTGACGTAATCTTAGCACAAGGTGCAACGACAGACTCTCAAATCAACCGCATGGTTTTTAATGGTATTGATTATGCCCCTCTTGCTGACTTTGATTTATTAAAGAAAGCATACGATGTTGGAACAGACAAAGGCATGAATCTGCGCGTAGGTAATGTATTTACAAGCGATACATTCTATCGGGACAATGCAAAGGAACTAAATGAATTGTTAGCGAAATACAAAGTGTTAGCAATTGAAATGGAAACATCAGCACTATACACACTTGCTGCAAAATACGATCGTCAAGCTCTATCTGTTCTTACGGTTTCCGATCATATTTTGACAGGGGAAGAAACATCTTCAGAGGAACGCCAAACGACATTTAATGAAATGATGATTGTCGCGTTGGAAGCTGCTATTAAATAAGTAATGAACTACCGGTGGATTTTATTATCTGCCGGTTTTTATTGTAAACTAAACTAAAATACAGTTGACAATACTCCTTTCCCTGTTTATTATAATGAGGAAAGGTGGAAGAATCGATGAATCAATTACGTACAGTAGATATAACGTTTGGTGCAGTGTTTGTGTGCTTGATGGCTATTGGTGCTAATATAGCAGTTTGGTTTCCAATGCTGGCAATTCCTATCGGTGGCGCATCAGTACCATTGTCCTTGCAAACATTTTTTGCTATCCTGGCAGGACTGATGCTTGGTAAAAAACTAGGTTCTATTTCAATGATTACATATACTCTCGTGGGTGTAGCCGGTGTACCCGTTTTTGCAAATATGAGTGCAGGGCCAATGGCTATAGTCAGTCCTACAGGCGGTTTTATTATTTCGTTTGCTTTCATAGCGTTTTTTGTAGGTTGGGTTTCAGAAGCAACTAAGAAACCCTCTGTTCCTATATACACAATCGCAGCACTTATTGGATTAGTATTAAATTATGCAATTGGTGTATCGTACATGTACCTTGCAATGAATACATGGTTAGCACTAGATATCTCTTATACAGTCGCATGGGTTAGTATGATCCCTTTTATTGTAAAAGATACAGCACTTGCATGTTTAGCAGCAGTATTCATGGTAACTTTAGCAAAACGTATTCCAATGAGATGGACATCTGCAAGAGCATAAGTTATCTCTCCTCTGGATCATTTTTACAATGATCCTTTTTTAATTCCAACAAGTAACTTCATGAATTATGTCCTCTCATATGATAAAATAACCATATATATATACGTAGAATACATATACTATCCGTAATAAGATTTGCATCATGTAAAAAGTACAGAAAGGATGACCATCCATTCATGGACTTGTTTTTAAATTTCCCTTTATGGGCTGCATTAGCAGCAATTATTTTTGCTCAAGTTGTTAAAATTCCTATACGATTCATTATTACGAGAGAATTTAAGCCAGATCTTGCTTTTAGCACTGGTGGAATGCCGAGCAGTCATTCTGCCGCTGTCGCTGCACTTTCAACTGGAGTAGGTATTGTTGACGGTGTTTCATCAACAACTTTTGCTATAGCCTGTGTCTTTAGCATCATCATTATGTTTGACGCATCAGGGGTACGGAGACAAGCTGGCGAACAAGCTGTGCTTTTAAATCAATTAATGAAAGATTTCAATCATTTTGTTGAAGGCGCAAAAGACTGGAACAAAAAAGAGGAGTATGAAAAGCGAAAAGAATTAAAAGAACTACTTGGTCACCAGCCAATCGAAGTGTTTTTTGGTGGTGTTTCAGGAATTGGCATCGCATTTTTACTACATCTTTTATACTAAGAAAAGCGGATGCGCCTGCTTAGTGACGTACAGACTGGACTGACCTGTGTGAGATATAGGAAAGCCAATGCCCTACAGGATGTAGGGTAGTTCGACGTTGCCACAGGACGTGGCGGTCTTAGTCGAACCTCCTCCTTAATTGTGCTTGATTTATTGAAACACAGGGAAGGAAGTCTGCTAGTCACTAGGCTGCAGCTAGACAATAGAAAAGCGGATGCGCCTGTATATTGGCACCTCCGCTTTTTTGTCCTAATTAGCTATTGTTACTTATTAACTTTTAATAATTTGATCTCGGAATACTTGCAATGCTTCGTTATTATTTAGTTCTATTAATTCTTCTTCTGTTAAAGATCCGTCACCCATTTCAACAATATAGACCTCCACCTCTTTTTTACCCCAATGCTCGTATACATCCGCAACAGTGTGATAATAAAGGTCGATTTTATGGCCATTGATGGCGCTACCTTTATCGGCAACTACCCCAAAACCATAATCAGGAATCCACATAATAGTTCCAATAGGATAAACATCTAAATCTGCTGCAATAGTAGAATACAAATCTCTTTTTACTTGCACTCCAGAAAACGTAACACCGTACATTGGATGATCAGGTGTTTTTCCTGTTGATTCTATACCTGCAGTATAGCCTGTTGCGAGTAATGTTGTACTAGGATATTGCTCGAAATTCATTGTTTCCTCAATTGTTTCCGGTCCGTCAATTTCTTCACTGGAAATATAACTTTCCTTTTCCTTCTCAAAGTTTAACGTTTTTTCCTTTAAAGCTATGTCTCTCTGTTTAAAAGAATTGTTACCACGAGAAGAGACTTCCTGAGACTTTTGTTCTGCCCACACTTGAACATCCTCAAAAGTAACATTCGAAATGGATGAAAATGTAGCGTAAATTGCACCAAAGAATAATAGAACCATTGCACTTTTCCGTAAAAATTTTCTTGTTTTCATTGATAACACCTCACTGGATGTCATCATTTCCAATATATTTGAATTTTATTCACTTTTCTATTAAAAGTGCGTGTTCAAAAAGTCGGCAAATTAGAAACAAGAAGTTCAAGGCGCGAAGATTTTGAGGACCGGAACGTATGCTTTTAATACGTGAGGACCGGAAAAACTAAGCAACGAAGAAATTCGCCGTTTATCATTTGGTGACTTTTTGAACATCCCTAAAACATTTGATACCCGCTTTTCCTTAAAAGCTTAATAACTATTCCTGAAACAATTGTGCCTATAAATCCAGAACTTAAAATAATTATATCAACTGGAGTAATTTCCATAAGTTTAGCAAATGCTATAGAAAAAGAACCTGTCAAATCTGTAAAATAAGCCCCTGTTGATAAATCATCGACGATTATTAATACGATAAATGGGTATAAACAAGCCATTAGCCAAGTTCGGCGCAGTAGCATATTTAGTATAAATGCTAGTCCAAAAAATATTACTAAAAATAATAAGACGGACATAATAAGTTGAACCACTGATGTATCCTCCCTTGCACAATCTTAATCACAATTTACATTTTATAGTAAAACGTTAAAAAAGCAAAGGCAGCAACTTAGCCTTTGCTCGGTATTATTTTAATAAAAAATATTAAATTTTCCTTTTTTAATTAATAATCCAGGTCCGCCTAACTTAAGCAAATAGCGATTATCAATAATTTTTTTCATTACAGTAGCTTTAAAACCGAATAACTTGCGGTCATTCAAGACTACTCCAATTGCATCATCATGACCAAGCGAGGCTACTGTACCCAATATTTTTGGTTCAAAGCTCTCTACTTCTCCGCTTTCAGTGGCTATTGCCTTCACATTATGTGAAACAGCCTCTGCCATTTGAATGGCAATTTGTGCGGTTGGTGGGAATGGGCGCCCACTATCTTCGTTCATGATAAGTGCGCAATCACCTACTACAAAAACATTATCGTGATCTGGAGCGCGCATGTCGTTACGTACTTCAATTTTTCCACGATTCGTTTCAAATCCTGATGCCTCAACGATAGAGTTAGCACGTACTCCAGCTGCCCAAACGGTAGTCATCGTTGAAATTTCTTCTAGCTTGCCATCCCTTTCAAAGACAATACCATCTGCTTTACATTCCTTCAGTAATGCACCTGTTTTAAATTCAATTCCACGTGATTCTAAAGAATTCATCGCATATTCCACTAGATCAGGATCAAATCCTGGTAAAACAGTAGGTGCGCCTTCCACATTAATGATACGAACTTTATTTTTATCAATATCAAACTCTTTACATAACTCAGGAATACGATTGGCTAGCTCCCCCAGAAACTCAATTCCTGTAAAACCTCCACCGCCAACGACAATATTTAGACGGGCCTCATTTGGTTCTTTTTCATTATTATACATCGCAAAGTTGTATTCAATATGTTCTCTTATTAACCGTGCACTATTTATGCTACCTATTGTGAAAGCATGTTCATCGAGCCCGGGAATTCCAAATGTTGCAGATTCAAACCCTAAAGCAATTATTAAATAATCATAGTAAAGTTCACCATTTTTCAGCTTAACTTTTTTCTCATCAGGTTTAATAGAAACCACAGTATCTTTAACAAAGTTAACCTTGTTCATGTTAATTACTTCTTTTATCTCAATACGTGTACGATCATGGTGCAATGTTCCCGCAGCATTTTCATGTAACCATGTAGTTTGGTAATGGTAGTCATGCTTGTTTACCAGTGTAATATTTGCTTCATTTACCCCTAAGGACTTCTGTAAGTTTACAGTTGCGATCATCCCACCATATCCTGCACCTAAAACAACAATACTAGGCTTCTTCATTTCTCTCATCACTTCCATCTATATAATTTCGTTCCAATTTATAAATTACGTATGTGACATACTTCACGTATTAGTGCATAAAAAAAGAGCCGAATCATTTATGAATTTGTAACACAATCGTAATATAATATCTAAAACCAATCTTAGCCGTTTTGACCCATTCTTTCAACCCTTATTTTTATGTTATAAAATTTAATTTTTTCGTTCTTTTATCGTTTATAATCCTGCTCGATGTATAAATACACAATGTATAACGGTTTGTGATATTATAGGCATAATGAAAAAATGAATTAGTTAAAAATGGGGGAATTTACCATGACAGATAAACTTTACGATGTAACAATAATTGGAGCGGGCCCAGTTGGATTGTTCACCGCATTCTATGGTGGTATGAGACAAGCAAGCGTTAAAATAATAGAAAGTTTACCACATACTGGTGGACAGCTAACCGCCTTATATCCGGAAAAATATATATATGATATTGCTGGTTTTCCGAAAGTACGTGCTCAGGAGCTAGTTGACAATCTCGAAGAACAAGCAAACATGTTTGATCCTACTATTGTCTTGGAACAAGCAATTGAAAAAGTTGAACGGATGGAAGATAACACATTTAAGTTAACTTCAGATAAAGAGGTTCATTACTCAAAGACCATTATTATTACAGCGGGGAATGGCGCATTTCAGCCTCGTCGTCTAAATGTTGGTGAATGCGATCAGTTTGAAGGAATAAACCTTCATTATCATGTAAAAGAAATGAATCATTATAAGGATCAAAATGTTGTCCTATTAGGCGGAGGCGATTCCGCTGTAGACTGGGCGCTTATGCTAGAGCCAATAGCCAAAAGCGTCACACTCGTTCATCGTCGGGACAAGTTCAGGGCACATGAACATAGTGTAGAGAAGTTAATGTCTTCAAATGTTAACGTCATTACTCCCTTTTCGCCAACCGATATCGTTGGAAAGGATCGGATTGAACAACTGATCCTGCAGGAAGTTAAGGGGGATAAAGAAATTGTCCTGGATGTCGATTCCTTATTATGTAACTATGGCTTTGTTTCGTCGTTAGGCCCAATTAAAGAATGGGACCTAGAAATCGATAAAAACAGTATCGTCGTTAATTCTAAAATGGAAACAAATATCCCAGGCATTTATGCTGCTGGTGACATTTGCACCTATCTTGGCAAAGTTAAATTAATTGCAACTGGGTTCGGTGAAGGCCCAACAGCTATTAACAATGCCAAATCATACATTGATCCAAAAGCACGCCTACAACCGAAGCATTCAACTAGTATGTTTTAATAATAGAGATTAAGCCCGTGCGACCGTCGCATGGGCTTTTTTTGATGAACGATTGGCTCCGATAATATGTAGCAAAAAATGGAGAGCTTACCCAATTATTTTGCATGTCCAGTGTTTGAATATATTTTCTTAAAGAACCATTTATAATATAAACGTGTCAAAAAGAAAGTTATAAATAAAGTTACCCAAGTCCAGTACCAAGACCAATGAATATACTTAATTAAATTAGTATTTATTTCAAGTATCTTCTCAAAAACTGTAATGATTGAAGTATAAAGAGAATAGTAACCTAATTTAGCCATTTTACTTTTCCCCTCTGGATAGTGAACATGAAAGATGGCACAGATTGCAGGATATGCAAAAAATTCAAAGGTAAAACTTGCCTTGCTTGCATAATCAAACAACCTGACAGGATATTTAATCAGCCTCATTTCAACAATAATAAGACCAAACAACCATGTTATAAACTGCTTAATATGAAATGCTACTAAGGCATGAAGAATTTTATCTTTTGGAATAAATATTAAAAGGGCAGAGCTTATTACTATCCACATCGTTATTAGAATAATTTGTTCTATAGACATACAAACCTGCCCCTCCAAAATTACAGCCTATAATTGAGTATGCCCGTTATTCACCTCCAACATGTAGCCATAAAAAAGAAAGATGCTTTCTCTCCTCTTCTCTACCTAATTAGCCCTGTTGAGTTTTCGTAGTTATCGTTTAGCCAAGCCGAATATTCCAATATTTTTACGTAGTCTTTAATACTCCGATCTCTAATACCTTCCGTCCTCTTTTCTGCTAATGACAATGTCAATCGCATTTGTTTGTGTTAGGTTCGGATAATCCTTTGCTGGATCGGCTAACTTCTTAATTCCCTTACGTTTCTTTAACGACAAAAAAAGACCCCCCAACGATTAAATTTATCGCTAAGAAAGTCTTTCTATCGTTATTAACTACCACAAAACGTCCAGTTAACGGTTGTTTTATTTCGTTTGAACTGTCAATATGCTTGAATTTTCCAGCACAACCTTTACGCCTTGTGTACCTTTGGATTAGTGAATTACACTACGTTGAAAAAACTCCAATAACCGTTGTCATACCGTTAACACTTCTCCGGTGCGCCCGCGCGATCTTTCGCTTTAAATGAAGATCCACAACCACAACTTACAATTGCGTTCGGATTATCGATCGAAAATCCTCCGCCCATCATGTTTTGTTTAAAGTCAATTTTTGTTCCTTCTATAATCGGGATATCCTGCTTGAAAATAACAACGGGAACTCCATTTATCTCGTCTATCATATCTAATTCTTCGTTAACTTCATATTCAAATCCTAAAGAATAGGATAGGCCACTACAGCCTCCACCTTTTATACCAAAGCGTAAACGGACATCTTCTGATTCTTCTCGCATCATTTCTCTAATTTGGTCCACTGCAGTTTCTGTAATTGTAACAACCATGTCATGTCCCTCCTTTTATCATAAGTATACAAACTGTGTCTTCACTATTCAACTGATTGCTCTAAATAAAATGTTCCATCAGCAATGATTTCTGCTTCGCCTGTCATCCAAATGTTTCCATGAGCATCCCATTTTATTATGAGGTCTCCTCCACTAAGATGAACACAGATATCGGTTTCTTTTTGCATATGTCCATTTAATATAGCTGCAACAACTGCGGCACAAGCACCAGTACCGCAAGCCTCCGTAATACCCGATCCGCGCTCCCACACACGATAATTCATTTCAATAAGGGAGAGCACTTCTACAAATCCCGCATTTACCCTATCTGGAAAACGGGCATCATTTTCAATAGGTGGTCCTAAATCAGTGACTAACGCATCTTCTATTTTATCAACAAAAAATAATGCATGCGGGTTTCCCATGGACACAGCAGTCAACTTTAATTCAACGTCTCCAACTGTAAATGATTCAGCAATCACATGATCTTTTCCCTCACCAACCATGGGAATCAATTCCCGAGTAAGTCGTGGCTCTCCCATGTTAATTGACACAACACCATCCTTCACTAGAACTTCTGCATCAACCAATCCTGATTTTGTTTCAATTTGAAACCTCTCGTTATCCACCAATCCACGTTCATACGCATACCTTGCGACACAACGAAGTCCGTTACCACAGTTCCATCCTTCAGAACCATCTTTATTAAAAATACGCATCCCTACTGCACCCGTTTCACTTGGGTGAATTAAAATCAAACCATCTGACCCGATACCAGTATATATATTTGATGCTCTCCTGGCGATAACTGGATAGATCTCTTCTTCAAATTCTGTCTTAAAAAGATCCAGATATATATAATTATTTCCAAGTCCATGCATTTTTGTGAATGGAATTTTCATGATTTAGCCCCTTTTCGTTAGGATTGCAAAGGAACCTCATGTTTATCCAATGCTTGGTAGATTGTTTTTAAACGAGGAATCCCCTCTGCGACCATTTCTTCATTTACAAATACAATTGGGTAAAATAAATCTTCATCGAAAATACGTTCAACAAAATCAGCATGTTTTTCTTCTGTTTGCGATTCATTAATATTTATATAGGTGTAATCCACATCGTCGTCTATATACTTTCTCCCGATAGCCGCTTGAAGCCATTCATACGTATCTTTTGAACCTGGTGCACCTACACAACTAGCACATATTTGTTCCGCCCCATAGACGGTTATTACGACTTTTTCATTCCCCATGGTGAAACCTCCACAATTTTAGTTACTTTTATTTTACAAAATCTTTCATTAAAGATAAAATAAAAGCATCTAGTATTAAAGAAATGTTTTTTAGCAATAGATTTTTTTCACCATTCATCTTATAATGGTACTTAGAAAGGGGAAGATGGATAATGCAAGAACAAGTGCAAGAAGTCTTAAATAAATTACGCCCATTTTTACTACGTGACGGTGGAGATGTGGAGTTAATAGATGTTGATGAGAATGGCATTGTGCTTCTTCGTCTCATGGGTGCATGTGGGAACTGCCCTAGTTCTACCATCACGTTAAAAGCTGGAATCGAACGTGCGTTGATCGCTGAAGTTCCTGGAGTTAGAGAAATCGAACAAGTATTTTAATACCACATAGATTAAAGGCAAACAATGTTGTTTGCCTTTTTACTTTAGTCTGCTTTCTAAAAGATTGTTGTTATTAATTAAAAAAGTATTACTGTATAGGAAGTAAATGCACATCAGCAGTGGAAATATGCGAGACTCCTGCTTAGAAGAAAAAGCTACCAAGACCCCGCAAGCGAGGAACGAGTGTCTAGCTACGGCTCCTAGCGCCTAGCAAATAGTTAGTCATGATGAAAGTAGGGATAGATCACCCTACTATTCACATGCCTAACTATTTGTATGCCGCTGAGCAGTCGCCTTCGCTTTTCATAAGAGGTAGAGGGGGCTTGCGGCTTCCCCGCGGAAAGCGAGTATATTTCCACTGCGGCATTATATAACATAAAACCACAATTATTACTAAAAAGAGCCTTATTTTATAACCATTCAACTACAGGTATGTTCCATTCATCATGTCTTACACCGACTGTTTGGAAGAACTCTCCCATAAATTTTTCATAACGAATTTGTTTAAGTTCTAGATCAGTCAAACTCGATAATAACGAATCATATGAGGTTGAGGCAAAACCTTTTTCCATTAAGTCGAAAAAGTGAACAGGGTAAAGGAGACGCGCATATAATAATCGCCAACTAAAAACCGAAAGTGATCGTTCCTTTTGATAATCCTGCAAAAACTTCATTACATTCTCTATACTTTGTTCACCTTGATATAACAAACAATATCTAATATGTTCAGCCAGATCACGTACTGGATGATCGAATATAAAATTCCCATGCCAGATCACATCTCGATTACATTGATTCGAGTATCGTTTATACGCAATTGTCCCCTGATCACTTTCATGGAATCGATTATCAAATTCAGCCTCCTGCAAATATTGTATTGCATTTTCACTTATGCCAATAATATATGGGAACAAATCCGAAAGTTTTCGGTGGTAGGGTGATTGGTATAATGTATCATCCTGTTCCATTTTTTGTTCGAATGCTGTCAGTTTGTTAATCCATAGCTGCTTCCATTGTCCATAGCTTGTGAAGTCTTGTGGTTCAAATGGATAGCCTGCCCCGACACCATGTAAATGAGCCATTAATTGTCCGTGTGGCAGTTTCAAACTCCTGTCTAAAGGACGCATTTTCACAACCATATATTCTTCTCCCATAAACAATGTAGTCCATTCTCCGTTTATATTTTCAACTGGAACGGCTATATTGTATACACCGTTATCAAAAAGATAATAGGCTAAAGCTAGCTGTTCTATATGAATAGCTTCCTTGTTTTCAGCAGGAATGATAAAATAAATGTAATCGTTTCCTATAAATCCCTCCGCCCCATCTAGGAAACAAGTTCCTTCTGTTTGGATACCATAATAGGTAGCAAGTAAATTTTTCACATATTTCCCCCCTTATACATTTACAATAAGTGTATGTATAACAATTGGATAAAAATACGTAAGAATAGGTGATTTTAATGGATAAAAATACAAATCAAAGTCAATTAGAGTTAAAAGCGCGTGAGTGGCTAACAGAGCGTGGTGTCACATTAGATGATATCGCAGAGTTAGTTTACTATTTACAGGCAAAATACCATGAGGATTTAAGTATGGAAGATTGTCGTCATAATGTGGATTGCGTTATAACAAAACGTGAGGTTCAGAACGCAATTTTAACTGGAATTCAGTTGGATAAACTTGCAGAACAAAAAATGTTGGATTTCCCACTTCAGCAAACGATTGAAACAGATGAGAGTTTGTATGGTGTGGACGAAATAATTGCCCTCTCCATTGTTAACGTTTATGGATCGATTGGATTTACTAATTATGGCTATATTGATAAGCAAAAACCTGGAATCCTTGAGCGTTTAAATGATAAATCAACTGGCGAATGCCATACGTTTCTTGATGATATTGTCGGTGCAATAGCTGCAGCGGCCTCAAGCAGACTTGCACACGGGGTAAGAGATGCAAGCATGCTAGATGATTAATATAAAGAAAGCTGTCTAAATACGAGCTAAGGCTCGATTAGACAGCTTTTTTTATGGTTAAATCCATTCACTTAAACGCTGCACATGATACGTTGGTTTTTTTGGTAATGTTGGAAAGTCTTCAAATGGGGTTACACCCGTGAAAACCATCAAGGTGTCTACCCCTGCCTGAATTCCCGCCATAATATCTGTATAATAATTGTCGCCAACCATAAGTGTTTCATCTTGCGATAACCCAAGCTTCTTTAATGCCTGCTCCATAATGATTGGTTCAGGCTTTCCAATAAATACTGGCTCGACACCTGTACTAACAGTGATAACAGAAGTAAGTGCACCATTTCCAGGAACAAGGCCTCGCTCAGTAGGAATCGCTATATCACTATTCGTTGAAACAAACGCAGCTCCATTTCGCACGAATAGGCATGCCTTTGCTAGCTTTTCATATGTTATTTCACGGTCAATACCAAGAACCACAAAATCCGGTTCTTCATCAGTAATAAATAATCCTTGATCCTGAAGCGCTTCATGCAGCCCTTTTTCCCCAATCACATAAACACGGGCATGCTTATTCAGATTTACAATATAACTAGCCGTAGCCATGCTGGATGTAAATATATGATTTTCCGTCGCAGGTATATCCATATCAGTTAACTTATTCGCAATCTCTACCTGTGTTTTTGATGAATTGTTAGTAAGGAATAAGTGTGGAAGACCTTTTTCTTTTAAAAATTCAACAAATTCCTTAGCAGCCTGAATTCGTTCATTCCCCTGATACATCGTTCCATCTAAATCAACTAAATATCCTTGATAATTTTTCATTTTCAATAACCCTCATTTCATTCATTTGAAAAGGCATTCGCAACACCGAGTTCATTTTCCAAATAGGTACGAACCCTTTTGCTAAATAACTCTAAAGCTTGTTTATTGTCATGCAAAGTAGTCAGGATTTTTTGATGATCAATATTCAAATATTCTTTTACAAGCGTTGTGCGTAGCTTAATAACCGCTTTATACCCTTCCTGTTCTTCTATAGGAAGTACTTTTTCATCAACTAAAATATCAATAATATCCTCATAACTCCCAGGGTCGCGCATGATAAACCCATCGATCATCATATTTCCAACATCTAATATAGATTCAATTACCATTTGTGTAACTCTCTCAAGCAACAATTTATCTCTAATCGAATCAAAAGATTGCTTCCCCAATTCTTGTAGCAAGTCATCCATATATATAAGTGTTTGTTCAATATTATTCCGGTCAACAAAATACATTAAAATACCTCCACGATTCTTGGTAATCCAAATATACCACATAATCCATGAACGCTTAAACAAAACGTGGTATAGTAGGGGAAATCATAAGTGTCAAGGAGGATTATTATGGCTAATAAATTTAAGCTTTTAATAGATGAAACAGTTAATCAGGATGTCCGATATATAAGCTTCATGGGAAACTTCCATCGGTATGACTTTGCCATCATGGACGCTCGTGAGGATAACAAAAAGGTTATAATCGACCTACGAAAAAACCGCTTTGCAGTTATAAGTAAAGAAGATTTCTCAAAAGAAGGAGAAATTGAACATGTTTTTCATGTTACGGAAATGGAAGCAGATGAATTGCGGGAATTTCTTAATGGTGTATTGTAAGTTGGGAAAGGCCCAATCGGTTACAGGGGGAAACTATTAGAAATGCGGCTGAAGTTTAACCTCTAAATTTTAATACGAAGTTTTTACATACATAGGTATAATTTTGGAATAGTACCACTTTGGAGTGATTATTGATAAAGGTATAAATTCGTACCATCTAACAGAACATAAAGTGAGACTTCATTCACTGGGGTTTTGCTGCCAGTCAATTGCCACAGACGAGAGGGTGAAAACAAATGGCTAAAAAGAGGAAAAGAAATTACTCTGAAGTTGATAATGTAAAGAAGCAACAAAATGAATTAATACCTGAAGAATTTCCGGAAGGCCCGTTTGGTTCGTCTATTAATGATGATGAGCCTGTTGAAAGTAAATCAACCCCTTGGGAAGAAGGTCAACGACGCCAAAGTGCATTCGTTTATCCAGATAAGGAGCGACATGATGATTTACCAAGGCAAGCCGCAGGTTCACATCCGATTCATGATGAAGAAGGCGAAGTTTTACCAGAAGAAGAGCAGTAGTTCCATTCAGGGACTACTGCTCTTATTTGTCTATTTTTTTTAATACAAAGTAGGCACATCCAAAATTACAGTATTCATACAAATAATCTTCTAAGGTACTAATTTTTGAATCGAATGCAGCTTTTGTATTTAGGTCATCATAAAATCCGCGTAACCGCAGCTGATCATATCCCCAATCACCAACAATAAAATCGTATTTCGTCAAAATATCGGAGAATCTTTCATTTAAACGTTCCGCATCATAACCTTCCTTTATGTTTTCCATTATTTCATACGTTTTTCCATGTATTTCGATCACCGAGCATCACCCCTTTTAAACTGACTATAGTTTACCATAAAGTTCTCCTGTTCAACCAGATATTATCCTTAATTTACATGTGACTATTCCTAATTTATGTGAATGAAAATTTCCTCATGTAGCAAAATAACTCCATAGATACCATCACAAAAAGGCGGGAAAATTTATGTATAAAAAATTTGCATTCGTACTTTTACTATGTACATTGTTCATTTCGGCGTGTGGTACTGCCAATCAGGAAGCTGACGAACAGGAGCAAATCAGGAATGAATTAGACCCAACAAGAAATGACGAAACGCCTGCTTCTCAAGAAGAGGAAAACCGACTTGGTTATGTACATTACACAAGAGATCAATTAAATTTAAACAACAATAATGAAAAAAACCATGGTGTAACAATGGATCGACATAAGATAGCAGATATGATTTCACGAATCATATTACGTAATGAGGGATTTGATGAAGTGGCTACATTAGTTACAGATAAAGAGGTGTTGATAGCTTACGGTAAGAATGATGGGCTTGACGACAAAATAGCTGCAGATATTGCTAAGAAATCTGCACTGTCTGTTATGCCACGCTATTTTCAAGTATTCGTTTCGGATGATAGAAGTTTAATTCCTGATATTCAAAGCTTACACAATAATAATACACAGCAAGGAACATACAGGAATACAATTACATCCATTATTAAAGAAATGAAAAAATCACCTCAGGGAATTGAGAATAAAAATAACTAACAAGGTGATGATGCTATGAAGATTTACCAATTAATCTGCGCCTTACTTATCTTTCTTTTTATACAAGTAGGTACTGATTCCGTTCATGCAAAAGAAGAAGATATTTATAAACAACGTATGGAACTATATAAGAAAACAGAAGCCCTGACATTAATCCCGTGGTATTATTTTGCAGCAATTGATCAATACGAACGCAATATTCAAAAGGATGTTCCACCTGACCAAATTATATCTATTTCCTTTGAGCCTAAAGAATGGTTCGGTATGGGTAATGCCAAAAATAAGAATGAAGCGGTGATTACACTTTTTCATGGGATTGGTAAAGATGGTGATGGAGACCATAAAGCAGATCCCAATGATCCGGATGATATTTTATATACATTAGGAAGGTATATACAACAATACGGCTATTCAAAAGAAGATATTAAAATCGCTTTATGGAATTATTATCAGCGAGATTTAAATGTGCAATCAATTATGAATACAGCCCGTGTTTTTAAAAAATTTAATGGTATTGAACTGACTGACCGCGTTTTCCCTTTGCCATCGAATTACAATTATAGTTACAATAATACTTGGGGAAACAGACGGGGGTTTGGTGGTCTCCGAATTCATGAAGGAACAGATATTTTTGCAGACTACGGTACACCAGTCAGATCAACTACTTATGGTGTAGTTGAACTAATGGGCTGGAATTTGTTTGGGGGATGGCGAATTGGACTGAGAGATGTTCATAACATCTATCATTACTATGCTCATTTAAACAAATATAAAGACAATATAAAAGTAGGTCAAATTGTGAAACCTGGTGATGTAATAGGTTATGTCGGCTCAACTGGCTATGGACCACCTGGAACATCAGGAAAGTTCCCGCCTCATTTACATTATGGCATGTACAAAGATAACGGATATAGTGAATGGTCTTTTGATCCTTATCCCTATTTAAAGAAATGGGAACGAATGGAAAATAAATAAGAAAAGCCGTTGTGATATTGCCTCACAACGGCTTTTCTTTAATTATTTGATTTAGCTTCTCTAGATTTTTTAACGGCATTGATAATACTCGCCGCAAGTCCTCCCCAGATAATAACCATACCTAAGATCATAATGAAAATTGCACTGCCACTCATATTATTCGCCTCCCTTATCTACTGTGTTTTTGGTTTTCCATTTGGTAAATGATAACAGGATACCTACAACAATTGCTGCTAGTGCTACTGCCCATCCACCAAATAAGATAAATGAATCTGCATATCCACCATAGTTACCTGTCTCCGTATCAAATTCCTGTAATAGGTTCTGCTTAAATAAGCCAAACATCATGTAACCAAGAACGAGTGGTGTTATTACACTTAGGCTAATCGTCCACCATGCACCTAAACGTATATCAGAAATTTCATCTGCATGTGATTTAAAGTCATTCAGCTTTCGGAAAATCCAAGCCATTAGAATTACCTCGACCAATCCTACGAACGCAACACCGAATTGGTTAATGAAGTAGTCTGCCGCATCAAGGAAATTCAAACCACCTTGTGTAGCAAACAATAGCGAAATAAGTGCTGCGAAACCGCCACCAAACAAGACGGCTTTATTTCTTGAAATTTTGAACTTATCCACTAATCCAGCTACATAGGTTTCTGTAATAGACATTAGTGACGTTAATCCAGCTAAAACTAATGAAGCAAAGAATAGAAATCCGAAGAGCTCATTAAGAGCCGGAAACTCGTTAATAATTTGCGGAAAGACAACAAATGCTAATCCAACTCCTCCGCTTACTACTTCATTAACAGGAACTCCCTGTTGTGTAGCCATGAAACCAAGTACTGAGAACACTCCTATACCACAAAGCAACTCAAAACTAGAGTTACCAAATCCTGTAATAAACGCGTTATTCGTAATATCCGACTTTTTTGGTAAGTAACTAGAATACGTAATCATAATTGCGAATGCGATTGACATACTAAAGAATATCTGTCCATAAGCCGCTACCCATACACCAGGCTCTAGTATCTTATCAAAATTCGGTTCAAAAAATGCTTCTAAACCTGTTAGCGCGCCCGGTAATGTGATTGCACGAATAACGATTATAATAAAAATAATTACCAATGCTGGTATAAATATTCGGTTTGCAACCTCGATACCCTTCTTAACACCTTTAAATAATATTCCTAACACAACAATCCAAACGATAATCAATGGAATAAGTACTCCAGGAACAAAGCTGCCGACTTGACCCGGATCCGTTAAGTTTAAGTATTCTCCAAACAAGAATCCTTCCGTATCTTCTCCCCAGTTTAAATTAAATGAGAAATAAGAATAGGATATTGCCCAGGCAATAATAACCGAGTAATATGTAGAAATAACAAATGCCACTATTACTGCCCACCAGCCGACCCATTCAGCCTTTTTATTAATTTTTCTATACGTTAGTGGTGCAGAACCTTTGTATTTATGGCCCATTGTGAATTCCATAATAAGAATTGGAATCCCCGCCGTAAGAAGCGCAAATAAATATGGAATAAAGAACGCTCCACCACCATTTTCATATGCTACGGCTGGAAATCGCCAAATATTTCCCAAGCCAACTGCTGAACCTACAGCAGCCAAAATAAAACCTGCTCGTGTTCCCCACTGAGATCTTGTCTCCATCGTTTCTACCTCCCCTGATAACTTTCTATTTTATATCTATGAAAAAAAGTAAGAAGGAATGTTATAAATCTTTACTTTTTTCAGATATTTATGTTTGTATTATAACGATACTTTAGAACTATGTCAAAGCAATTTGATGTTTACGCGCAACAAAATCGCTTGAAATCACTGATTACCCCAAAAAAATTCAGGCAACCGGGAGATTCTCCGGTTGCCTGAACGAATACTATAAAGTAGAAGATTTTGTTTTGTTAATAAAATGGATAAAGAAACTTACTGCTATTAGTAAAACTAGTGTCAATAGCAGCGCCAAGAATATGTTACCTGAGAAACCTATTACTAGATAACTTATCCCCCCAATTGTCGCTGCAATACAAGCATACGGCAATTGGGTTATAACGTGAACAATATGGTTTGATCCAGCACCGGTTGAGGATAAAATAGTCGTATCCGAAATGGGTGAACAATGATCACCAAATACCGAACCTGCTAAAACTGCTGCCAGTGATGGTAGTAGTAAGGAGACATCCGTAATAACTGTGATTTCTGCTGCAATAGGTAACATGATACCAAAGGTTCCCCATGACGTACCTGTTGCCAATGCCATCAGACTAGCTATAATGAAAAATATAAATGGTAAGAAAGCAGAATCGATTGATGCTCTTTCCACCAATTGCGCTAGGTAATTTCCCGTTCCTAACGTGCCAATTATGGATCCAATCATCCAAGCTAATAATAAAATATAAATGGCTGGAAGCATAGTCTTAATTCCTTCACCAAATATCTTAAAGGTATTTACTCTTGGCTTAGCTTGTACGAGGTGGAAAATTAATGCTAGAGCAACTGCTAGCCCACCACCAATAAATAAGGAAAGGTTAACATTGGTATTAGCAAAAATTGCCAACAAAGTTACATCTGTGCTAGCTAGAGCACCAGTAATAATCATTGCCCCCACTGTACCGATTACCAACACAATAATAGGAACAAGCAGATGATATAGTTTACCATTACTATGCGGCTTGAAAACTTCACCTAAATCACCTGGAACATTTTTTTCATCAGGATCCATTAGTTCACCTTTTTCAATCGCTCGTTTTTCATGTTTTCGCATAGGTCCAATATCCATTTTTAAATAGGCTGTAAAGAAAACTAGTATTAGTGCACCAATAGCATAAAAGTTGAGTGGGATCATCTTTACAAAGGCCTCGAGTGGTTGAATATCTGTAATTCCATTGGCTACAAAAAGACTACCAAGAACACCTATTATATATGCTCCCCAGCTTGAAATCGGTGAAAGTACCGTTACAGGAGCTGACGTAGAATCAATAAAGTACGCTAGCTTAGCACGCGAAATCTTATGGCGATCAGTCAGTGGGCGCGCAATTTGCCCAACAGCTAAAGCGTTAAAATAATCATCAATAAAAATAATAACTCCTAAAAATGCTGTCATGACCTGAGCACCTGTACGAGTTTTAACCCGCTTAATCATATATTCTCCAAAAGCACGGCTGCCCCCTGATGCACTTAAGAATGCCGTCATTATTCCAAGAAGCAATAAAAAGCTTAATAACAATAGATTACCAACATTAAGCCCTTCTGATGTATAAAAAATTTGATAAAAAACTACCCATATCTCGTTTATTGTTCGCAGTAGGTTAAAGTCGTGAATAAACAAGGCACCAAGAATAATTCCTATCCCCAGTGATAATAAAACTCTCTTTGTAAGTAACACCAAAACAAGCATAACAAATGCTGGTATTAATGAATAAATCGTTCCTTCCATCTTTCTTACCTCCATATTTTCTAATATGAAAGTGCACGGAGACACGTAAAAAAGTACGCAAAAAAACAATGATAGAAAATAACCTACCATTGTTTTGACAATATACGTTATCCTCCATCACGATCAGTAGTTCTCCATGCACAATCTTGAACATGACAGTATAGTCTTTTTTCAAAACTATCCCAGCAATAGAAAGTTTGACTCCTTTCCACACTTCGGCAAACAGTCCTTTCATCAATAATCACAGGTGTCATTCTCCTATTGACTACTATTCCTATTTGCGCCTCTACCTCACCGATCAGATAAGGTTAGTCTATGAAATTATTGTTTTATTATACTAAGTTATTCCTCTTTTTGCAAGTCATCTTTAGGAATGGCAATAGGTGGAGTATTATTTCCATCGCTACCATAGTACAGTGGAACCTCTGAATTTATCGTTCTTGCATCAATATATATCTTTGTGCTTACTGTATCAGTTTTTGTTGTAAAAGGGACAACAATTTGAACGTCAACCGTTACTTGAACATATAAATTATAAACAGCACTATTGATACCGAGTTCTTCCTTTTCCATTACTATATCAGACTGAATCGCACCAACAATTTCAAAATTTACTGGTATTCTTGGCCCCAGGTTGGCAAGTATTGTATTATCAAATGCTTGCCCAATAGGTATTTCCACGACTGTTGGATCCTTTTCTGCTAAATCGCCTGCCGAATCATCATAATCTATAGGTGGTAAGTCTGGGTCATCTGTATCAACAGTCTCTCCTTTATTCATATTATATAAAAAAAATTCGGCACGTTCCGTAGTTTTTCTTAATAATTTATTTTGCGCTTCCCCGCTCCAACTCACCATTGAAATATTTCCTTCATCATCTTCAGATATATCCACAAGGTTATCAAACGTTATACCTTCACTTGACTTAACCGCGGCATTGATGGCTCTGGTTGCAAATTCAGTCGTCTTTATTTCTGCGATTTCCATTAATGGTGGTTGTATTTTCTTTCCTATAAACCAGATACTGAATGATACCATTGCAATAAATAAAATACAGGTTACTGCAAATATGTATTTAACTGGAGGCGGTGTTCGTCTTCTTTTTTTAAAAACACTTTTCTTTGGTTGCATCAAGAATAAAACCCCCTTAACACAAGTTATGCTTGTTTTAAGAAGGTTAGAATTCAATATTTATTCTTATTCATTAAAGCATGCTTTAACTGTGATTGAGAGGCATTTAGACAAATCAATTTCATAAGGGGGGATACCTTGCTCGTTTTCAACCGTTATAATACGAACAATCGGACGATCACATAAATGTTTATGCTGTCTGACAACAACACCTAATCGGTTATCACTTAATTCAACTGCTAATCCATTTGGATAAACCGCAACGCTTCGTTTAAAGGCCTCAACAATCTCTTTGTCAAATAAATTCACAGCTCCTGCGTACAATATCTCTAGGCCGTCGTGTGGAAGCATGGCATCACGGTAAGTCCTGTTACTTGTTACAGCATCAAATACGTCAGCAACCGCAATTATCTTGGCATATGGATGAATCTCCTTACCCTCTATACCTCTTGGATATCCTGACCCATCCAATCGTTCGTGGTGTTGATATGCACAATGTGCCACTACTAAAGGAATACGTTCTTGTTTTCGTAAAAAATCATACCCATATTGTGAATGGCATTTAATCATTTCAAATTCGAGTGACGTTAGTTTAGAAGGTTTTTTTAGAATATCAGGGTCTATGAAAATTTTTCCAATATCATGCAACATTGAACCGACACCAATTTCAACAAGCTTCTCTTTTGGCAGCTTGAGCTCTGTCCCAATTGCAAGTGAATAGATCGTTACATTTAAGGAATGTTGAAAGATATAGTCATCCGTAACAAAAACATCCGCAAGTAATGATAAAGCATCTTTCCGCTTCATAATTTCATCAAGTAATCGTTCGACAACACAGGTCATCTGGCTACCTTTTTTCTCTAATATATAAGATCGATTACCAAAACCCTTTTGTTTTATATCATGAAATGTCTCTTTTATCGTGTTCGTAGCATCAATTCTTGCCTTTTCTGATATAACAGACTCAATTTGAATATCATTGGTTAACTCGTCTTCAATATAAATATATGTAATCCCTTGGTATACAAGACGATTGATCATTGTCTTGGTTAAACCCAATCCTTTTTGTATTAAAACCTTTCCACTTTCATTAAATACAGTTTGTCCAACAATGGTTCCAGGTTTAATTAATTTCGTACTTGCTAATCTCATAGCGTTCTCCTAACTCTGTATCATACCAAATTAATTCGGGATACTAAATCTGTATAAATTTTTAACAAAATATTTCAACTAATGCCATATATCATTAATGAAAAATGCAAAAAACAACAATTATCGACATTTCAACACCTTACAAAGTCCTGGCTTGTCGCCAAAAACTAATGGCGAAAGCCTTGACTTTTTTTACTTTTTACCGCCCAAGATGTTTTCTTAACGTGTAAGAAAGGCGCATGCCTTCCATAACGGAAGACTTACGTTTTATGATATGTGGCCCAATGCTTCTTTCCCAACCATTCCTACTTCCCAACCGTAGGACTTAGATGCATCGGTTACTTTTTCCAGTGGAGCATGTAATAATTCATCAATCGTTTTAACCCCAACCGCTCGAGCGGCAATTACATTTCGGTCTGCTAATTTTTCATTTAAGAGGTCTACATCTAAAGCACCGCACATAATATAACCGATATCATTAGAAATCATGAGTAAGTTTGTCTTTGGTAGTTCGACAGTAATTGCAGTAAAAAACATACCATCAATCTCCAAAGGATTTACAGTAATCATCAAGTATTGCCTCCTTTTCTACATCACCATATATGTGTATGCAGATAGAGGTATAGGTGCTACTCGAGCCCTTACCTTGATTCATATTCCTGTTTTAACGTTTGGGCTAATAAATCCCGCAGAAACTCTGGTAAAAAGTATTTTTTCGTTTCCGATCTTGCAACTTCTGGCAAAAGTCTTCCAAAGGTGAACGTATCAGCTGTTGCTAAATGGTATGATTGTTCTGGATTTAGAGGTTGTCCATTCACTCTTACATCTTTCACGTACTCTTGTCCATCTTCCCTTACCTCTGTTTCAACTTCCACACCTGCATAAATCATCCTTCCAAGAACCTCACCACGAAATCCAAAACCTTTTAATTGTAGTTCCATAAATTCTTTTGTAAATGATGCCCGAATAACCTCCATCAGCTCATCACCTTTCAAGACAACCAGACAAGGATTGATGGGATGGGGACAAATACGGTGGATATCTTTAAGCGAAACATCACCTGCTTCAAATTGATCAAGTAAAACACCCGCATTCAACATCGCACAGTCAGCATTCGTCCATGCTTTTAATGTTGCTGACAGTTTTTCCATTATCGGTGTATCTTTAAACCAACTAATTTCAATAGTCTCAGCAAGCGTGACAACTTTTGCTTTTAAAACTTTATCTGCCTGGACAACTAGATCATTCAATTTTTGTTCTGTTTGTAAATCTTTTGATCTATGTGTTATATCGGTTGTATAAGCCTCTTTGTTAACCAATTTTTTTTTGGATTGATCCCATGTCAAAATAACTTCACCGACAAATGCACAATGTTTGCCTGCAGCAGTAATTATCGTATTGTTAATCGTCTCACCCGTCCGCAGTAAATGATGTGTGTGCCCGCCAATAATGACATCAATATCATCATATCTTCTTGCAATTTCCTGGTCTTCGGTTATACCTAAATGCGACAGTAGAATAATGACATCTGTATGTTTAGCAAGGTCTCTTATATATTCATCTAATACCTCAAAAGGCGGTAAGATATGCCAATCTAGTAATTCATAAAACGCATTGAAAGGTGCAGTTAGCCCTAAAACACCAACTCTGACGCCATTTGTCGAGGTAATGTTGACGCTAGGTTGAAACCACGGTGGATTATCACCTTTTAAGTTTTGCAAATTGGCACAAACAACATCAAACTTTGCATCATCATACAGGTGATACAGGTCATCATGGTCCAACGTGATCCCTTCGTTATTTCCAAACGTGACTACATCATATCCCACATCATTCATTAATTGTACATTTGCCTTTCCCATAAACGCTTCGGCAATTGGATGCACACGATCGACATGATCACCAATATCAAATAACCAGCAGGATTTTTTTTCTGCTTTTTTCATACTTTTTGCTTCCTTCAAATACCCTGCTACCCGTGACCACTGATCAAAATTACTATGTAGATCGTTTGTATAATAAAAGAATAATTTTTCCTCCACGATACCTACTCCTTATGTTAATCCTTCAATAATTAAGCGTATCCCGACAACTATTAATAGCACACGTAATATCCATTCAAGCGACTGGCTTTTTAACTTTTGATTCGCCATTGCGCCAATTGTTCCACCAATCCACGCCCCAGGTATAAAAAACAGGACATGTTCCCATGATACGTGACCAAGGAAAATATGAGTTCCAGCACTTATGATGCTAATGAAAACAATCATAAACATGGATGTTGCAATTGCTATATGGGCAGGAAACCCAAACAACAAAATCATGAGCGGAACCATGACAGAACCTCCGCCAATCCCGAATAAACCAGATAATGTTCCAACAAATAGTGAAACGATAAACGCTGCCCAAAAAGAAATCGAATAATGATATGTTTTATCATCAAGATGGAATGATCGGATGTTTTTCTGTGAAATTGTTTGTTTTTCTGATGTAGCTTTTCTTTTTAGTAAAAAAAGTAATGATAATACAATCATCAAGATGCCGAAATAAAATGAAAAACTTTCTGCTGCAATAAACTGATTTAACCACGATCCGAAGATTCCCCCAGGAACGCTACCTGATAAAAGTAATAAACCAGTTTTATAATCAACTCGACCTTTTTTGGAATAAGAAATAGTTGAAGATAATGCTGTAAAAAACATAACAATTAATGATATTCCTACAATCGTTTGTGGAGTAGCCCATGCGAACTCGTTTGAAAATTGATGTAAAAATAATAAGCTTGGAATCAGAATAACTCCTCCACCCAGCCCAATCAGACTACCAGCAAATGCGGTGATGACCCCAATTAAAATACAAATAATATAAACCAATAATATCCCTTCCGTCTCCCAATCTTTATCTATACTACCTAATATATTAGCACGCTTTATATTTCATTTCTAATTATTGAATAACTTACTGCAACATTCCTATATTTCCTTATGCAAAAAACCCCGCACAGTGTGCAAGGTTTTTTTAAAAAGTTTTTATCCGATAGAACCTTCCATTTCGAATTTGATTAATGATGCTTTCCTAAATGTTCTATATTGCATCAAAAGTACCATTAAATCAACATTGTTTGATTTTTCTTTTCAGAATATATCAAAGTTTATCAATCAAGAGTAGGCACAAATTAGGCACGCAGGAAATAATGTCATGATTAAAAAGTTAGGACCGTTTACTTGTATTGGATAGTACCTTTACTTTAGCTAACTTTCATCTACTAGGTTCACCAACCATTATATATATGCAGCTTGTAATAAAGTTTGATCTTTTTCTCTTTGTTTTGCTATGCAATCGTTAGCAATAGGTAAGCGTTTAAAAGTAAAGGAACTATTCATATATCCGGAACAATTTAAAACTATTTTCTTTCACGTTTATCTAGTCAATAATTAGGTTTGAATGATAAATCAATATATAGTGTTAAATGAGGTAATATTTACTATATATTGAATATACTTTTAATTAATGTTAGAATATATTTACAAAGGTGGTGAAAAAATGAAAAATAAAGGTATTGGAGACTTTGAAAAAAAGTTAGACAAGTTAGGAAAAATACTAAAAGAATAGATGGTGATAATCAAATACCATTTAAGGATTTATTTAATCCAAAGTTTATGGCAACATACACTCAATTTAGTACTATTGACTTGTTTTTTGATGCTTCACCTTTTAGGCTTGAAACCCAGAATGACCTAGATGCTATTCCTGAACATCAATTGGATATATTCGTATCCCAAAATTCTTCATTTAACTCTTGGCATGACATGAAGGTTGAAGCTGGAAAAGAATGGACTATAAGAAAACTAGGTTTTTAATACTTAATCAGGGTGATCAAATCATCCCTCTTTTAATTTTTTAATTAGGCATAATAAAAACAGCCCTTAATTATAAGGACTGTTCGAAACTAAAACTCTACATATCATTTCATTACGGAAATAGAACTATCATGATAAAATGTTCTCTTGAAAATTAGATCAATTGTTTTAAATGTAATATAATGATTATTCTCATCTACAAATGCTAGATTATATTTAAAAAAATCCTTTCTGTCACCATTATGCACTGAACCATTTCCATTACCTGTCCCAACTCTAAAATGTGGTGTAATCTTAACCTTATCTGGTTCTCCTGCATCAATTTCTAACCATTGATCTCCTATCTTTAATAACCCCAAACCTTCATTAGAAAAGTTGATTGAATAAAAGTCACTGCTACCCAACTCTTCTTTTATTGGTTTAATTAATTTGATAAACATCTACTACAAAATCCAAAACTTCTTTGTTAGCATTCCTGTAGAACGTTAAATTTAAGGTTTGAAAAAAATAGAGCCCCTCGATAAGATGAATTTACACACAAACAAATCAACTTAGGAGGAAGCTCTACATGAAGTATAAAATGCAGGTATGGGGTATCTAACGAAATTCTAGGATTTCCCCTTAATCTATGACTTCATCTACAAGCACCGACACGAATTTCGTGTAGCGAAGATGTGCGAAGTATTAGGTGAATCCAAAAGTGGCTATTATGTTTGGCTTAATCGACCAAAAAGTGAACAGAAAAAGAGACGAGAGCGTCTTACAGCACGCATTAAACGTATTCACTTAGAATCCAGAAAAATCTATGGAAGTCCTAAAATTACTAAGACATTGAACACACAGGGTATTAACGTATCCCAGAAGACTGTGACACGGATCATGAAGGAGAACCAAATTTGATCTAAAACAATGAAAAAATATAAAGCAACAACGAACTCAAAGCACAATTTGCCTATTTATCCAAACTTATTAAATCAAGAGTTTAAAGTAGACCATCCGGGACAAGTTTGGGTCGGTGACATCACACATATTTGGACAAGCGAAGGCTGGTTGTATTTAGCCTCTATTATGGATCTTTATTCACGTCGTCTTATTGGTTGGGCTATGGGAGAACGAATGACGAAGGAACTTGTCATAACTGCTTTAAAGCGAACAATGGTCACACAACCACCAACAAAAGGATTGATTCACTCTACCACATCAATATCATCTGGTCCCAGTTCCGCCTCCTGATAAGCTCTTTTTCCCGATTCGTACGTGGCCGGAATACCTTTTAATAAAACCTTCTACCAGCTCGGGAGTATAGCTAGATCCCCCACCAATAGTTACTACTTTAATGCCTTCCATTTACATTTCCCTCTCTATAGTGTGTAGCAGGTAATTAAAAACCATTGTTGTTTGATACTTCTGCAAACCATAACGCACTTTTCTTAGCTGTTCTTTCTTTTGTTTCAATATTAACGGAAAAAAATCCGTACCTATTTTTGTAGGCATTCATCCAAGACCAGTTATCCATAAACGTCCATAAATGGTACCCTTTTGCATTACATCCTTCTTGAATAGCCTTATGCAGCCATTCAAGGTGACCTTGAATAAATTCAATACGATAGTTGTCTTCAATTCTATCATTTTCAATAAAACGGTCTTCATCTTGAACACCCATCCCATTCTCCGAAATAAATGATTCAATGTTACCGTAGTTTTCTTTAAGATTAATCATGATATCATAAATTCCTTTTTCGTAAATTTCCCAACCTCTATACGGGTTCATTTTTCGTCCTGGCATTTCATAATTATCAAAGAACCAGTCAGGCATAAATGGGCAATACGGATTAGGTAAACTGTCTTTCGCCTTGACACGCCTTGGTTGATAATAGTTAACACCTAATAGTTCAACTGTATTATTTTTTAATAATTCTACATCCCCAAACTCCGTATCAGGAAGCTGACCGTGTTGCTCTAACAGTTCAATTAGTTCCTGTGGGTATTCCCCTTTTACAACAGGGTCTAGGAAACTTCTATTGAAAAATAAATCACAAATATTAGAAGCTTTTAAGTCTGCAGGGTTTTGACTTCTCGGGTATGAAGGAGTCAAATTAAGTATAATACCTATTTTAGAGTCATTCTGGTCAAGCTTGCGAAAAACCTCTACAGCTTTCGCATGAGCAATTATAGTGTTGTAGGCAACTTGAAAAGCTCTCTTTGCATCAACCACATTAGGATAGTGGAAATCATAAAGATATCCACCTTCAACAGGTACGATTGGTTCATTAAAAGTAAACCATTTTTTCACGCGGCCCCCAAAAAGTTCAAAGCTTTTGCGAGCATATTCTACATAAGCGTCAACTACTTCTCTATTTTCCCAACCACCTTTATTTTGCAATTCCAGTGGCATATCAAAGTGGAACAAGTTAACGAATGGTTCAATATCATTAGATAGTAGTTCTTCAATTACATTATTATAGAAGGTAACAGCCTCTTGGTTTACCTTTCCTTCTCCACCCGGAATTAATCTAGACCATGAAATAGACAATCTAAATGAATTATGTCCAATCTCTTTTATTAAACGGATGTCATCTTTGTACCGATGATAAAAATCAGATGTTGTTTCTGGTCCTACTCCTTCAAAAAAGCGGTTAGGTTCCTTGGCATACCAATGATCCCAAATATTTAGTCCTTTGCCACCTTCCGACGCAGCACCTTCCATCTGTGTTGCTGAAGCCGCGCTTCCCCACCAAAATCCTTCTGGGAATTTATGCTGTATTTCCATAAAAAAAATACCTCCCATATATTGTTCAATTAGTTTTACTAATCTCTTATACTTTAGTTATTCCTTATAAAGCCATATACAGCCCCTAGAATATTCGCATTTTGACGAAACTTACATGTATCTATTTTCGGCTTCACTTTGGCAAGAGGAATAAGGTCTAGTATTCTATCAAGTTTTTCATTTATATGATCAACTAAATCTTCTCTTGCACTAATTCCTCCACCTATTAATATCACTTCTGGATCATATACATATTGCAGGTTGTAGATACCTATAGCCAACAAGTGATAAAAACGATCCAATGCATCAATACAAACTTGATCACCTGCTTCAGCTAATTCAAAAATTCGCTCACCAGACAATGATTCTGGTTCTATCTGCTTTAAATGAGCGACTCGTTTAACTAACGCCTTAGTAGATGCAATTCTACTCCACACATCATCGCTACTTTCAAGGTCAGTGCTTAGTAACATGTACCCAAATTCACCGCCATGCAAGTTAGCCCCTTTATGCAAAGAACCATTTTTGATAACAGCTCCACCAATTCCTGTTCCAATTACAATAACAAGTACATCTTTCCTACCCTTTGCCGAACCCTTCCAAATTTCCGCATACCCAGCACAATAGGCATCATTTTCTAAATAAACGGATTGCCCCGTCCGTGCTGCAATCAATTCTTTTATGTTTGTTCCATGTATATACTGAATTGCACTTGAGCCATAAATGAATCCTTCATTAGATACAGCACCTGGAGAACTAATTGCAATCCCTTTCGTATTTTGGTTTTCTTTGCTGATTGTTTCTATCAACTGTACTAGTTCATCTAATGTTTTTGGTGTTTTCACTTTGTTTTTTTCTACTATTTCCGCATTTTCTCCCACTACACCATACTTCACAAAAGTTCCACCGAAATCGAAAGCTAAATATTTTTTCATAACTACACCCATTCTTATTGACTTTACTAAGAATAATTATTTGTTTATGGCATCATTTTTAGCATCAAATTCCCTTGTTTCGATGACCTGTTTATACCAATAAGCAGATTTTTTCAGACTGCGGTTTCGGTTATCTGCCAGA
The DNA here is from genome assembly GCF_057836705.1 of Virgibacillus carmonensis. NCBI lineage: Bacteria > Bacillati > Bacillota > Bacilli > Caryophanales > Bacillaceae > Virgibacillus > Virgibacillus carmonensis. The sequence goes on along the minus strand of NZ_JBYQFJ010000013.1, from coordinate 40,325 downwards.
TTTATTTCCACTAATCCGTACCGATTTTTAAATGCATTCATCGGTGACACACAATCCGAAAATGCCCAGAGCATATACCCAGTACAATTAACCCCTTCCTCTACTGCTTTTAGTAACCACTTTAAATGTTCACTGATAAAATCGATTCGATAATCATCCTGAATGATATTCTCTTCATTTTTAAATCGGTGTTCGTTTTCTACACCCATTCCATTTTCTGCAATGAACCATTCGATATTTCCATACTCCTCTTTCATACGGATGCCCATATCGTACATAATTTGCGGATAAATCTCCCAACCACGGTATGGATTCATTTTCTTACCTGGAAGCTCAAATTTTTCATAATAATAAGCTGGGTGGAAAGGAATTCCCTCATTCCATGCGGACGTACGTGCTTGTACACGGTGTGGGAAGTATAAATTTAATCCTACATAGTCCACCGTGTTTTCTTTGATGACTTGCAGCTCTTCTTCTGTATAATCAAACGTAATATCATGCTTATACAGTAGGTCAAATAATTCTTGCGGATATTCCCCTTTAATTGCCGGGTCTAAGAATGTACGGTTAAAAAGTAGATCATATATTCTAGCAGCTTCCTGATCATGTGGAGCTGTAGATCGCGCATAGGTTACCTCAGGATTTAAAATAACACCAATTTTAGCACCATATTTTTCTTTTAATTCTTTTTCTTTAAACAGCTTAACAAGTCTCGCTGTCGCTAGGCCTTTATTATAATTCCACTGCATCCATTTTTTCGTATTTTGTTCAAACGGCCACCGGATCGCATCTAAGTACACCCGCGTTTGGACAACGACAGGTTCATTGAATGAAAACCAATGCTTGACGCGATCACCAAAGCGATCAAACACTTTTTCTGCATATGTAATAAATAACTCCAGTACATGCTTTGATTCCCAACCGCCATACTTTTCAAATAACTCGGCAGGAACTTCATAATGTTCTAAAGCAAACATTGGCTCAATTCCATTGGCATGTAACTCATTGATAACATCATCCACATAGCTTGCATACTCTTCATCTACTACTCCATTTTCATAATCAGTTAAGAAGCGTGCCCAATTAATTGACGTGCGAAAATGGGTAAGACCTATTTCTTTCATTAACGCAATATCTTCTTTATATCTATTTCTAAAATCAGTAGCAACTGCTGGTCCATAACCATCGTGCCAAACATGCTTGTTATTCTTATACCAAAGGTCAAGGTAAGAATCCTGTGAATCCTTTTTTCCTGACCAACCTTCTGTTTGCCAAGCTGATACCGCAGCACCTATAATGAAATTTTTCGGTACATTAACTTTTATATTTTCCATAATAGTTGTCCTCCTTAGATTTTTTTCAACGTTTCCCAGATACCTAGTAGATACATTGCTCCTAGACCCCTGTCATACAAACCATAGCCAGGTCTCCCAGTTTCTCCCCAAATCATTCTTCCGTGATCAGGTCGGATGAATCCGTCAAAGTCATTTTCGTGATAGGCTTTCAATATGTCTACCATATCTAAACTTCCAGTTGAAGTATAGTGGGCTGATTCTTCAAAATCGCCATTTTCAAAAATCTTTACATTTCTCATATGACCAAAGTGAATTCTTTTTTGCTTAGAATATTTTCTTACTAAGAATGCGACATCATTTTTACTGCTGCATCCAAGTGAGCCACTACACAGTGTTAACCCATTTGCAGGGCTATCATATAGCTGTAAAAACCGATCAAGGTTTTGTTCATTCGTTATGATTCTTGGAATACCAAATATACGCCAAGGTGGATCGTCTGGATGAATTGCCATTTTCACATCACATTCTTCTGCAACAGGAATAATCTCGTTTAAGAAATAAGTTAAATTGTCCCATAGTTGTTCTTCACCAAGATCTTTGTATTGAGCAATTAAACCCTTTAGCTCATTATGTGTGTATGAGGCATTCCACCCTGGTAAAGATAAATGATTCGTTTCTGGATCTATATCTGTTAACTGTGATTGGTAGTAGACTAACGCTGTCGAGCCATCCGATAATTCTTTATCTAGTTGTGTTCTTGTCCAATCAAACACTGACATGAAATTATAACAAATTACAGAAATACCCACTTTAGCAACATTACGAATCGTTTCTTTATAGTTATTGATATAATAATCTCGTGTAGACAGCCCTAGTTTTATATCCTCATGTACTGGAACACTTTCAATTACATCAAATGCCAATGATTCGGACTCAATTTTACGCTTTAACGAATCAAGTTTTGATAAAGGCCAAACTTCCCCTACAGGTACATCATAGATAGCACTAACAATCCCATGCATTCCAGGTAGTTGTTTAATCTGCTTTAACGTAACCGGATCCGACTCACCATACCACCTAAAGGTCATCTTCATGGTATTCCCTCCCACCCCCTTTTTGCTAAAATAACTTATTCACTTTTAACAGTAGTGAATTTTCTGAATTTTGTAGGTGTCATTCCTGCATATTTCTTAAAGACCCCGACAAAATATTTATACTCATGAAAACCAACTTGTTCAGCAATCTCACCTACCTTAAAAGGAGTTTCAGCAAGTAATTTTTTCGCTTCCTCTACCCGCATATGATTGACGTATTCATTGAAATTCCTACCTGTTTTCTGTTTAAACAGGGAACTAAAGTAATTTGGTGATATATTGATTACATCAGCAACTTCCTGTGCCTTGATTTCAGACTTATAATAAGACTTAATATAGTCGATTGCCCTCTCCATTAACCAATCCTTACTCTCAACGTCTTTTAAATTAAACGCGTAAATCACTTTTTCAATATCCTGTTCAAACAATTCCTGTAACAGATCATAGGAATCAAACAAAAGAAAATCAATACTCTGGTTAAAATGAAAAGGAACAACTGCCGATTCCTTTTGCAAAAGGTTACTCAATCGATTGACCACCTTGTTCATTATTTTACTACAAACGTTAACGATTTCTTCCAATAAAAATTGGTTTACTTGCAAGTAGTTAAATAACTGGTTCGTATAATCTGATATTCCCCTTTGGTTAAATTGAACAATGGATTCGGTCAAGTTATCTTCTAGTTGTATCGGATACGAATAATTGGCTTCGCTTAACTTTTCCACAGTTGAATCAATAACCATCTGTTCCGTATTTATTGGAAGATATTTCACGTTCTCAATCAATAGATTAGTAGCTTGATTAATGTTCTTAACTTCGGTACTGGTTTCGTGTAATATAAACAAGATTTGATTCGATTCCATTTCATTCGCAAGGGGAACAAAATCTCCCACCAACAAATTGTTACGATCATCCTTGACACAAGTAAGTAACATATTTTCACTTAGGAATATCGAAATAGTCGTCAATCCCTTAGATGCTAAATGATCAACCACTGCGTTTTTCCACTGAAGTTTAAACGAATTCAATTCCTCTGGATCCATGTTTTTTGTAATTTGCATATAATTTTTTACCATCGTTAAAAATGGGTAAATCCTTTCGTGTTGGAACACTACTAACTCCTCAGGGACTTTAATAGGATAATTAAAAACTTGATGATAAAGGGCATTCATTAAATTTGCGTGTTGATAGTGCTCGGTTTCCAGTTGTGTTTTTTTAAATTCACTCGTTACTTTTCGAACAACTTTCAATAATTCATCAATATCAACTGGTTTTAATAGATAATCATGAACACCCAATTGTATTGCCTGTTGCGCATATTTAAATTCGTCATACCCACTAATGATAATAACCTTCGTTTCAGGGTAATTTTCAGATAGATAGACTGATAATTCAAGACCATCTTTGTTTGGCATTTTGACATCTGTAATGACCAGGTCGATTCCTTTGTTTTTAGTAATCTTTGCAATGGCTTCATCACCATCATATGCTATATCCGTGACTTCCAAATCATGGTCATTCCATGGAATAGTAGTTGCTAATCCACGACAAATGATTGGTTCGTCATCTACAATTAACATGTTAAAAGTCATTCAACTCACCTGATTCTAGTGTCATTAATATCATGACTACTAAGGATTGGAAGTGTCAGGCGGATCCAAGCGCCCTGTTCAGAGGCTATTCGCTCCAGCCCAAACGTATCTCCAAAAACAATTCTCATCCGTTCTTCTAAATTGCTCATTGCATAACCTGTCTTTTGCCCATCTTCTATTTCATTTGCACGATTTGGAAAGCCCCGCCCATTATCGATAATATCGATCTGAATCTCTTGCCCTACTTTGTAACAGCGAATATATATTTTCCCTTGTCTTGTCAGGTCTTTAAAACCATGTTGAATACTGTTTTCAACAAGGGGCTGTACTATTTGCTTAATCATATATGCATTCCTTAGTTGATCATCATAAAAGATAGTAAAGTTTAAACGTTCTCCCATTCGACTTCTTTGTAACTCCAGATAGTTATAAATATACGTGATCTCTTCTTCCACCGTAACCCACGTTTTTCCCATATTTAAATTCATACGAAAAATCTTTGAAAGTCGCCCAATTAACTGACCAGTTTCTAACGCGTTTTCCATCCTTGCCGTCCAACGAATCATATCGAGTGTATTATAAAGAAAATGCGGGTCAATTTGGTTTTGCAGTGCTTTAAGATCCGATTCTTTTTGCTTTATTTTCAACTTATATTCGATGTCAATGTATTTCTGAATCATGACAACCATCTGGTTAAATCTCATGCCTAGTTTACCAATTTCATCCTTGGAATTTATCGTAACCTTTGCCGTAAAATTTCCCTTTTCAAGCTGTTTCGTTTGCTCCGTGAGCTCAACAATTGGCTTAACATGCCACTTATAGAATCCAATGAATGCAACAACACCTAGTACCGAAAGTAAAACAACCATAATAACAATGAGAGTTCTAACATCATACAAACTATTTACTACCGCATCTTGATTAACCATCACGACAGATATCCAATTGGTTCCTTCTATTTTTTTCTTTACAATTAGAAATGTATCTCCATCTTTTTCATACGTAACCGTGCGCTTCTTACTATTCATAACTAAGTCGGCTACATTTGAATCTGGAAATGGTTGTCCAACTAGTGAACTATCTTCATGCAGAACAACATTACTCTTGTTGGAAATAACAAAATAATTACCTTGTCGAGACGGATCTGCTTCAATTGATTGATAGAGATGTGCTTCATTAAGGCGAATGTTTATATAACCAATTGGTTGAGAGATATTAATAATATTATTAATAACCCTCGTCATGCTGATAACTGTATGTGTTCCAGACCAGTCACTAACCACTTGATAAGAGTTACTCCAGTTGGGCGCCCCTTGTTTCTCAACTGCGTCCTCCTTTAAATGCCTTTCATTTGTTGAGACAGGATTACCAAAGTACAGGGAACTGCCCTCTTTACCTGTCAACTTAATCGAATCAATATACTCATAGCTCATCAACTGGAAGGTAAAATATCCACGAATCGCTTCTTCCGCTCGTCTGATTACCTGAACATCCTCTTTCGGAGTAGTAAAAAAGGTCCGGAAGCTCTCGTCATAAATCATATAAGAGGACATATTCTCTATCCCCTGCATAATAGCTGTAAGGTTTTCTTCATTTTTTTCAAGTCTTGATCCAATATTCTGTTCAGCCTGATTTTTAAAGGCCTCGGTTGCCTGATGATAGATTAAGAGACCAAAAAGAATAATAGGTAGTGTGATTAAAACTAGAAATATGGTTACAAATTTCTTCCTTAAACTTAAGTGACGAAACATATGCATCAGCCTTTTACATTTACTACCTCTATCTTATCCTTTTACAGCACCTGCTGTCATACCTTTTACAATTTCTTTTTCCAACAGTAAATAGAAAGCAAGAATAGGTACTAATGACATTGTTAAACCAGCCATTTGAGCCCCATAATTGGTTGTAAATTGACCAGCGAAGCTAGCAAGACCTAATGGTAGTGTTTGTAATGCAGGATCATTTATTAGAACAAGTGCAAAAGAAAATTCATTCCAGTTGTAGATGAAATTTAGGATAAGAACCGTCGCTAAGGCAGGACGAGTCATTGGCAAAATGATTGACCAGAATACCCGAAATATTCCACAGCCGTCCATGATGGCAGATTCCTCTATATCTTTTGGAAATGCCTTCATAAAACTGGTCAAAATAAAAATTGTAATCGGTAAATGAAAAGCTATATATGGAAATAGTAATGTTATAGGAGTGTTTAACAGTCCTATATTTCTCATTAAAATAAACATGGGTACTAATGTTGCGTGAATCGGGATCAACATACCAAAAATGAAAAAGGTATAAACGATTTTGTTCATTTTAAATGTAAATCTTGATAGGAAATACGATGTTATTGCTCCTATCAATACGGTGATGATCGTTGCACTAACACAAATAAATATGCTATTGGTAAACAAGGTACCTAAGTCCGCAGTTTTCCATGCATTGATATAGTTATCAATCACAAACTCATGAGGTAATCCAGACTGATTGTTAGCAAACTCTTGCTTTGACTTAAACGAGTTGATGACCATCCATAGAATCGGATAGGCATTTACAATTGCAAATATAATTAATAAGGTGTAAATAATTGGGTTTTTCATTCTAAACTTCCTTACTCTTCCTGAATTCTTCACGGATTCCATATGAATTCCTCCTCCCTACACCATCTTTTTCCCTAATAGTTTTGTCACAGTGTAAATTAAAATTAAACTAAAGAAGAAAATAACTACTGAAACAGCACTACCATATCCGTATTGCAGCTGACTGAATGTCTCATTGAACATATACAATGCCATAACGTCAGTCGAATGGGCTGGACCACCGTGGGTCATTACGTAAATTAAATCAAATGTTTTAAGACTACCAGCAATACATAAAATAACTGCCACAATAATGGTGTCCCAAATCATTGGTACCGTTATCTTCCAGGTAGTTGTCCATTCAGAAGCACCATCGATTTTTGCTGCTTCTATTACTTCCTCCGGTATATTCTGTAACGCAGCCAGGAAAATAATTAAATACAGACCTACAAACTGCCAAATAACTACAACTAAAACAGAAATCATGGTCAAATTGGTATCACCTAACCAGTTCTGCGCAAGTTCACCAAGGCCAATTGCTCTTAGAAATTCATTTATCAAGCCATTTTCAGAGTTATAAATCAGACTCCATGTCAACGAAATGACAACCGTTGATAGTACAACCGGCAAAAAGCCAATCGTACGAAAAAATTTTAAACCTTTAATTTTTCTATTTAACAGTAGCGCAAAAAATAATGCGATAGGCACTTGACCAAAAACGGATGCCAACACAACATAAATATTGTTTTTCATTGAATTCCAGAATAATGGGTCCTGGAAAAGTTCAGTGAAGTTCCTTAATCCCACAAATTGCATTTCAGAAAATCCATTCCATTCCATTAATGAATAGTAAAAGGATTGAAGAATCGGCAAAATTGCAAAGACAAGATAAATAAGTATTGCAGGTAATAAGCCAAAAATAATGGCTATTCTTTTGTTTCTAGCCGCATGCATAGTCTCCCCCCTTGATAAGTACAGGTTGCCAATAATTTGGAAAACTGTACGTTTAAATTATTTGGCTTCTACATTTTCCTGCATTTCAGCTGCAAGTTCTTCCGGGGTCTTTTCACCAATCGTAATCGACTGCAGACCGTTGTTAATAATATCAGTTAATTCAGGTGTTAACACTGCATCATAAACCGGTGCTAATCCACCCTGTGCCAATTTATTAGCTTCTTGGAATACCTGTGGAATGTCTTCGCCCATTTCTAAATCTACAGGGACAATAATGTTCGCTTCTAACAGTTGCTGGTACATTTCGTCATTGTAGAAGAACTTCAAAAATTCAAATGCTGCTTCTTTTTTCTCCCCGCTCAGCTTACTATTAAGTGCGATACCACCACCAGCAACACCTGCAATCTTCCCTGGATCACCTTCTCCTTCAGCAAAAGTTGGGAACGGTGCAACACCAATGTTATCAATGTCCTTTGAGCTTTCTAAGATTGGTCCAATTGCCCATGAACCAGCAAAGTGCATCGCAGTTTCACCGGAAATAAATTTGTTTCTAGCTTGTGCTTCATCTAACGTGTTCATATCTGTGTTAAACGCATTTAACTTAGTTAGTTCTTCAATTACAGCTAATGATTTAATAAACTGCTCATTTTCAAAAGTACCTTCACCGCTTAATACATTTGGTAAGAAATCGCTTCCAGTAAAGTGATCAGCAATCGTTGAAATATAAATGGATTGAAGTGGCCAAATTGATTTATTCCCAAGTGCAATTGGTGTAACCTCTTGATCATTTAGTGCTTTAATTAGTGATTTTAATTCTTCATATGATTTAGGGAATTTTTCAAAACCTGCTTCAGAAACTAATTTCTTGTTATAGAAAATTAAACTTGTTTCGCTAATATTTCCTGGAATTGCATACTGTTCTCCATCAACCGCATAGTCTTTCATAATGCCTTCAGGGATATCCTTCCAATTATCAGCGATTTCATTTAATGAAAGAACCGCTCCTCCTTTTACTAATGGAGCAAGTCTTGCCCCTGGCCATACACGGAACATATCCGGTAACTGTTTACCAGCTGCTTGTGTTCTAAGCTTTGTTTCATACTGATCATGTGGAATTGCTTCAATTATCACTTCAATATCATCATGTTTCTCATTGAACTTTTTCACCATATTCTTATAAGCTGTATTCTCAGGACGATCTTCTGTCCAGTCATTCCAAACTGTTAGCTCAATGACACCACTTCCGGATGCCTCTTTGCTTTCTCCGCCACTACATGCAGCTAAACCAAAAAGTGCTACGATACTAAAAAGCATAAGTGCAAGCTTCTTCATATTAATATCCCCCTTTTTTCTTAAGCGCTTACATGTATTGTAACTGCTTACATTATTTAAAAATATACTACTTTTCTATAGAATCATCCGAAAACTTATGATTTTGAATTTTAAGTAGATTTATTTGGAAGCCAGAAGAAACTTACATTATACTATCCCAATATTGACAGCCTGAAGGTGAATTTAGATAACAATTTAAAAAAGCCAACACACTAGCACCACCTCCTGTATTAAGGGCGCTTGATGCGATTGAGGTAAATTCTATATCTGATTTGTGCGGACTAACCCATACAGCATCTAAACAGATTAAAAAGTTCTTAACCAGAGGCAAGAATGAATATAATATACATTATGCCGAGGACAACCCGATACGAATACTATTTGCTGCTTTTATCAAACAGAGGGAGGACACAAACCAAACGGAGAAGATACCTATTATAACAACAAGTAAGTGCCCAAATTGCAATACTGGTGTTTCAGGAAAAACATCAAATTATTGTATCATTTGTGGTGTTTACCTGATAAATAAATGCACGAGTCTTAATATAAATGATGATGATGATTATAAGCAATCTATCAAGTGGCATAATCATGACGAAGGTTGTGGTGAAATACTTGAAAACAATGCTAGATTTTGTCCAAACTGTGGTTCAACATCAACGCTTTTTGAAGATGGACGACTAAAAAAATGGGATTCATCACCTCAATTAATTGCCGTTCCATATAGTGAGGATTAGTAATTGGAGGATTGATCATGGCTACATTCAGAAAACTAAACAGTGGCAGATGGCAAGCACGGGTCTTAAAGGATGGTAAACAAACCAGTATTGGTTCTTTCCGCTCGAAAAAAGAAGCTAAAGTTAAGGCAAGTGAAGTCGAAGAAAGGCTTTATTATGGCTATACGTTAACCGATAGGGAAATTTTGTTTAAAGAAGTAGTAAGAGTGGTTATATGAACACAAAAAGACATCCGTAAAAGAATCAACATTCCATCAATTGGAGGTCATTGTTAAACTACATATTCTACCTTATTTTGAAAAAAAACGCTTAATGCACATAAAAAGACCAGAAATAAAAAGATGGCTAAATAAGTACCATGGAATGAAGGATGATAATGATTGAAATTGTTATTCTTTCGGGTCAAGATTGAAATATTTATCCGTTTTAAAAAGCATTTTTCATTATGCAGTCCATGAAATGGAGATATTGGACAAAAACCCAGCAGAAAAACTCAAAATACCTGTTCAGGATAAAATTAATACAGATAAAATAGTTAAGTATTATCAACTCGAAGAATTAAATCAGTTGCTTTATTTCATGAAAACATATCAACATCAACGCTTTGAGGAATATCGTTTATATTATATGTTAATCTATTTTCTTAGTCAGACTGGATTAAGAATTAGTGAAGCACTTGCATTACGATGGACGGACATACAAAAAGATAAAATAGCTGTTCAATGCCAAACGTGCAGGGATGATAATAATAATGTCCGAATAACATCTCTGAAAAATTCCGCATCATACAGAACCATAAAATTGAACAAAAACCTATTGAATGAATTAAAACAATTTAAAACGACTCAAAACAAGTTATTTTTAAATATAAGCCATTTAAGCGTAATAAAGATGATATTATTTTTCAAAATTATTTAGGGAACTACCTCACTCCATCAACCGTAAGGGAATCCTTTCAGGATTATTGTAATAAGGCTGCCGTCAGCTACAAAGGAACACATGGGTTCCGGCACACACATGCTGTTTTACTACTTGAAGCTGGCACGAGTTTAAAGTATGTATCACAAAGGTTAGGACATCAAACTATAAAAACAACCGCAGATACTTATCTCGATGTAACAGAAAAAATTGACGAAGATGAACTGAATAAGTTCATTTTATATACAAAAGCGAAGGAAAAGTGATTCAAACTAGGCACAAATTAGGCACGAACCCAATTCACACAAAAAAATCCCTGTCATAAACATTGTTATGACAGGGATTTATAGACTTTAACCAATACTACCTTCCATTTCGAATTTAATTAATCGATTCATTTCGACTGCATATTCCATTGGAAGTTCTTTCGTGAACGGCTCAATAAAGCCCATAACAATCATTTCAGTGGCTTCCTGTTCGCTAATTCCCCTACTCATTAAGTAGAATAATTGTTCCTCAGAGACCTTTGAAACTTTTGCTTCGTGCTCAAGTGAAATGTTTTCATTGTTTACTTCATTGTATGGAATTGTATCTGAAGTAGATTCATTATCCATGATTAATGTATCACATTCAATATTAGAGCGTGCACCTTCTGCTTTACGTCCAAAATGAACGATACCACGGTATGTTACTTTACCACCCTGTTTTGAAATTGATTTCGAAACAATAGTTGATGAAGTGTTTGGGGCAAGGTGATGCATTTTAGCTCCAGCATCTTGGTGTTGCCCGCGTCCAGCAATTGCAATGGATAATGTCATACCGCGTGCGCCTTCACCTTTTAAGATGACAGCAGGATATTTCATTGTTAATTTAGATCCGATGTTACCATCGACCCATTCCATTGTTGCGTTAGCATCGCACGTTGCCCGTTTTGTTACAAGATTATAGACATTGTTTGCCCAGTTTTGAATGGTTGTATAGCGGCAGTATGCGTCTTTTTTAACAAAGATTTCAACTACTGCACTATGCAAGGAATTCGTTGTATACACTGGTGCTGTACAACCTTCTACATAGTGAACCGATGCACCTTCATCAACAATGATCAGTGTCCGTTCGAATTGTCCCATGTTTTCCGAGTTAATACGGAAATATGCTTGTAATGGTGTAGTTGTTTGCACACCTTTTGGAATATAGATGAACGAACCGCCTGACCATACCGCTGAATTTAGTGCAGAAAACTTATTGTCCGTATAGGGAATAACTTTTCCGAAATATTCTTTGAATAAATCTTCATTCTCTTTTAATGCAGTATCTGTATCCTTAAAGACAATTCCTAAATCTGATAGATCTTTTTTCAAGCTATGATACACAACTTCAGATTCATATTGTGCGGAAACTCCAGCCAAGTATTTTTGCTCAGCTTCAGGAATTCCTAACTTATCAAAAGTTTCTTTAATTTCTTCAGGTACCTCATCCCATGTTTTACCTTGACGTTCTGATGGTTTAACGTAGTAAATAATTTCATCAAAATTTAATTCAGAAAGATCTCCACCCCATTGTGGCATTGGCATTTTATAGAAATGCTCTAATGCTTTCAAGCGATAGTCAAGCATCCACTGAGGTTCATCCTTGATTTTTGAAATCTCCTTTACCACGTTTGGTGTTAACCCTTTTTCTGTACGAAAAATAGAAACGTCTTTGTCATGAAAACCATATTTATACCCTTCCATTTCAGGTGCTTTTTTCGCCATGTAAAAAACCTCCTTTAGGTGTTTGTAACTCATGTTTCATAAAATGACCCAATGGCTACCGCTTTGGCTACTTACTCGTCATGAACACCTTTCTCCATTGCTTTCCAGGCCAGTGTTGCACATTTAATGCGCGCTGGAAATTTTGTTACTCCTTGCAATGCTTCAATGTCTTCCAAATCAAATTCATCAGTATCAACATCTTCACCGAGCATCATTTTTGAAAATAACTCAGACATTTTTACTGCTTGATCTACATTCTTCCCTTTAACTGCTTGTGTCATCATAGATGCCGATGACATGCTAATGGAACAACCTTCACCCTCGAACTTCGCGTCAGTAACAATGCCATCATCAATTTTGAGCTGCAGTTGAATACGATCACCACATGTAGGGTTATTCATTTCAACTGTCAACGCATCACCTTCGACAAAGCCACGGTTTCTTGGGTGCTTATAGTGATCCATAATTACTTGTCTATATAGTGTATCGAGGTTATTAAAAGACATCACCAAAATACTCCTTTGTTTTAACAAGTCCTGAAACTAACTTGTCAATATCTTCTTCGGTGTTATATACATAAAAGCTAGCACGTGCTGTTGCAGTTACTTCTAACCAACGCATTAATGGTTGTGCACAATGATGTCCTGCACGCACTGCTATACCTTCCGCATCCAATGCTGTTGCTGTATCATGTGGATGTACATCATCTAAATTGAATGTGACAAGCCCTGCACGTTCTTCTGGACCATAAATGGTAATCCCATCAATCGTACGCAATTGATCAAGTGCATAACGAGCTAATTTATGTTCGTGTTCAATGATGTTGTCCATTCCTACTTCATTTAGGAAATCAATCGCAGCGCCTAATCCAATAGCACCTGCAATGATTGGCGTGCCACCTTCAAACTTCCAAGGAAGCTCTTTCCAAGTGGAATCTTGTAAATGAACAAAATCAATCATTTCTCCACCAAATTCAACAGGTTCCATCTTTTCTAAAAGTTCGCGTTTACCATACAAGATACCAATTCCAGTTGGTCCTCCCATTTTATGACCCGAAAACGCATAAAAATCACAATCCAAATCGATTACATCAACCGCCATGTGAGGCGCACCTTGTGCACCGTCAACAAGCATTACTGCTCCATTTTGATGAGCAATTTCTGTAATTTCCTTAATTGGATTTATCGTTCCAAGAACATTGGAAACATGCATAACTGAAACGATTTTTGTATTACTAGTAATTGTATCACGTACAGCGTCAAGTGCAACAGTACCATCTTCTTGAAGTGGTATATATTTTAAAGTTGCACCAGTAGCTTTTGCGACCTGCTGCCAAGGAATGATATTACTGTGGTGTTCCATCGGCGTAATAACAATTTCATCGCCTTCTTTTAAATTCTGACGAGCATAGCTAGTTGCCACTGTATTAATTGATGTAGTCGTACCTCGTGTAAAGATAACCTCCGCAGTGCTAGAAGCATTGATGAAGCGACGAACCTTTTCACGCGCCCCTTCATATTTTTCAGTCGCACGCGTTCCTAGTGTGTGCACCCCTCGATGGACATTTGAATTGTCCTGACGATAATAGGTATCGAGCGCCTCAATGACTGGTAATGGCTTTTGTGAGGTAGCCGATGAATCAAGGTAAACTAATGGATGTCCGTTTACTTCCTGATCAAGAATAGGAAACATTTGCCTAATGGCTTTTACATCCATTAGTAAACTTTCCTTTCAATGACTTGTGTTAATTGCTTTTTAACCGATTCAATCGGAAGTTGATTAACAACCGGTGCCAAGAAACCATGGATAATTAAACGTTCAGCTTCTTGTTGCGTAATACCACGGCTCATCAAGTAGTATAATTGAACAGGATCAACACGACCTACTGATGCAGCGTGTCCTGCTGTTACATCATCTTCATCAATTAATAGGATTGGATTAGCATCGCCACGTGACTTTTTACTTAACATTAACACACGTGATTCTTGTTCAGCGTTAGACTTAGAAGCTCCATGTTCGATTTTTCCAATTCCGTTAAAAATCGCAGTAGCACTATCTTTCATCACACCATGTTGCAAAATATATCCTTCTGATTCTTTACCAAAGTGAACGATTTTTGCAGTAAAGTTTTGTGTTTGTTTTCCACGACCTACTGTTACTGTTTTTGCCTTTGACTCAGAATTATCCCCAACTAAATGTGTAATATTTTCTGAGACAGTGTTTCCATCATTCATTTGTCCTAATGCCCAGTCAATTTTCGCATCACGGTATGCAACTCCACGACGGTTAACATACGTGGTAGTTCCAGATGCGAAATTGTCAACGGCCCCAAATGAGATCCGTGCATTATTATGTGCAATGACTTCCGTAACGATATTTGCTACAGTTTCTTGCTCATCATTAGTTGAAATATAGTTTTCTACATAGGTTAATGAACTATTATCATCCGCCACAACTAACACATGGTTAAATAGTGCAACTTCAGGATCTTCCTGCCAAAAAATAGTTTGTAATGGTACATCTAGTTCAACATTTTTGGGTACATAAACAAAGATTCCGCCATTCATCAACGCTGCATGTAACGCCGTTAAACGATGCTCGTCAACCGATACTGCATCTTTCATATAATAGCGTTTCACTAAATCTTCATGTTCTTTTAACGCTGTGAAAATATCGGTGAAAATAACACCTTTTTCTTTAAGTTCAGCATTTAGTGATGCATATGCTACAGAATGATTACGTTGGATAATAAGGTTTTCTGAACCCTTTTCAATAAAGTCTCTAATTTCCTCTGGTAAATTTTCAAGCGATGAAATACTCTCGCCTTGTGCGGAATGTTTAAAGTTACTGAAATTCCAATTACCAATCTTGGTTTTATCAGGCCTTGGCATCTCGAGTGACTCAGCTTGATCAAGAGCTTGAAGGCGTAATGATTTCATCCATTCTGGTTCATTTCTATCTTTTGAAAACTGGTTGATATATTCTTGATCATATGGCAGTTTAGTTTCAACAGTCATACTACCCCTCCTTACTTCTACGCTTTTTGACCTACAGTTTCGTCTTCAATACCTAATTCTTCTTTAATCCACTCATAACCTTCAGCTTCTAAACGTTTAGCAAGCTCAGGTCCACCGGATTTAACGACACGTCCTTGCATCATGACATGAACTTGATCTGGTGTAATATAATTTAATAAACGTTGATAGTGTGTAATGATTAAGCAACCAAAGTTTTCAGCTCGCAATTTATTAATTCCTTTTGATACTACCTTTAATGCGTCAATATCTAAACCAGAATCAATTTCATCTAAAATTGCAATTTCTGGTTTAATCATCATTAATTGAAGAATCTCGTTACGTTTCTTTTCTCCACCAGAAAAACCTGTATTTAAATAACGCTGAGCCATATTTTTATCAATTTCAAGATAATCAAGTGTGCGATCCATTTCTTTAATGAACTTCATCAATGAAATTTCATCACCTTCAGCGCGACGTGCATTTACAGATGAACGCAAGAAGTCAGAAGTTGTTACACCACTTATCTCACTTGGATATTGCATACCTAAGAAAAGTCCAGCACGAGCACGTTCGTCTACTTCCATTTCAAGAACATTTTCGCCATCTAAAAGGACACTGCCCTCTGTAACTTCATATTTAGGATGACCCATAATCGCGGACGCAAGTGTCGATTTCCCTGTACCATTCGGTCCCATAACTGCATGGAATTCGCCACCTTTTATCGTAAGGTTTACCCCGCTTAATATTTCATTATCCTCAATTGATACATGAAGATTCTTTATCTCTAGTGTTGATCCTGCCATATCAATACCTCCAATTACTGTTATATGCTATTTATCAAACGGACATTTATATCCATTCTCAATTTATTCTCATTACAATCTTAAATCATTTCGAATTTAATATCAACTCTTTTAAACAAAGGTAAGTAACGGATTTATCCTTTAATTATCCCTTCTTAAGTAATTGAAGAATCCGAGTTTCTTCTATATGTATAGTAAAAGCTTTATTTAAAAAGAAGGCTGTTTTCGTATAGTTTATTGCTCATACCGCCGAAGTTGATATAAACTGCGACATAACAGCAACGTGATTACCGCTGCGGGCAGTCGCTTTCCGCGGGCGACTGGTGAGTCTCCTCGTGCGTTCGCACTGCGGTGTCTCACCTATGCCTTTCCTCCCGCAGGAGGGAACTGAACATGATTTTTACGTCGCAGTTTATAGATTTTGTTTCAAAAACAACAATCTTTTAGAAGACAGCCAAAAAGAAAAATGCTGATGATGCCAATTTCATCGCATCACCAACATAGACATAAGATCTATTTATTTGTGTAGTTGATTTTCAAGTTCAGCAACCATGTGTTTACATTTTTCGTATTCATGTTGACGTCTTTTTTCGACAGCAATTTGATTTTCTAACTTGCGTCCGTACTCTGCATAGCCCATATTGTGTGACTGTTGCATTGCTTTCTCCATTTCTGGAGTGTGTTTCATTCGTATACCACTATAAATAGTGAATCATCCTTTCGAATTAAGTACAATAATAAGATTAACATATATATATTACCCTTACAAAACGTAAATAAACGTAGGATATCGAATTAGATTGAATATTCACCCCTGAAATAAAGATAGCGATCTTTTCTTATTTTATTTAACTAATTGCTCTCATTTGCTGTATAATACTCATGATTCAGGAAAAGATTATTATTTTTTGCCATCAACTGGGACAACTGCACCATCGAATTCTTCTAAAATAAAGTTTTGAATTTCCTCTGAATGTAATACATCAACTAAGGTATTCAATGCTTCATTATCCTTATTTTCCTTCTGAACCGCAACTACGTTCACATATGGTGATTCTTCACCTTCTAGGATCAAAGCGTCCTCCGTTGGATTTAATTCAGCTCCAATTGCATAGTTTGTATTAATCGCTACTAACGCATTTTCCTCCGTTTCGTACATATTCGGCAAAAGTGCTGCATCAATGTCGGATGAGAATTGTAATTTTTTAGGATTTTCAACGATATCATCAACTGTTGCTTCAACTTTATTAACATCTTCCGCTAGCTTTATTAACCCCTCTCTTTCTAACAAGGATAGAATCCGTCCATGATCAGCCACCGAACGGCTCATGATTACTTCCGTGCCTTTTGATATATCCTCTACACTCTCAATTGTTTTGGAATAAATTCCAATTGGTTCAATATGAATTCCACCAAGATGCGTAAAGTCATAACCTAGATTTGGATCTTCATTTTGCTGATTTAAATATGGAATATGCTGGAAATAGTTCGCATCCAAAGCACCACTGGCTAAGTCTTGGTTAGGTAAAACATAGTCTTGGTACTCTTCAATGTTCAACGTAATACCTTTTTCTTCAAGAATTGGCTTTGCTTCTTCTAAAATTTGAGCGTGGGGTACACTAGATGCACCTACAGTTATTTCCGAGTCATTGTTACCACTTGTATCGTCATTACCTCCACATGCAGCTAACGTCAATAATACTAGAACTGAAACAAATGCTAAAATTTTCTTCATGTTACTCTCCCCTTATCTTTTATCTAATTTGTTGGAAATGAAGTCTCCAATGAACTGAAAAATAAATACAATAATGACAATCAATATGGTACAAACCAGCACAACATCAAAATCATGTCGTTGAAAACCGTAAAAATAAGCATAGTTTCCGAGTCCGCCTGCACCAATAACGCCAGCCATCGCAGTATAACCAATTAAAGCAATTGCCGTAACCGTCAGACCAGAAATAAGCGCGGGCATGGATTCAGGCAATAGCACACGAAAGATTATCGTTCGTGTTTTGGCCCCCATTGACTTCGCGGCTTCAACAACTCCTTTATCAACCTCTTTCAAAGCTATTTCAACTAGCCTACCGTAAAATGGTGCAGATCCTATAATTAATGCTGGTAGTGCTGCGTTTGGACCGCGTATCGTACCAATTAAAAAGTCAGTAAAAGGAAATAATAGCAAAATTAAAATGATAAACGGAATAGCCCGAAAAACATTTACAATGGCTGCTACAATCATGTTCAAAATTTTATTTTCCCAAATCCCATTTTTCGTTGTCAAATATAAAAGTAAGCCTAGCAGGATACCTAAAATAAATGTTCCAATCAAAGATAAGATTGTCATATAAAATGTTTCATAAGTGGCAAGCCAAAAATCCTGGACATCTAAATTGGGAAATAGCTTAGTCAACATCGCGAATCACCTCTACTTCTACGGAGGTATCGTCCGTCACAAAACGTACGGCTTCATCCAGTTCTGTTTTTTCTCCATTCATTTGGACAAATAGTGTTCCATAGGCACCGCGTTGTGTTTGGGTAATTTTCCCCTGTAAGATATTAATGTCAATCTCATATTTTTTTGCCAAGTGACTGATTAAAGCCTGATTGGTCGTTTCACCGATAAAGTGAAGGCGAACAATCTTTCCTTGATCATAACTTTGAATAAGCTGATCTATACTTTCATTTTCATCTTCTGTACCCATGACTTGCTCTACGAATTTTCTTGTAACCTGTTGCTGTGGTCTTAAGAAAATATCTAGTACATCTCCTTGTTCAACAATTTTTCCATTTTCCATAACAGCGACCTGATTACATATTTTTCGAATCACATGCATTTCATGGGTAATTAAAATAATGGTTAAACCAAGCTTTTTATTAATATCCACTAATAAATCAAGTATCGAGTTTGTTGTCTCTGGATCAAGTGCGGATGTCGCTTCATCACAAAGTAATACTTTTGGATTGTTAGCTAATGCTCGCGCAATACCAACCCGTTGCTTTTGTCCACCGCTTAGTTGGGAAGGATACGCGGTTTCCCTACCTGTTAGTCCTACTAAACGAATAAGTTCGGTAACCCGTTCATCTCGCTCGCTTTTTGGAACGCCAGCAATTTCTAAAGGAAATGTAATATTATCTCTTACCGTTCTAGACCAAAGAAGATTAAAGTGCTGAAAAATCATCCCAATTTCCTGCCTTGCTAATCGTAATTGTTTAGTATTAAGCGCAGTGACTTCTTGTTCATCAATAACGATACGACCACCAGAAGGCTCTTCTAGCCGATTTAACAACCTGACAAATGTACTTTTTCCAGCACCACTGTAACCAATGACACCAAATATTTCACCTTCTTTTATTGTTAGTGATAAATCATCAACCGCATGTATTGTCGATTTATTTGTTATATATTGTTTGCGTAAACCTTCAATTGAAATCATGAGAATCCTCCTAAAATAAGAACAAAAGCGCAAGTGCTAAACTAGAAGTGGCTAATCTTGTTGTTTAGTATTCCACAGCTCATCAATTTTATCGTTTGTAAAAAAATTAAAAACGTCTTTCTGTAAGAGAACAGAAAGACGTAATAATTTAAGTCTTCACGTTCTCCCATCTGCCAAAGCGATTGCTTCGCAGGAGTTAGCACCTTTCAAACAATAAATCGTTTGAAGGTTGCCGCGGTTTCATAGGGCCAGCCCCTCCACCGCTCTAGATAAGAGAGTAAAAGTATTTAATTGGTACAAAAAGTTGTAAATCAAATCGTATCACCTGTTTAGTAGCCTGTCAACAATAAAAAGCGAAAACGCGTATGGAATGCGCCCGTGCAACACGGGTGGTTCGATGTTGATTTATCGTACGGCGGTAAAGGTAGTCCACCAGACGCTTTAGCGCTGAAGCTAGGCAATAAAAGTTAAGTTCCAAACAGTTTTGGCTCATATTTCATCAAATAGGTATAGATATTCGGTATCGATTGAAATGCATAAACCTTTTCTTTAATTATGTCATCATCCACAATAAGAAGACACGGAACACACTTAACTTTCGCTTCTTGCATAAAATCAGGATGTAAAGATGCATTCATTTCCAAAAAAATATCCTGTTTGTGAACCGATTCGATTTTATTTAACATCGTTTTTGCCAAGTGACAAGTTCCACAAAAAGGTGTATAAATGTATAAAAAATAATGATCTTGCTTTAATTGTTCATCAGTTATTGGTTGCAATACGATCACCTTACACTTTAGAGGTTGTTCAAAAAGTCACCAAATGATAAACGGCGAATTTCTTCGTTGCTCAGTTTTTCCGGTCCTCACGTATTAAAAGCATACGTTCCGGTTCCTCAGAACCTTCGCGCCTTGAACTTCTTGTTTCTAATTTGCCACCTTTTTGGACACACACTTTAATTCAAATTAAAAATATCGGATTAACATTAATTCGCTTGCTTACCAGCGCAGTAGCAAGTACAGATTCTGGAGTGGTTGCTACCTCACGGAATTCGCTACTCACATGAATATGTTCAGCGTGCGGAAGTTCACGAGTCAATTGTTTTCTAAGTTTCATTCCAGCATTGTCTTCATCTGCAAGAATATATACTTCTTTATTATCCAAATCATAGGTATCTAAAAGCTCATCAAACCGAGCCACACCAAAAGTTCCATTTGTACAAATAATCGTGATTTGGTCCGTGATTATTTTTTGTATTTTCTTCTTATCTGTTAATCCTTCAACAATTATCACTTTGTCAGGGTCAGGTGTTATCATGACATATCACTCCTCATGAAATCAAGCAAAATAACTTCCATACACTAATCATATGACGTGAATAAGGCTGACTATACACCCTTTTTAAAAGACTCATTAATTGCCGGAACTTTTCTGTTGTCAGGAGCATATAATTCAAAATATGCGAAATACATAAGACCAATTCGCACCTTGCCAACTTTGATTTGGAACATTGTCAATTTTTCAGATGACGGATGTTGTATTAGTATTATCGATAATGTTGCCGTCTAGCCATTTTAGATGCAACTATTATATGATTATTTTTAAGTAAAACGTTTTAAAAATAACCAATATGAGGTATACTGTGAGTAGAAAGTTATACAATATTAAAGACTGAATGGTGCTTCACACCATTCAGCCTAGGCGTAATAGCCCTTCAAAGGGGCAACTCATGATGGATATAGAAATAACCACCAATTGCTAGCAGGCTAAGGGTGGTTATTTCTGTTTATTCAGGTATGTCAGCAGAGCAACGATTAACATGCTAGAATTAAGCATTAAAAAAATTGTTTCAAATACTGACATAAGCCTCACCCCCTCTCTGGGGATGAGCTACCACCCTTGAAAAAGCCTTATTACACCTATCTTTATTATAACAAAAAATAGTATCAAAAGGGGTTGTTAATAATAAAACTGCTACAAATAAAACCCTCTTTGTTCGTCAGTACCTAGTAGACGCTTCAAACTTTTTCTATTCAAAATCACAAACACTATAAGAAAAGCGCAAGGGCCTTGAAAGACACGACAAGCAGAGCGGTGCAGTGTGTGTGCTTTGCTTTACTCGCACGGAAGCGAACTGCTTATGTCTCGAGTGTCCTAGGTACTGGAGCTAGATATAATCGCCAAAATTTATACTATCTTTGCTCTTAAATAAGACTGACTATACACCTTTTAAAAAAGGTGTATAGTCAGTCTAAAATAAATTCTATTTAGTACGATTAATCTTCATCAATTACTTCTTCATATTTTTCAGGAGATAGTAACTCCTCTAATTCTGATTCATTTGATAGTTCAACCACAACCATCCATGCTTTTTCATATGGTGATTCGTTAACAAATTCTGGGCTATCTTCAAGGTTTTCATTAATTTCAACAACTTTCCCACTAACAGGAGCATATAATTCAGAAACCGTTTTAACTGACTCAACGCTACCAAATGGTTCATCCGCTTCAATTTCGTCCCCAACTTCTGGAAGTTCAACAAATACGATATCACCTAATTCGGATTGTGCGAAATCTGTAATACCAATTCGTACCTTGCCATCTTCCTTTTTCACCCATTCGTGTTCCTCTGAATACAATAAGCCTTTTGGTAAACTCATTTAAATCCCTCCAATAATTAGTTCCATTATTTTTTCCATGTATGATTAAAGATTTCTTCTTTAAATCCAACTGTTATGTTTTCACCGTCTGTTATTAGTGGGCGCTTAATTAGCATACCATCAGACGCTAGAAATTCTGCCATCTCTTCATTTGATGCATTTGCAATTTTATCTTTGATGTTTTTTTCGCGATAACTTTTGCCACTTGTGTTAAAAAACCTTTTAGCAGGAAGCTCACTTTTGTTCATCATATCTAAAATTGTTTGTTCAGATGGTGTTTGTTCAACAATATGTATACTAGTATAATCGATATTATTATCGTCAAGCCATTTTTTCGCTTTCTTACACGTTCCACAATTAGGATACCAATAAAATGTTAAAGCCACAAGCATTCCTCCAAACCTTTTTATCATTGTATTCATTATAGCAAAAATTGTCGTGTATGGTCGATTGAAATGCTGGATTCTTTGTATTGCCATTCGTTTTACACTCGTAGCCCTAGATTAGAAAATAGGAAAAAATCATTTAGATGGTATACTAAAATACTGTTAATAAGTTGTTCATATCAATCGTTAATATCGCCCCCAATCTTGTTGTTGAAATCCTTTCATCTAGAACGATGACAAGATAAATTCCCCGCAGATACCTTGTCTATTTTTTACCATGACTGAAGTTAGATATTGCCGGACACACATTCCGTTATTTGTGGAAAATCATCAAAAAACGGCAGTTATTTCCTATAATAGCGGAACCTATGTCTGATTATAAATTTTTAAAGAGCCACAATCACATGATTGCGGCCCCATCTCGTTACAATTTTACACTACATAACATTCTTCTTCTATAATCTTCGCCGCAATCTCGCGTTTCTTTGCAATAACATTAATTGGCGTGTGGCGAGTTAGCTTACGTAATGACGATAGCATCGTGCGCAAATTGTCACCGGATTCAATTGCAATTAACGTTTCCTTTGCATCCGCTTCAACACGATTAAATGCTTCTTGAACATATACTTGTGTATATAGAAGCTTTTGTTTGTTTTTCTCCTCACCAGTTTTGTTAATTGCTTTCTCCGTACGAAGAATCGCTGCTTCCATATTGTACACTTCTGCTGTCATGTCGGCCAAGTTTACTAGAATTTCTTGTTCATTTTCTAGCTTCTTCATATACGTTTGTGCTGCTAGACCCGCTCCAAGCAATACCATTTTCTTTGCATTTCTTAAAAGGTACTTTTCTTGATCTAATATTTCTGTACCAACTTCTTCTGGCATCATCATCATTAATTCTTCTTGTAAGCTTTGAGCCTTTTGAAGTAATGGTAATTCGCCGTTCATCGCTTTCTTCAACAATGTTCCAGGTACGATTAGGCGATTAATTTCGTTTGTTCCTTCAAAAATACGGTTGATCCGTGAGTCACGATACATCCGAGCAACTTCATATTCTTCCATGAAGCCATATCCACCATGAAGTTGTACGGCCTCATCAGCAACATAATCAAGACATTCTGTAGCAGTGTATTTATTCATGGAACACTCAATTTGATATTCTGCAATTGCGGCGGCCACCGCACGGCCATCCTTTAACTCTTCGTCGGTCAATGCACCCATACGTTGCTCGAATAAACCAACTGTACGATAAACGGCACTTTCGTTTGCATACGTTCTTGCTGCCATCGTTGCTAATTTTTCCTGGGTTAAGCTGAAGCTAGAAATTGATGTACCAAACTGTTTGCGTTCGTTCACGTATTTCGTAGCAACTTCAATTCCGCGCTTTGATCCACCTACACCACCGATAGCTAATTTGTATCGACCTACATTAAGAATGTTGAATGCGATAACATGGCCACGACCTTTTTCACCTAAAAGATTTTCTACAGGTACTTCAGCATCTTCCAATATCAATGTGCGAGTTGATGAACTTTTGATTCCCATTTTATCTTCTTCATTACCAGTAGAAACACCAGGAAATTCACGTTCTACGATAAATGCTGTAAAATGCTCGCTATCAATTTTTGCATAAACGACGAATACGTCAGCAAATGCGGAATTTGTGATCCATTGTTTTTCGCCATTTAAAATATAATGTGTGCCAGCTTCATTTAATTTTGCAGTCGTTTTTGCACCTAGTGCATCAGATCCTGATGAAGGTTCTGTTAATGCATATGCCGCCAAAAGCTCACCTGTTGCTAATTTTGGTAAATATTTTTCTTTTTGCTTATCGTTTCCAAAAAATACGATTGGCAGTGATCCGATCCCAACGTGTGCACCATGTGTCACAGAGAATCCACCGGCACGCGAAAATTTTTCTGTGATAAGTGATGAACTAATTTTATCTAATGCTAATCCGCCATACTCTTCAGGTACATCAGCGCCTAGTAATCCAAGTTCCCCAGCTTTTTTCAAGAGTTCTACGGAGTATTCAAATTCATGGTTTTCAAGATTTTCTACTTTTGGTAAAACCTCCCCACTTACAAAATCTTCCGTAGTTTTAGCAATCATCTTATGTTCGTCTGTAAAATCCTCTGGCGTAATAACATCATCAAAAGATAGGTCTTCTACTAAGAATGCGCCACCTTTAAAAATTCTTTCTTTTGTCTCACTCATGTTAAACGTCCCCTTTTAATGGAATAAGTTTATAGTAATTCAAATACACCTGCAGCACCCATACCGCCACCAATACACATGGTTACAACTCCGT
Source organism: Virgibacillus carmonensis (assembly GCF_057836705.1). Classification (NCBI taxonomy): domain Bacteria; kingdom Bacillati; phylum Bacillota; class Bacilli; order Caryophanales; family Bacillaceae; genus Virgibacillus; species Virgibacillus carmonensis. The sequence goes on along the minus strand of NZ_JBYQFJ010000013.1, from coordinate 15,462 downwards.
ATTGTACGTTACGGCGTTTCATTTCATAAATAAGACTTAGGGTTAATTTCGTTCCTGTACAGCCTAATGGATGACCCAGTGCAATTGCACCACCGTTTACATTGACTTTATTTATATCTAAATCAAGTCCTTGAATAACGCGTACAGATTGTGCAGCAAATGCTTCATTTAATTCAAATAGCCCTATATCGGAAAGCTGTAGTCCAGCAATTTTCAATGCTTTCGGTACCGCTTCGATTGGTCCAACACCCATGATTTCCGGTTCTACACCAGCAACTGCAAATGAACGGAATTTCACTAAGGGTGTTAAGCCTTCTGCCTCAGCCTTGTCGCGATCCATTACTAGAACAGATGCAGCACCATCACTCATTTGCGATGAATTTCCTGCTGTAACTGATCCTCTAACATTAAAAGCTGGTCGAAGCTTGCTTAAAATGTCCATGGTTGTTCCCATGCGTACACCTTCATCCATTTTGAACATGGTTGTCTCTTCTTCAATCTTATTATTTTTTCCAACCACACGCTCGGTTACTTCAACCGGTACAATCTCATCATTAAATCTCCCCTCTTGAATTGCCTTGGCAGCATTTTCATGACTTCGAACAGCGAAAGCATCCTGATCTTCTCGCGAGATATTAAAACGATTTGCTACTTCTTCAGCTGTGTGTCCCATTGACATGTAATAGCCCGGCGCATCTTGTACAAGCTTAGTATTTGGCTTGATAACGTGGCCACCCATCGGTACGAGGCTCATCGATTCCGCGCCACCGGCAATAATCGAATCACTCGCCCCAACCATAATCTTTTCTGCTGCATAGGCAATACTTTGCAAGCCTGATGAACAAAACCTGTTAATCGTAACACCTGGAACAGTATGGTTTAATCCTGCTAAACCTACGATATTCCGCCCCATGTTTGCACCTTGTTCAGCTTCTGGCATGGCACAACCAATAATGACATCATCGATATTCCCCTCATAATTTCCAGCACGTTTCAATGTTTCTCTTATCGTCAATGCTGCTAAATCGTCTGGTCTTGTATTTGCAAGGGTCCCTTTTTTTGCTCTGCCTACAGGGGTTCTAGCACCTGCAACAATTACTGCTTCCTTCACATTACTTCCCCCTCTTCAATTAATTACGTAACGGTTTTCCTTTTACTAACATATGTTGCATACGTTCCTGCGTTTTGCGTTCGCCAATCAGACTTAGGAATGCTTCACGCTCTATATCTAGTAATACTTGTTCATCGACAAGTGTCCCTTCTTTAATGCGACCACCTGATAACATATACGCTAGCTTCTCAGCAATTTTCACATCGTGTTCTGATGCGAATCCACTTGAATGCAGTGATTTTGCCCCCATTAACATTGCCGCGTATCCAGAATCACCAACAACCGGTACTTTTTCGCGCTTAGGTGCTTGGTATCCAGCACTAGCCAGTGTTAATACTTTTTGTTTTGCATCATATAATAAATGATCCGGATTAACACTGATTCCATCCATTTTATTTAAAAAACCATTTTCATGAGCTTCCGCTGCAGATGTTGATACTTTAGCAGTTGCGACTTTTTCAAATACATCATTTGCTACTTTAGATAGATCAAAGTCCACACCTTTCGGTAGATTACGAAGCTGCTTTAGGTAAAGCTCTTTCGTTCCCCCACCTCCAGGAATTAATCCAACGCCAAATTCAACAAGACCCATATACGTTTCAGCAGATGCTTGAATTGCACTTGCTGGTAACGAAAATTCAGCACCACCACCCAATGTCATATTAAAAGGTGCGGTAACTACTGGTTTATTTGAATATTTAATATTCATGGCAGCATCTTGGAATTGTTTGACGACCAAGTCGAGTTCAAAGAAATTATCATCCTGTGCTTCCATTAACATCATGGCTAGGTTTGCACCGACACAGAAGTTCTTTCCTTGATTACCAATAACAAGTCCATGGAAGTTTTTATCCACTTCTTCTAATGCAAAGTTAATCATTTGAATGATATCTGGACCAATCGCATTACTCACGGAATGGAATTCAAGTCCGGCAACACCATCGCCTAAGTCTATTAAACTTGCACCAGTATTTTTCTTAATTACACCATTTACGCTTTTTAATTGTTTTAGATTGATTTCTTTTTCATTAAAAGTTTGTTGTTTATACTCACCATTATCATAGTAATAAACCGTACCACTTTCTGTTTTGTAGAAGGATTCGTTGCCATCTTCTAATAGCTTAAGCACCCATTCAGGAACAGTTTCACCCTCTTCTTGCATGCGTTCAACTGATTTACGCAGCCCAATCGCATCCCACATTTCAAACGGTCCAAACTCCCAGCCGAATCCCCAGCGCATTGCTTGGTCAATGGACACAATATCATCGGCAATTTCCCCAAGTAACTCAGCAGAATAGATTAAAGCAGGTTTTGAGATATTCCATATTAATTCACCAGCTTTGTCACCCTTAGCAGATATAAGCGCTTTCAATTTGCGGCGAGAGCCTTTTTCTTGTTTTGCCATTTCAGTCGCAGCGGTTTTTAGTTTTCTTCGATCCTCGTATTCTAGTGTTTCCGGATTCAGTTCATAAATGCCACTGCCGTTTTTATCTTTTTTCTTCTGGAAAAATCCTTGGCCACTTTTTGCTCCTAACCAGCCATTTTCCTGCATTTTTAAAATGAATTCAGGTACATCGAATACCTTCTTTTCTTCCCCTTCAACCTGGTCACGTACATTATTCGCAACATGGATAAAGGTATCTAAGCCTACCACATCGAGCGTACGGAATGTAGCACTTTTCGGTCGTCCAATCATCTGGCCAGTTACCGAATCAACTTCCCCCACACTATATCCACCTTTGATCATTTCCTGTACCGTTACAAGAAGCCCATACGTACCGATTCGGTTCGCAATAAAGTTTGGTGTATCTTTTGCTTCAACAACACCTTTTCCAAGTACATTTTCACCGAACGTTTTCATAAATGCCAAAACGTTTGGATCCGTATCTTTTGTTGGGATTACCTCAAGTAATTTCAGGTAACGTGCCGGGTTGAAAAAATGTGTACCAAGAAAATGCTTCCGAAAATCCTCTGAACGATCTGCAGCCATATCTCCTACTGAGATTCCTGACGTATTAGAACTTACAATCGTGCCTTCTTTACGGTATTTATCCACATTTGCAAATACCTTTTTCTTAATATCTAAATTTTCCACGACGACTTCGATGATCCAGTCAACGTCACTTAGCTTATCCATATCGTCATCCATGTTACCAATTTCGATTAAGTCCAGACTACTTTTCGATGTGATTGGTGATGGCTTTTGTTTTAAAAGTGCTTTTTTGCTTTGAGCCGCAACACGGTTTCGAACAGCACGATCTTCTAAGGTTAAACCCTTTCTTTCTTCACCCTTCGTTAATTCGCGTGGTGCAATATCGAGCATAATTGTTGGTATACCTACATTAGCCAAGTGGGCAGCAATTCCAGACCCCATTACACCAGAGCCTAATACCGCAGCACGCTTGATTGTTTGCTTCATGTTATATCCCCCTATCCTCATTTGAATGAATACTCATTCATTTTTAATGCTAAAAAATAAAAGATAGTTGCCTATCCATCTATTATTTACTATATATTAAATTCTGACATTTCGCAATAAATATTATTGAAATTTTTGAGTTTAATTTTACAACTGTGTATGAAAAAGGGCCCTTTTTCAGGACCCATGTTCAGTATTATTTTTTGAATACACCCTTTAGGACAAACATGACGTTTGCAGGGCGTTCTGCTAGTCGACGCATGTTATAGCCATACCAATCATTTCCATATGGTACATAAACACGCATTTTATATCCTTCCTTCATCAGTTTTTCCTGTAAATCTTTTCGAATACCAAAAAGCATTTGAAATTCGAACTGTTCACGGGATAAGCTGAGATCTTTTTCCAGTTGCTTCACATATTTGATAATCACATCATCATGTGTGGCAATTGCTGTATAATTTCCATTTAATAAGTTCATCTTAATAATTTTCTTATAATTTTCATCAACGTCTGTCTTAGCCGGGTATGCTACCTCTGGTACTTCTTTATATGCACCTTTGACCAGACGTAAATACGGATCATATTCATTTAATTGTTTAATATCGTCTTCTGTTTCATATAAGTATGCTTGGAGAACTGTTCCGAGATTCTCGTAATCTTTTTTTAATTCCTTAAAGATATCCAGCGTTTTTCTATGACGTTCATAATCTTCCATGTCAATTGTAACCGTAACATTATGCTTTTTACCAGCATCCAAAATCTTACGCATATTTTCCATTACTAGTTCTTTTGACACATCTAGGCCCATTGAGGTTAATTTTAATGAAACCTGAGAATCCAATTTCTTTTCAGCAATAACTTCAATTGCATGTATACATTCATCAGCCGACTCTCTCGCTTCTTTTTCGTTATCAATAAACTCACCTAAATGATCGATGGTTACCACATAACCACTTTCATTAATTTCCTTGATTTTTTTTGCAGCATGATCGATATCAACACCAGCAACAAAGCGTGCTGCTCCAAATCTAAGACCATACTTTTTAGCAAGTCTTGTAAGCGTTTTATTTTTCGACAAAAATAAAAAGAAGTTACGCATAAGTTGTTCCACGTCTATTACCCCCAATAATCAATCTTTAGTACCATATAATATTTACTACAGTTTCTATAGTTTATCATTTTTTTACAAAAAAGGAGTATATTTTTCAAAAAAGAATATATATTTTTATTCAATAAAAAGCTGGCTCCCAATTACCGGGAACCAGTTCACTATTTATCGCAGTTTGACGTGCAGTAACCTCCACTAAAGGTTTACTTTATGCTACTACATCATAGCCTTGCTCTTCAATCGCTTCTCGCATCTCAGCAATTGTAACTTCTGCATCGTCATAGGAAACATCCGCTTTTCCAGCGGTTAAATGAATTTCCACACCTTTTACCCCTTCTAATTTTTCTAAAGCTCCTTTTACTGCTTTTTCACAATGACCACAAGTCATTCCACGAACATCTAAAGTTGTTTGCATGAAAAATCCCTCTTTCTAATTTTATAGTTTTACTCGCTTTAGTCTAAGCGAGTTGGTAACAACACTCACAGAGCTGAAAGCCATTGCTGCACCAGCAATCCATGGTGCTAATAAACCTAACGCGGCAATCGGTATTCCAGCACTATTAAAGGCAAAAGCCCAAAATAAATTTTGTCTAATATTTCTAATGGTTGCATCACTCATTTTAATTGCTTTTGGAATAAGTGATAGTTCCCCACCGAGGATTGTAACATCAGCCGCTTCAATAGCGATTTCAGTTCCAGTACCAATGGCAATTCCAATGTCAGCAACTGCTAGAGCAGGAGCATCATTGATTCCATCACCAACCATTGCTACTATTTTACCTTTTTGTTGTATTACTTTCAGTTTATCCGCTTTTTGCTCTGGTAAAACCTGTGCGATAACTTGATCTATACCTACCTGTCTTGCAATCGCATGTGCAGTACGCTCGTTATCACCTGTAAGCATGAACACCTCAAGTCCAAGTCGTTTTAGTTCTTCAATCGCTTCCACTGCATTTTCCTTAACTGTATCAGCAACAGCAACAATCCCTTCATACTCGCCATTTATTGCAATAACCATTGCTGTTTTTCCGTTTGTTTCAAATGTAATTAGATCATCTTCTATAGCTTCTATCGCAATGTGGTTTTCCTTCATTAACTTTCTAGTGCCTACTAATACATGTTTTTTTGCAATTTCTGCTTTGATGCCGTGACCAGGTATTGCTTCAAAGTCATCCGCTTCAAGTAAAGGAACATCTTGATCTAAAGCATAGGAAACAATTGCGTCCGCTAAAGGATGTTCAGATCCTTTTTCAGCACTTGCTAGAAGTTGTAATGCCTGCATGTTACCAACAAAGTTTGTTACAATAGGCTTTCCTTTTGTGATGGTCCCCGTTTTATCAAAAACAATCGCATCCAGTTTATGTGTCCGTTCTAAATGCTCACCACCCTTAAACAGAATCCCATTTTCTGCCGCTTTCCCAGTGCCAACCATAATTGAGGTTGGCGTGGCTAGACCTAATGCACACGGACATGCGATGACCAATACAGCAATAGCCGCGGTTAATGCTGGTTCTAGGCTTCCTGGCGATACAATCATTATCCATACGGTAAAGGTAATAATTGCAATTCCTACTACAATTGGTACAAAATATCCCGAGATGATATCTGCTAGTCGCTGGATTGGCGCTTTAGAACCTTGCGCATCCTCAACTGCCTTTACAATCGAGGCAAGAGCTGTATCTGTTCCTACCTTTGTTGTCTCGATCTCGATTGACCCATTTTTATTAATGGTTGCTCCAATTACTCTATCGTCTGAATTTTTTTCGACGGGTATCGATTCTCCTGTAATCATCGATTCATCAATTGACGTTTTTCCTTTTTTCACAATACCGTCCACTGGTATCTTTTCACCTGGCTTCACAGCGATTCGATCACCAACCATTACATCTTCAACCGGAATCATTGTTTCTTCATCACCCCGAATGACTCTTGCCTGTTTCGCTTGTAAATTGAGTAGTTTCGAAATCGCGTGCGTTGTTTTTCCCTTAGCGCTGGTTTCTAAATATTTTCCTACTAAAATTAATGTAATCAAAATAGCACTCGTTTCAAAATACAAATGAGGCATATAGGATGGATTGCCAATTGCTTTTACTGCTTCATATAAACTATAAAAATAAGCAGCACTTGTACCTAACGCAACTAGTACGTCCATATTCGCACTCTTGTTCCGCAAATTTTTGTATGCACCAACATAAAATTGCCAGCCAATAACAAATTGTACTGGTGTAGCTAAAGCAAATTGAAACCATGGATTCATCATTATTTCGGGTAAGGCTATCCCTTGAAAATGGTTAAGCATCGTTGCTAAAAGGGGAATGGTTAGTAAAACAGCTACCAATAATTTTATACGCATTCCTTTTAGTTGTTTTTCTTTATGTGTTTGTTTATCATCATTATTTGCACGGGCTTTTGCATCATAACCAAGCTTCTGAATTTTTCCAATTAAGTCTGTTTCAGCTAGTATTCCTGGGTGATAGGTTATTACAGCAGTTTCATTTGCTAAGTTTACCGTTGCCATTTGAACGGCTTCTTGCTTATTCAATACCTTTTCAATGCGTGTCGAGCAAGCAGTACAAGTCATACCGAAGACATCCAGTTCTGCCTTTTCCATTTGCACGTTGTAGCCCAATTTTTTAATTTCAGCCGTAAACTCATCCACATTGGTTGTACTTGGATTAAAGTCAATGGTAGCCTTTTCTGTAGTTAAATTAACTTTCGCATCAACACCATCCATTTTATTAAGCGCCTTTTCGATCCTAGTAGAACAAGCAGCACAGGTCATTCCTGTAACTCCAAGAGTCACATGTTTTGTTTCACTCATGACTATCCCTCCCATCACTTGGAAAATTGCTTCATAACCTCCATTAATTCTTCAATTGCTTCGTTTCCTTCACCTGACTGAACGGCATGACTTACACAATGCTTCATATGTCGTTCCGTAATAGAAAAACCAACCTTTTTCAACGCGGCATTAATAGCACTAATTTGCACTAGAACGTCGACACAATAACGATCTTCCTCCACCATCTTTTGTATTCCGCGAACTTGTCCTTCGATACGCTTTAAACGATTAACTACTGCCTGCTTCTCGTCATTTGTTCTTGGTGTCACAGGTTTCTTATCCGTGTTTTCCATTCACTTCACGTCCTTTTTGTTTATATTTATACTATACCCCCCTATCGTATTAATGTCAACTAAAAAAACTGACTCTCGCTGAATAGAGTCAGTTTTTTCTTATCCTTTTGGCAGTGGTGTTGGTGTTGGGCCAATCCCATTCCCTCCAAAGGTATCATCAATGTACTGGCGAATATCTTTTAATGATTCCCCATTTTTATATTTATCAACTGCTTTATTTGCTATATCAATACAAATTCCACAACTAAAACCCATACTATCTAATGTAACAACTTCCCCTTTAAATTCATCAACAAAGCAATGCTTGTTGCTTTCATGCCCATTGTTTTCATAACAACCACAATAACAAGGCATATACTCGAGAACATCGGCATAATTGATGGCCAATTCGTAAGCTCCTTGTACACGTTTATCATCTACTTCGCCCAAGAACTGTACCATTGTCGGCGACCAGGCTTCTTTTTCCATATTATAAGCTAATCCTTCTAATGATTCATCAACAGGTAATTCCCCTGATGAATGGTTCATTGGATTAGTAGATTCTTTTTCATTTGCACATGCTACTAGCACTATAACGAATAGTAAAAATAATAACGCAAATTTTTTCATGAATTATTGCCCCTTTTCTACATACTTTCTTCTATTATAATATCGAAAGTTCTCTAATGTGTAGTGGCAAAATCATGAACAATTTTAAATTACCTAAATCGTAATCATTACTGTTTACAAATCGTAATCATTACGGTATGATATTTTGAGTAATCATGTTAAAGGGGGAAACGTTTTTGAAAAAATTCAGCTTTTTTTTATCATTATTATTTCTATCATTGATATTAGCGGGATGCAGTTCTACAACGTCATCTGAAACGACCGAGCAACATGGCATGACAATTTACACATCGATTTATCCAATTGAATATGCCACCGAGCGTATTGGTGGGGATACAGTAAATGTGAAATCGGTTTATCCTCCTGGTGTTGATGCACATACGTACGAACCCACATCAAAAGAAATGACGGATATTGCAACAAGTGATGCATTTATCTACTTAGGTGCGGGTATGGAAGGTTTTGCGGAAACAGCTGCAGATGCGTTAAAATCTGAAGATGTAGCATTAATCGAACTTGGTACGCATGAAGGGCTTTTCCATAAGGACGAAGACGAAAATGAGGAAGATCATGCTGATGAAAGTGCACATAATGAACATAGTCACGGTGATCAGAATCCGCACATCTGGTTAGATCCAACGCGAATGATTGAAATGGCTGGTCTAATTAAAGGAAAATTAATCGAGTTAAATCCGGATGAAAAAGAGGTATACATTAAGAACTTTAAATTACTAAAGAAAGATTTACTGGCTTTAGATAAAATGTTTCGAGAAACATTACAAACAAAAGAAAATAAAGAAATTCTTGTATCACACGCAGCATACGGATATTGGGCAGAACGTTATGGCATTGAACAAATTGCTATTAGTGGATTGACATCAAGCGATGAACCTTCACAAAAAGAACTCACCCAAATAATTGATAAAGCAAAAAAACTTAACTTAGAGTATGTTATTTTTGAACAAAATGGTTCAAATCGTGTATCCGAAATCATTCAAGAACAAATTGATGCAGATGCCCTTCACATTCATAACCTTTCTGTATTAACAGAAGAGGATATAAAAAATGATGAAGATTATTTCACCTTGATGCAGCACAACCTAGAAGTGCTAGATAAAGCAACAAATTAAGAAAGCTGGTGTATAAATGACTGATTCCATTGTTTCAATGAAAAACGTGGGTTATGCATATGAAAACAAAGCTGTATTAACCAATATAAACTTTGAGATACCTCAAGGAGCATTCATGGGGTTACTCGGCCCAAATGGTGGTGGTAAGACCACGTTGATAAAACTAATACTAGGTATATTAAAACCTCATGCAGGATCGATTTCTTTGTTTGAGGAACCAATTGGTAAATTTAAAGCCTGGAGTCATATTGGTTTTGTTTCCCAAAAATCAAATTCATTTAATAAAGATTTCCCTGCTACTGTATTTGAAGTAGTATCGATGGGGTTAACAGCACAGGTTGGTTATTTAAAGTTTTTTAAAAAACAAGATAAAGCAAAAATTTTACAAGCTATCGAACAAGTTGGCATGAGGGAATATGCCTACCAGAATATTGGTAATCTGTCAGGGGGACAACAACAGCGTGTTTTTATAGCGCGTTCCCTCGTTAATGATCCTAAATTACTTATTTTAGATGAACCAACAGTTGGAGTAGATAATGAAAATGTACAACGTTTTTACGATCTATTACATCAATTAAATCAACAGCGCAATATCACGTTGTTACTTGTTACACATGATACTGGCATAATGACAGAACATGCCACAGATATCGTTTGCTTAAACAACACCATGCACTTTCACGGGAACAAAGAGGAATATTCATCGTTAACAGAGCGCGACCTTTCTCATTTTTATGGACACCCTGTTAACGTAGTGACACATGATCATTAATAGAGGATGTACAAAACGTCACTAAATGATCAACTAAGAATTTGTCATCTTTTTGAACAAACATTCATACGGAGGAACTTTTATGCTAGCAGATATTATCGAATACGACTTTTTAAGAAATACATTTCTAACTGGACTTTTGATTGGCATAATTGCTCCATTGCTTGGTACATTTATCGTTGTCAGGCGGTTGTCACTGATTGCAGATGCCCTTTCCCATGTTACATTAGCTGGAATTGCATTTGGTTTGTTACTAGAAAAAAAATTCGCGATTACTATTATTACACCACTTTACGGCGGAATGATTTTTTCGGTGATAGGATCAATTTTCATTGAAAAACTTAGAGGAGTATATAAATCCTATCAAGAGTTGGCAATTCCTATCATACTGTCAGGTGGGGTGGGATTGAGTGTCATTTTCATTTCTTTAGCAGATGGATTTAATACAGAACTGTTCAATTACCTATTTGGATCAGTGTCAGCTGTTAGTCAAAAAGACTTTCTATCTATTTTAGGTATATCGCTATTTGTTATCCTTATCATCTTTTTATTTTATAAAGAATTATTTACCTTATCATTTGATGAAGAACATGCAAGTGTTTCTGGTATACATGCAAAGCGCATTCATCTTCTTTTCATTGTACTTACTGCACTAGTTATTGCCGCTTCCATCCGAATTGTTGGTGTTTTGCTTGTTTCTGCTTTAATGACATTACCGGTAGCAGCAAGCATGCGATTAGCGAGAGGGTTTAAACAAACCATTATTTTATCTGTGGTGTTTGGTGAGTTAGCTGTTATTCTAGGATTATTATCTGGTTATTATTTCAGCATACCCCCAGGTGGAACGATTGTACTCATTTCCATTATCATTTTACTCATTTCGATTGGAATAAAGAAATTTTCTTTTAACAAAATTAAGGTTTAAGCATAAGAAAACGTCAACATTCGCTAGCTAAAGATTATTTTCTTAAGTGAGAAAAGAAAGTGGTGAATTAAAATGAATCTAGAGGACGCAATAAGCAGATTTAAAGAACATGGCTATAAATCAACAGCTAAACGTGAAGATATCTTGACTTACTTTACCGAGGCTGATGGCTACCGTACGGCAAAGGATCTAATTCATTACCTGGAGCCAACTTACGCAGGGATAAGCTTTGATACGGTCTATCGTAATCTACATTTATTTAATCAGGTTGGAATTCTAGAAACGACAGAACTTGATGGGGAAAAACACTTCCGAATTTCATGTACGCACCATCATCACCACCACTTTATTTGTAAAGATTGTGGGAAAACGAAAGAGATAGATGTTTGCCCAATGAACGAAGTGGAAAACACACTTGCGAACTACTTAATCGAAGGGCACAAATTTGAAATTTACGGGCTTTGTCCAGCATGCATGAGCGCATGAAGGTAGATACGTTACATTCCAAAAACATGTATTTAGCTGTAGGTATTGGTGGTATGATTGGCGCTGTTTGCCGATATGGTATTTCTTATTTCATCTCCGAAAACGGGTTCCCCTATGCTACTTTAACAGCAAATTTAATCGGGTGCTTTCTTTTAAGCTTTTTATTAAATCAAACTGTACTAAAGCAAAAGCTCTCGCCCGAGCTTTTTGCAGCAGTAGGAACAGGTATGATTGGGGCATTTACAACCTTTTCAACATTTATGGTAGAAACCGTGTCCTTATACGAATCAAATCTTATACTTGCAATAAGTTATGTCAGTATTAGTATCTTTGGCGGACTGCTTTTTTGCCTTGTTGGTTATTGGCTAGCCACTAGAAAGCGAGTTAAATTATGAATATTTTACTAGTCGCAGTAGGGGGATTCTTTGGAAGCGTTTTTCGTTTTCATATTTCCCTAAAATCAACTAAACACCTGATAGGCACGTGGACTGCCAATAGTTTGGGATCGATTTTATTAGGGCTCCTATTCCATTTACACATGGAAAACCAACTTTCTGATTGGACCTGGATGTTGCTGGGCGTTGGATTCTGTGGGGCATTCACAACCTTTTCAACATTTGGAAATGAAACGCTACAGTTGATTTTAAATAAAAAATACAAGCAAGCAATTACCTATGTCTTAAGTTCATTGCTCGTATCGTTCTTTTTTGTATACGTGATAATCGTTTTTTTCTAATCAATAAGTTTTAACCCAATAGCCGCAGATAAAATCATTCCGATAAACAATATTCTGCGCCAGTCTGCAGATTCTTTATAAACGATAATTCCAACTAATGCGCTACCAACAGTCCCCATTCCAGTCCAAACTGCATAAGCCGTACTCATTTGAATCGTTTCCATCGCAATTGTTAAAAATATAAAACTGAAAATAAATCCTCCGAATAAAACGAGAAATGACTTCCAGTTTTTATTTTGATTAACTTTATTTATTCCCATTACACCAATAACTTCACCTACACCTGCAATTATTAAGAAAAACCATGCCATTATTCTTTTGCCCCCTCAACCTCTTTGGTAATTGTTTTTAAACCAATAACTCCACTAATCAACAAAACGATTAGGAGTATCTTTGTTATGTTAAACGGCTCTTGAAATAGAACAATATCTAAAATAACCGTTCCTGCTGTTCCAATACCTGTAAATACAGCATAGGTTGTACCAATTGGCAGTTTTTTGGATGCAACAATTAATAGATGCATGCTTACATATATGGCAATAGCCGTTCCAACCCATGTAATCAGACTATCTGCATGCTTCAGGCCCACTACCCATCCTATTTCAAATAATCCTGCAAAAAATACTACATTCCAGTTCCTTTTCATTGCTAAACACTCCTTTAAAATTTAAAAGCCCAGGATGATATCTTTTATAGATATCATCCCGGGCTTTTGTCCCTCCGTGTACACATACATAATACATGCGCTTTCTCTTGGACCAGACCAACTCTCATCATTGCGGAACCCTAGAAAGCATTTATAGTTTTATCTTTTCACAACTTTTATTTTCTTAATTTGATACCCGTCAATTTCCTCGACAATAAACTCGTGGTCTTGAAAATTAATGGCAGTCCCTTTTTCGGCATCAAGATTATGCGTAATAATCCAACCGCCAATAGTATCTACTTCATCATCTTCTAAGTCAATACCAAATAACTCATTAACATCATCCAATAGAAATTTTCCATCTACCAAAGTAGTGGTATCATCTACTTCTTCAATCATTGGTTTTTCATTCATATCAAATTCATCGCGAATATCCCCCACGATTTCTTCTAATATATCTTCAACTGTTAACAATCCTGCAGTTCCACCATATTCATCAATAACAATTGCCATATGAATGCGTTCTTTTTGCATTTGAATTAGAACTTGTTTGATTGGTGTTGCTTCAGTTATATGAAGAATAGGTCGAATATATTCAGTTAATGACTCTTGATCCTTATGGATATGACCTGTAAATATCTCTTTAATATTCACCAAGCCTATTATATGATCCTTGTCTTCATCTGCTACCGGATAGCGGGTAAATTGTCCTTCTTTTATTACATCGAGATTTTCCTCAAAACTATCCTCTGCAAAAAAACAAATCATTTCCGTTCGGGGGATCATGATTTCTTTTGCAACACGATCATCGAATTCGAATATATTATTTACGTATGTCATTTCTGCCTGATTAATCTCTCCACTTTTATAGCTTTGAGAAAGAATTAGTCGAAGCTCTTCTTCGGAGTGGGCAACTTCATGCTCGTTTACAGGCTTGAATCCAAATAACTGAATAAAAAGCCTTGCTGATCCATTTAATAACCAAATGAATGGATACATGACTTTGTAAAAGAATATCAGTGGACGCGATAAGAGCAACGTAATTGTTTCAGCCTTCTGAATTGCAATTGTTTTAGGTGCTAATTCTCCAAGTACTACATGAAAAAATGTAATAACAGAAAAAGCGATTGCAAAAGATAACACTTCAGACAATCCGGCACTAACCCCAAATTCTATAAAAATTGGATCTAATAAGTGCTTTACAGTAGGTTCTCCCAACCAACCTAGACCTAAAGCTGTTACCGTTATTCCTAATTGACACGCAGATAAATAGGCATCCAAATTGTCCACCAGTTTCTTTGCATGCAACGCGCTTTTATTACCTTCTGCTATTAAATGATCCAAACGTGTAGAGCGTACTTTTACGATTGCGAATTCGGTTGCCACAAAGAATGCTGTAAAAATTATCAATATGACAACCATAAGTAAATTAACTATTTCCAATTATTATCCCTGCATTTAAAAATACAAGGATTTCACCTCCAGAATTGTTATCTTTAAAAATCCTCCGTTGTAAGTGACTCAGTGAAAAAAATCGATAATTGCACTAGATTTTTTATGTAAATTCACCATCTGTAATTGTTTTAAATCCTTCCCATCTGAACCACCTACTTTCTGTGATAAATTATAAGCTAAATGGAAACACAAGTCCATAATAAGTATATCTTACCACCTTACAAGCATACATTTACATTATAGCTTATTGGACAAGGGTGGAATCAACATGCTCAAGAAATCACTATTTATTTTTATCGGCAGTTTACTGATTGCACTTGGCATCAATCTATTTATTATCCCAAATCACTTACTTGATGGTGGCATAATAGGAATTGGGTTAATTGCAAAATACACACTTGGGCTAAAGCCTGGTTTAACGATTATTGTTTTAAGTCTACCTGTCTATCTCTTCGCATGGAAATATGATAGACCCTATTTTTATAATGGTTTGCACGGGCTATTAATTAGCTCCTTCTTTATCGACTTATTTCATCCACTATCACACGCCTTTCGTTATCCGATTTTAATCTCTTCGCTTAGCGGTGGTATGCTAATCGGTATAGGAATAAGTTTTATGTTAGCAACAAAATCAAGTGCAGGAGGGACAGATTTACTTGCATTAATGATTTCGAAAACCACTACTATTAATGTCGGCATTTTAATCTTTATTATTGATGTAGCTGTCATCTTTTTAGGTTGGGTTCTCATTCCAAATGCACATATCTTTTACTCCGCAATTATGATAGTTGTGATTGGCCTTACAACATCAGTCGCCACTTCCGTAACTAAGCCTAGTTCATAAGAAAAGCGCAACTGCCTTGAAAGACACTACAAGCATAAGCAGAGCGGTGCAGTGTGGGTGCTTTGCCCGCACGGAAGCGAACT
>NZ_JBYQFJ010000012.1:0-104533 GCF_057836705.1 Virgibacillus carmonensis | reverse complement strand
CGGAGCCTTCCAGGGCATACGGCAATTAACGGGCGCTTGCGCTTTTCTTAACTGTTTGATCATGGATTAATTCCTGGCATAACACCAACATCCCCCGAGCATACTAAGCATAAGTTTGGGAGGTGTTTTTTGTGGATACGAATGATTTTGAAAAAATATATAATGATTACAAGCATCAAGGCGAAGATCCAGCTCAACATCAACCTGAAGCAGAACCAGGCCAGGAACAAATAGTTGCAGTCCGTAAAAAGGATGATGGTGATATCATTGCTTTTAAAACAGCAAGCGGAAGAGAACTGGACTACCTGACGGCCCTGGATGAGGCAAAAGCAGGAAAGCTTGCTCATGTAGATGTATTCCATAAGTATGGCAGGGATATTATCCGCAGTGAGCCGGATGGTATAAAAGAAAACAACTTGGATAATCTTGACAGTTTTTAATTACTCAACCTTCGCACATGATAATCAAGATGCATTCAATACACTGTAGTACTTGTAGCACTTGAACTATGGTACTTGATACGAATTACAAATATGTATTTTTGTAAATTTGTTACTATTTACTTTGTCCTAACTGATACAAAATGCGACACTGAGGCAAGTTTAATTGCGCACCTTAGGCCAACGCTTCAGCTTCCTCGGAAGCACAAACCACTTCCTCTGGGATCTTCAGCTGTTGCTTTTCTAAGCAGAAGTCGACTTCCCTCCACTCCAATTAAACGCCACGTTAGCGGAAGAAATACACGAAGACTCCTGCGGGAAAGCGTAGTGAATTTCTGGAGCGGAATGTTAAGTAGTATTTTATATATTTTGTGTCAACTACAACAATGGATTGAGGACTTATTCAACTGCATCAGGGAGCGCCTACTTATTTCAGTCTGCAAGAGTTGAGTTAATTAGAAATGTGATTGTTCTCAAGTCGTAAGCAAGCCCAGATTCCTTTCGAGGTTCTGGGCTTAATTATTAATCGTTTTTCCCTTTTAATTTTTTGATTCGTACAAATCTTTCCAGCTTATCCAGCTCGAAAAAAAGTTCAATGATACTGTTTGCAATCGGGAAGACAAAATTCCATTTATAGAGTTCCGCACCCTGTAATTCCTCGATGAGCGTATTGATGGTTACTTGCATCGCTGCTTTTGTTTCCTTCTGAAGATCCATATTAAGAATGATTTTGTTCTCATATACTAGCAATATATTTTCACTGTAGCTGTTTATTTCTTTTACAAGTTTTTTTATTAAGTAAGATTTATCACCTGGAATGGCCTCGATTTCCTTGATGTTTTTCTCTAACTGCCGAATCAATGTTTGCTTTTTACTAAGCACCCGGATCATATGCTTGTAAATGATTATGTTCCTGTAAAAGCTTCTTCGGTTTTTAATGAAAATACGACTTCTCTCATCCGATATGATTTCATAATAATCCTGTGCCTCGTTGATTAATTTCTCTACTTCCCTGTCCTCTTGTTTCATCTGCGGAATGCTCATCGTTTCCTTTGGTAACACGCGCAACAGAAAGTTCATTTTGTCGCTGGCTTTTTTGATCATGTTAAACAGGTTTTTCTGATGATCTGGGGGATAAACGGTCATGTTAATAATAAAGGCAGAAAACACCCCAATGGTAACCAAAGATAATCGATTGATTACGTAGATAAGGCTTAACCCGTCATCGTTGCCCAACATCAGGGTGATGATCGTCAGAACCGTCAGGCTTATCGTTTTGTGCAGGCCAAGCTTGATGCTAATCGCAATGGAAATGATAACAACCATCCCAACAGAGAGCGGATGATTTCCAAGTAGAAAAATACCTAGCATGGCAAGAAGAAGGCCAACACCATTTGTGATAACGACCTCTTTTATATAATTATATGACCGCATAACGGAAGGCTGCATAGCCAAAACAGCAGCAATGGCCGCCACAATTTCCAGTTCGAGTTCAAGCATACCTGTAATAAGTAACGTCAATGCAACAGCAAGGCCAGTTTTTACCATGCGTGGCCCGATATTAAATTCCATGTTTTGCACCTCTATATTCTAGAATAAAATAGTCATCCTATCGCTCAGGAGGGCTTATATAGTTATTCATATGCGGAAATTTCATGTAGAGACCTTAAATGAAAGTGGAAAGACTTTTTTACATTCTATTAATATATTGGCAATCTAACGGTAATATGGCACTAGTATTTTTTTGAGTACTAATAACTATTCATGTTTTTAGAATATTCAGGTATAGTTAATCTATTAACAAGATTATCTGTCATTAATAGAATTTTTTTTAGGAATTCAATCCTCACTTGCTAGCTTTATTGAAAGCGATTTCAACAGAATCTTATAAACTATTACAAAAAATTTATATTCACTTCATATTCCTTTGATAGCGTATTTAGTGAATAAAGAGGAGGGAGGGTTTTCGTTACGACAGGTAAGTTATTTAATTATGGGAGGGGAATTGTAATGAATCAAAAATGGTGGATACGAAGTTTACTGGTTTTTATCATAGTTTTGGTATCAATCGTTCCTGCTGTACATGCAGATACGGTGTCCAGTCCTGTACCTGATGTACGATCATCATCTGATCGTACAGAGCCTGAGATAACTGTCGGTTCGGATGGGGAAACAATTGTTTCTAAGGAAGAGACCACAACGATAGGTCCGGGAATCGAACTGACAACGTTCGAACGTTTTGATGCCCGCGGCTGGATAAATGGAGAAATCTTGACAGTGGATCTAGCAAATGATCAAAGTTCAACGGATCTGCTTTTTCCAGGTAAAATCTCTGATGCGATGCCAGTGTCTGAAATGGTCGAGTCAGCTGGTGCTATCGGCGGTGTGAACGGGGACTTTTTTGATATTAATCGTACAGATGCACCGCTCGGAACAGCCATTAAAGGCGGTACGCTATTAAAAAGCCCACAAGGTTCGCACACATTGACAGCTGGAGTTGATGAGCAGGGTGTAGGAAGAATCACAGATATTTTTCTGGCAGGCAACGTAACATTACCAACCGGTGAATACCCGCTGGCAGCACTTAACCAATATGCCATTCCAGTAAACGGAATTGGTCTATACACCTCTGTCTGGGGGGAAGCACAGCGTTCAACAAGCGGGAAAGATGTGTATGAAGTGACTGTCCATAATGGCAAGGTTACAGCTGTTGCTGAGGGTGCTGGGAAAGGTGAAATGGAGAAAAATACAATGGTGCTTGTAGGTCGTGAACAAGGTGCTGATAGATTAAGAGAACTTTCAGTTGGTGATGATGTCACGGTTGATTACAAACCGGCAGTCGATGGGGATTCGCTGATGGATTTTGCGGTCGGCGGGAATGTCATTCTGGTTGAAAATGGACAAGTTCCTGTCGGGCTGGATGACAGTACGACTGCACCGCGGACGTCTGTCGGATTCTCTGAGGATGGAAAAACGATGATCCTCGCGGCAATTGATGGCCGTCAAGTGGACAGCCGTGGAATGACCTATAAAGAACTGGCAGAATTTATGAAGGAACATGGCGTCTATTCAGCTTTAAATATTGATGGCGGAGGTTCTACCACAATGGTGGCTCGGAAAGTGGGCAAGGAAGATGCCGAAGTGGTCAATGCACCGTCTGACGGGGAAGAGCGGAAAGTACCTAATGGGATTGGTATTTTTGCAGAAGCGGGAAGTGGTGATCTGGCAGGCTTTTCAGTTGAAACGTTAATGGACGCTGAAAACAGTGACCGTGTTTTTCCCGAACTAAGCAGAACGTTTGTCGGGCTAGGTCACGATGAAAATTATTCGCCGGTGGACGTCGACGGCATTTCCTGGCAGGCCATACCGGCTAAGGTCGGCTCTTTTGAGGAGAATGGCACTTTTTACGCGGAAAAATCTGGAACTGCTGTAGCACAGGCAGAAATTAAATCTAAAAAAGGAACAATACCACTGACTGTGCTTGGTGAGTTGAACCGGATTGAGGCGACAACATCACATCTCGTGCTTGAAATGGGCAGTAAGAGCACTTTTTCCGTGACTGGTTACGATAAACACGGGTATTCTGCTCCAATTGAGCCACGGGATATCAAATTAGACTATGATGACTCGGTTATTTCAATTGAAGAAAATCAGGATGGAAGTTTTACCGTACAGCCAAAACAGGACGGGGCGGCGACTATAATTACCATCCAGGTGCTGGATCATGACATACAAGTTCCTGCGACAATCGGCCTGTCAAAAGAAGTGGTGTCCAATTTTGAAAACATGTCGGGATGGACTTCTACCGGCTATCCATTCAGTGTCGGGGCTTCGCTGGAACTTTCTGAAGGTAGGAATGGAAACGGCCTTCAGTTGAACTATGACTTTACGAAAACGACAGCAACGCGTGCCGCTTACCTGCAGGCCTCACCGCTGCTCGAGCTTCCTGGAGAGGTCCAAAAAATTGGTTTATGGGTAAACGGTGATGGTAACGGAGCCTGGCTGCGCGCCGTTATTGAAGATGATTCCGGAACCAGATATACACTGAATTTAGCGGATGAAGTGGACTGGACAGGCTGGAAATACATTGAAACAACGTTACCGGAGGGGATTCAATATCCGGTGAAATTATGGCGTATCTACCCGGTTGAAACAAATGGCGATGAACTATATACCGGACAGCTGATAGTTGATGATCTGACAGTCGAGGTTCCACCATCTGTCGAGATGCCTGAAGTGGAAGCGGTTAAGCCGGATTCATTAGTCATTCAAAATGATACGATAAGCGAGGACCGCTGGAAATTTGCTGTTCTTGCTGACAGTCAGTTTACAGCAGATTCACCTAACAGCCGTGCAGCGAAAATGGCTCGTGAATCACTTCGTCAAATTGTCCAGGAGAATCCTGATTTTCTGGTTATAAATGGTGATCTTGTTGATTCGGGATGGGCTGAAGATTTTGAGTATGCCAAACAAGTATTGGAAGAAGAAGTTGGGAATGAAATACCGATTTATTACATTCCGGGAAACCATGAAATTGCTGGGCCAGGAACACTGGATAACTTCATGGAAGCGTTTGGGGAAAATCGTTACAGCTTTGACCATGAGGGAACACGGTTTATTCTGCTTGATTCGTCAACAGGCAGTTTCAGGACAAGTGATTTCGATCAATTGATTGAACTGAAAGAAACATTGCAGGAAGCGAAGTCAGATCCTGGCATCAACAATGTTGTTGTTTTCGGCCATCATCCGACGAGGGATCCACTGCCAACTGACAACAGTCAGCTCCAGGATCGTAAAGAAGCTGACTTGGTCGAGAAATGGCTCACTGAATTCCGCCAGGATTCGGATGGAAAAGGTGCCATCTATATCAGTGGTCATGCTCATACAGTTAATATTGATCGCGTAGAGGGTGTGCCGTATATGGTTGTCGGCTCTAGCGGAAAATCCCCATATGGACCACCTGATGCAGGCGGATTTTATGCCTGGACGCTTTTTGGAGTTGATCCGACACCTGTACCTGACAAAGCACATGGTCCGGAGCGTGGTTCAAAGAACAGCAGTGTCTACGGCCAGGAATGGATCGAAGCAGAGGTCCGGCCGATAGTAGAGTCGATTACACTTAACGCACCAGAAGCAATCAATATTGGTCAAACGGTGACGGTTGGCGCGACAGGTCATCAGTCCGGCAATTTAGACTTTCCACTTCGCTATCCGGCATCTGTCACATGGGATGGAAGCGATAATGTCTTTATCGGTAAGGGAAGTGAACTCGAACGCGCTAAAAAATCAGGGAAGTATGCAGCAGTTTTCAATACATCAACCAAAGAAGTAACAGCCCTTACTGCTGATGAGATCTCGCTGATCGTTTCCGCCAATAATGTGGAGGCAGACCAGACAATCATCATTCAATAACGATTAAAAAAAGGAGCCGGTAAACCGGTACAAGCTGTCGGGAAAATCTCCCGACAGCTTGTTTTTTTGATGTGCCTTTATCTTTTCACTTCAATCATTTGCTATAAATAATAGTTGTCTCCATTGAAGAACGTGTACTACAAAATTTCTGCTGTTGATTTATTAAAGTTGTTAAGAATTCTATTATTAATTCTCGATAGTTAACGGGATTTACATTAAATTTACAGAAAATTAACACAGAATGGATTGTTACTTCCTAGTGTTTATTATATCATTAACTGTGTTGATGTTTGATTTTAAAGGAGTTAAATTACCTTATGAAACAAGTAACTATTATGGGTGTTCCGTTTTTACATATAGATCAAAAGTCTTTCATTTCATTACTGGATAAACATATCCGGTTAAATGAAAAGACATTTGTTATAACTGCAAATCCTGAAGTTGTAATGAAAGCCCATGAAGATATAAATTTTATGAAGCTTGTTCATGACGCTACTTATATAACAGCTGACGGAATCGGTATAGTTAAGGCGGCTCAACTGCTTAATGATCCCTTGCCAGGGCGCGTAACAGGGTACGATACGATGATGCAGTTATTAGAAATAGCCAACGAAAAACAATATAAAGTTTTTTTGCTTGGTGGTCAAAAAGAAATTGTACAGAAGGCTAGAGATAACATTGCAAATGACTATCCTGGTGTGGAAATTGTCGGTTTTCATGATGGTTTTTTTGATTGGAAACACAATGATATTGCAAAAAATATATCAAATTTAAAGCCTGATCTTACCTTTGTGGCATTAGGAGTTCCACGACAGGAAAAATGGATTTCTGAAAACCAGTCAACATTTAAACAAGGCGTATTCATTGGTGTTGGTGGAAGTTTTGATGTGATTGCTGGAACGGTGCAACGGGCGCCAACTTTTTGGCGGAAATTAAACTTAGAGTGGTTATATCGTATAGCAAATCAACCTAGTAGGTGGAAGCGCGCATTAGCACTCCCGCGTTTTTCCATTCACATTATCAAACAGAAAGTAAAGGGATCTTTATGAGTAAGTCAACATTTGTAAAAAGTACATTAATTTTATCTGTTGCCACTTTGCTTTCAAAGCTATTAGGAAGTATATTCCGTATCCCACTACAGAACATTGCCGGGGATGAAGTACTTGGTATATTCAGTCTTGTGTATCCTGTTTATATGGTAGCTTTAATTTTGTCTGTGGCAGGTATACCTATTGCTATTTCTAAGCTTATCGCAGAATCCAGGTCAAAAAACGACCGTACAACTATCAGGGATATATATATAACAGCAAGCATTTTAGCTATTTTATTCGGTGTTATAAGTTTTTCGTTACTATACAGTTTTTCCTCATCAATGGCTGCTGCATTGGGAGGGCCGGGAACGCGGATTGCTCTTATAGTTGTGGGTGGAACTTTATTAGTCGCTCCATACATGGCTGTTTATCGAGGCTTCTTCCAAGGCTTTGAAGATATGAGACCTACCGCAATTTCGCAAGTAATCGAACAATTTGTCAGGGTCGGATTCATTCTATTCGTTGCCTATTATTTAGTAAGTAAAGACTTCTCCAATGAAATTGTAGCTGGAGGTGTCATGGCTGGTTCAGTTGTTGGGGCAATTGTTTCTCTTCTTTATCTACGAATAAAATATAATCGATCTCATATAAAGTTACCATCAGTTGAAAAGTATTCTTACCAGACATTTACTAACTGGAGTAAAACAATATTAAAAGTGTCCATTCCTATAGCTATTGGCACAATTACAATGGCATTATTGAATTTCGTTGATTCTTTCACCATCTCTTATGGATTGAAGACTGCAGGGATTGAAACAAGTACTATTAATTATTTATATGGAATATATGGACGCGGTCTTTCTTTGGTACAAATTGCAACTGTACTTGCTACCTCTATCGTTCTTCCTTTAATTCCATTGATTACAACTAGACTAACAGCGAAAAATTACAGCAAGACACGTGAAGTTATCGAAAAGACGTATAGGGTAACGCATCTTACTTCCTGGCCAGCTGCGACGGGTCTTCTAGCCTTGACATTACCAC
This sequence comes from Virgibacillus carmonensis, assembly GCF_057836705.1. Taxonomy (NCBI): domain Bacteria; kingdom Bacillati; phylum Bacillota; class Bacilli; order Caryophanales; family Bacillaceae; genus Virgibacillus; species Virgibacillus carmonensis. Next base: position 96,606 of record NZ_JBYQFJ010000012.1, on the reverse strand, counting down.
TAAATCTGGCATTATTTACAAATTTAGAAGGTAGCTCAACACTTGCAATTTTAGGTTTTAGTTCAGTGTTTACCTCGTTGACTATATTAGGTACAGGGATTTTACAAGGAATGAATTTAGCTAATCGGGCAGCAATTATAATTATAGTTGGCGTTGTGTTAAAGACTTTTTCGAACATTTATTTCATACAGCTATTCGGATTAAATGGCGCAGCATTTTCGACATTATTTGTTTATGTCATCTTGTTTGCTATAAACAGCTTTTATATTTTTAAACAGTTGTCATTTAAAATTGCCAATGTCGAGACATTCAAGATGATTTTCGCTTCATTTACAATGGGCGCGTTTATCGGAATTCCAACTTTGTTCTTAAGTTTGGAGCATTGGACAAGAATCCAAGCAATGTCTTATGTGATCATAGCAATTCTCTTCGGAAGTGGATTCTATTTTATACAACTATATTTAATGAAGGTAATAGATAACAATTCAATCAGAAATCTGCCTTATGTTGGGAAATTGATGAATAAACTTTTATAAAAGAAGTGTTTAGAAGGGAATGAAATAATATTGATTAAGCGCCAATGGCTTTGGATTATTATTGTTTTATTAGTACTCATCTCTCTACCAGGATTATATGACAGATGGCAGACAGAGGTTAAAAATAACACATATGAACTAGTCGCCCCTTATCAGGAAATAGTTAGTATAACAGCAGATAGCGCTATAACGATAAATCAAGCACTTTTTTCTTTGAAAGAGTCTGGGTTACATACAGTAAGTATAAGCCCCATCACATTAGACACGTTGGAAAAGCAAGAAATAATCACTATATATGGTCAAGAAGAACTGGAAAAAATCTTGATCTTTAGTAAGCAAAAAGATGATTACAAACAGAAACAAAATGGATTTTATATGACAATACCGAAAGATCCGTATTACGTTGATAAAATAAATGAGAACTTTGATCCAATTAAGGTAACGAGTAACGATCAATCCCTATATTTTATTCCTGATGAAGATGGCACGTTGCGTAAATCTAACATTGGATACGATAAGAAAACTATCAAACAAGTAAAACAACATAATCTTAACTATATGTTAAGGGTTGAGAATGTAACGAACGAAACGACAGATGGTGAGGTAACAAATAGTGCGATTAACGAACGTACAATTAAAAGGTTGATTGATTTGAAAGATGAGGATGTTTCTAATCTTTTGTTTTCAGGTCAAGAAGTAATCGGGTATCCGAACCTTCAAAAGGTTGAAAAATGGACTAAACAACTCAACGAAGCTGGCTATGGTTTTTATACAATAGAATTTGTTAACCAAAAAGCTATCCAGACAGTTGCTAGGGAATTGAATTACGATATCATTAGACTCCATAGTTTAACTCTTGGTAACGAACCTTTCAAGGAGAGTGTTGATCGAGCAGTCAGAGCTGTAAAAGAACGTAACATACGGACTATTTTTTTTCACTTACCAAAAGGCGAAGCAGTGGAAAGCTTGGAAAGCGCTTCTGCTTTTATAGAAACAGTAAATGAAGAAATGCCTAGCCAATTCACTCTTGGTACACCAGAACCTTTCAAGCAACTATACGCACCTGACTGGATTAAAGCTGTCGCACTTTTAGCAGGTATCTTATTCACTTTTATAGCAGCAGAGGTTATGAATAAAAAAAAGATAAGAATAGCTTCAGTTGTATTCATGTTTTTACTGGCAGCATCTTATTTCCTTTTACAAAATCTATTGTTTTTAAAAGCTTTTGCATTGGTAATTGCCGTTATTACGCCGATTTATGCCATCATCTCCTCTAGTGATGGGACCACCAATATCAGGGGGATTACAAGTCGATATGCAAAAGCCATCGGAATAAGTTTTGTTGGTATTGCCATCGTATTGAGTCTATTGAATGGAAATGCATTTATTACAGGGAGTGAATTATTCAGGGGGGTTAAGTTAGTTTACATCGCTCCCATTTTGTTTTTACTATTTTATTTAGTGTTAAGTAAACGATACGATCCTATGAATGCTGAAAGGGCAATTAATATCTTAAGGTCCCCAGTGAAGTATTGGCACATCATAGTCATCATTTTCATTGGATTTGTTGCCTTTTATTATATTAACCGGACAGGTAATACGGGGTCAGTCAGTGAACTGGAATTACTGATACGTCATAAATTAGAAGCATTATATGTAAGACCAAGGACAAAAGAATTTTTGATTGGTTTTCCTATTTATATGGTGGCTCTTTATACAATGGGCATTAGTAAAAAGTGGGGGAGATTCTTACTCATCCCTGGAATAATAGGATTTTTATCAATCATGAACACATTCACACATTTCCACATCCCGTTATATATTTCTTTATTACGAACAGCCTATAGTATCGTAATAGGTTATATCATTGGTCTATTTCTCATTTATTTAGTTAAAGTCTGTCTCCTGTACATTCCTAAATATATTAAAACGAGGTGGTCCTGATGCACGTTGTATTATCTGGTTATTACGGCTTTGGGAATGTGGGAGACGAAGCAATATTACTCTCTATTATTCAGGCGCTGAGAGAATTAAATCCAGAATTAAAGATTACCATACTTTCAAACAACCCTGCGTCAACGAAAGAAACCTATCACGTTGACGCGGTAAATAGATGGAACATAAGAGAAATCACACATGTGATAAAAGAAGCAGATGGCCTTATAAGTGGAGGTGGGAGTCTTTTACAGGATGAAACTGGGATCAAATCCATTCCGTACTATACTGGCATAATGAAAATCGCTAAATGGTACAAAAAACCTGTATTCATCTATTCACAAGGAATGGGACCTATAAAAAAGGGTCTTAGTAAACGGTTGGTCAGAAATACATTAAATAGCGTTGGTACTATTACTGTCCGCGATGGGGATTCAAAAGCTCTTTTGGAAAAAATCGGTGTTAAGAATTCTATCACTGTTGTTCCTGATCCGGTATTAGGTCTTAATGGGAGTACATTTGATAGCAAATGGATGAAAGACCAACAGATAAATGAGCCTTTTATAACTGTAAGTGTCAGGGATTGGCCAACTAAAACGGAATTTAAAAAGAAGATTGCTTATTCTTTGGATCAATTAGCTCTAAATGGTAACATTATTGTCCTTGTCCCTATGCATGGAAAACAAGATGAGGTTGCATCCAAGGATATTACGGATTTAATGAATCAAAAAAGCATTATAACTCCTGGTGATTTATCTACTGAAGAGAAAATGTCTATAATTGGTCAATCAAAATTATTAATTGGAATGCGACTACATTCTCTTATTTTTGCTGCTGTTAACAATGTCCCATTCGTCGCTATATCGTATGATCCTAAAATTGATGCTTTTGCATCTATTTTTGAACAGCCAGTAGCCTGTCATGTAGTTAATGATGATTGGGATGGAGGATTAATTCTTGACAAGGTTAATCGTATTTTCATAAATGAGATCGTACAACGTGAATTACTTAAAAACAAAGCGAAACAATATCAAAGAGAAGCAATGGGAACTCCAAAGTTAGCTTTAGAGTTGTTTTCAAAGAGCTAATAGACTTCTACTTTGAGTGTAGGTTAACTTAACTCAAAAAAGAGACCATTTTTTATGAGGCCACTGAAAAAGTTAAATATAGACAAAATATATGGATCTACCATCGCATCTTCGAATATACTACGCTTTCCGCGGGTGAGTGTCAAGCCTCCTCGGACTGCCGTCCTGCGGGGTCTCGCCGATCTCTTGCTTCCCGCAGGAGACTACGTATATTCGAGATGCAAAGTTAAGTTGAACAATTGAATTTTTAAAATCCACCACTTTTTCAGTGACCTGTTTTTTATGGTCTCTTTTTTTTCACGTTATTTAATTTTTGCCGATCAGGAAGTTTACCGAAAATAATCCAGTAATGTGGCATCCAATAATAAGTGATTCTAACGACTAACCAACTTAAGGTACCAATTAGAATAAATGTTATTACTTGCCAGCTATGATAAAGTACCGGGCTACCTGAAGAAAGGATTCCCCTGAATAGCATTAAAAATAATGGATGAATAAGATATATACCAAAGGAAGCAGCACCTATCTCCATGAACAACGTTTTTGTCTTATCGCTGAATTTTTTATTTGCTACATGTGCAAGATAAAATATTACCAATCCTGCGAACAAAGCATAATTCGCCCAAGTGAACTCAGCAAGATAACTGGTTACTATTTGTGGAAGCTGAACTGCTACTTCCGAATACACATTTATTCTTATAAGATACATAAAACCTGCATATAAGATTACCAAAGCGCCATAACCAATAAATAGGGGTAGTATTAATTTGTCCTTATAAGGTTGGTTCTTCATTTTCTTTCTAATTTCAACGTAATAAATACCCAGGAATGCCCCAACGAAATAAAAGGATAAATACGATAATGAAATGGATCCTTTCAGTGTAATATGAAAATAGTTTTTGTTCAGAATAACCCATATCCACTGAAGCAGTATCCCTATCCAAATCGCATTCTTTCTTAAGAAAGGCAATTTCTTAAACATAATCAACAGGAAGGGAAAAAGTATATATAACTGCACACTAATAAAAACAAAGTAAAGATGGGGATGTGCTTTTCCCAAAGCCAATAAGGTCAAAAACTTATTCAATGCAACTGATAGACTGGGATAGTCATAATAAATATACCATTTTATAGCAAAATAAATGATAGAGAATAAAATATATGGAATTAATATAAACTGTAAACGTTTCATATAGAACTTTTTCATTAACGTCCAATTTGTTACTCGTGGATAATAATTGTAAAATAATACAAAACTGCTCAACATAATAAATGCAGGTGTACCTAGTTTGCCAGCAATGTTGAGAAAATTATATATCGGAAATAAAAACGAATCTGTTGGTATACTGGTCACACCGCTTGATGTGGAATGAACGATTAATACAGCAAGAATAGCAAACGCACGTGCTAATTGAATTTCGTCTAAACTTTTATTTTTAATACTTTTATCCATACTATCTCCAGTCTTTTATACTAGTATTATTTTTAGTGGATGAGTAAAAGTGGAAAAGACCTACCTTACGTCAATGAAGGTGGGTCTTTTCCACTTTATTTTTTAGATTTAGTCCCTTGCATAAAGCGTAGAACTGGACGATAATTTTCTCCAATTAATCCGGTGACTTCAACTATTAACTCGATTGTTATAAGTAAAGTAACAATAATAAATGTAGATCCCCATAAGGTTGTGCGGGTTAAGATAACCGCGGCAATACTGAAGAAACCGCTCATCGCATAAATTGAAATAACTGTCTGGCTGTGGGTGAATCCCAATTTTAGTAAACAATGATGTAAGTGTAATTTATCTGCCACGGCTAGTGGTTTTCGTAGTAAAATACGACGAATAACAGCAAAGATTGTATCCAGTATTGGAACAGCTAGAATAAGAAGAGGGACAATAAGTGAAAATAAGGCTACATTTTTAAATAACCCCATAACAGCTAATACACTAATCATATATCCTAAAAACAGTGCTCCTGTATCACCCATGAAAATCTTTGCGGGGTGAAAGTTATAAAAAAGAAATCCTAATGTACTACCTAATACAACCAATCCTATCGTTGCGATAAACATACTTCCCATTGAAATAGCCATTCCTGAGATTGTTATTAACGCAATGGAGGATACTCCTGCTGCGAGACCATCTAATCCATCAATTAGATTAATAGCATTAGTAATTCCTACAATCCAAATAATTGTTAACGGGATAGCAAGATACCCGAATTCTATTTTATCACCAAATGGTAGAGTGATAAATTCAATTTGAACCCCACCGATAACGGTAACAACTGCGGCTAATAGTTGTCCAGAAAGCTTGAATTTTGCTGTTAATCCGATCAAGTCATCTAACACGCCTATACATGTTATGATGGTGGCGCCCGCTAAAATCGGCAAGGCCACTAAAGTGTCTGGCAAGAAAAAAAATATACCTAACAAAGAGCTGAAAATAATAGCTAAGCCACCTAATCTTGGCATTACATTCGTATGAACCTTTCTATCATTTGGTTGATCTACAGCATCAATCGTAATTGCTAGATTTCTTACAAATGGTGTTATTATTATCGAAACAACAAAACAAACTACTAGTGCTACGTATTCCATTTCAATCCTCCCGCTAAAATCACATTTAAAATCGCATCCATATGTATATTAACCAAGCCTTATAGAAGAGAGTTATTATATATATTTCATTCTATTATTTTTTGAAATAATCCTCTTAACGTGTTCTACCTAATTATAATTAATTTAAAAGAACCTTCAACCTTATTACTAATAATTTACAAAAGTCGAATATTATAAAAAACGGAAAAAGGAACGAAACCGAATAATGGTTTACAAAGAAAACTTCAGCTGCAGCTGAAGTTAAAGTGACTATCCATCTATATTAAATATAGAAGCAAGCATGATATCTCTCACGTGCAGTTTGCAATCTTATTAACTAATCTTGACTGACTTTTTCTGATTGCTACTAATAGCTTGCGCGAATATTTCGGGGTTGTTTGAAAAGACACCATCAACTCCGATGTTCATTAAACGGTTATATGTTTTAACTTTGTTGACAGTGTAAGGATAAACTTTATACCCTAATTTATGGGACTCATCAACTAGTTTTCTATTTGTATGTTTTACATACGGGTGAATGCTAGTGATAGTCATGCCGCAGTTTTTAGCGTATATCCATGGTTTAGGGAATTTATGATTCAAAAGTAATCCCAGTTTCAAATTTGGTTCTCTATTATGCACTTTTTTTAATGCTGCGTGATCAAAGGAAGAAATTAAAACATTGTCTAGACGATTATATTGTTGCAAACAATCTATAAGAATATCTTCAATTCCTTCATAAACAATTGGGCTATTCTTAATCTCAATATTTAATACTATATCTTGTGGTAGCATTTGTAGAACTTCCTCTAGTGTAGCTAGAGTGACACCTTCATATTTTTTTGAAAAAGAAGATCCTACGTCTATTTTTTTGATTTTTTCAAGTGTGTAATCCTTAATAAACCCTAATGCATTTTTATTATACCGTGAAAGGCAATGATCATGAACTACGATTAAACGATTATCTTTCGTAAGTTGAACATCTAACTCTATTCCTTTCACATTATGTTGGACAGACTTTTCCATTGCGGGTAACGTATTTTCAGGGGCTTCTGTAAGGGAACCCCTGTGTGCAAAATTAAGCATTTTTAACATTCCTCCTAATTTCACTATTTATTTTTTTCAGTTAGTCATCTGTTCATCTTTAGTATAGTTTCGTTTTATTAACTGAGTATTAATAAGAGGTAAACTTTGTGTAAAAAGACACTTAGCATTAGTGACAAGCCACTTCAAAAGAGCCGGAAGCGATTTGAGCAGGTATGCTGTTATAAGCGTCAGTATGTGAATAAGGCGAAATAAATGCTTGTTCTTGTAGAAACTCTGGAGGGGAAGTATCTTTCCAGAGTTTTTTATGTCTGGAAGCAGATATTTATAGTAATTTTATAATACGCTGTCCGTTCCAAATTTCTCCAATATCTCCTGAAATAGCTAATCTAACGATTTTCCATAACTTGGCAACCCTATGTAAAAATTTTTGTGTAAGCCTTTAATAGCTCAATTTTTTAGGCTGCAAATCCTATAATAATCTCCATATTAATTTTATGTTCAAAGCTGCTGGCAGTTACTTTCTCATGAATATTTAAGAGAAGTGAATCTGCACTTTCGGCTTACCTTTGATGATGGATGTAAATCTAACGATGGGTGTTATAACCATATGTTATTATTCATAATAACGTAATTGTATTTTCCCAATAATTCAGACTAATATATAATAAAAAAAGAAACAAGGTTATATTTTGCGATTTTTCACTCCACAGATGAAAGGAGATTAAGAAATATAGGAGTATACTGGTGATTTACTTGATACTGATCAAATAGAATTTTACCACCGTGGTTTCCAGTAAAGGAATGAAAAGGCACTACCAAAATCATCAATTTTTAAACAACCTATTAAATACTGCTGCTAGTATACAACTTTACGAAATTAACATGTTGTTAAAGAGATTTAGACAAAAGAAAGGAGAAATATAATGACCCATGAAATTCACGCGAATCGATATGACTTGGTTGTTGTTGGTGCTGGTAATGCAGCACTATGCGCTGCTATTTCAGCACGAGAACAAGGAATTAGTGTATTAGTTTTAGAGAAAGGTCCTTTCCATAAAAGAGGAGGTAATTCATTCTTTACAGATGGAGGTATTCGATTTGCTTACAATGGGCTCGGTGATATAAGAGACGTTATACCCACGATCACTGATCAAGAGGCATCAAAGATTGTAATGCCTGAGTATGGAGAGGAAGATTACTACGCTGACTTAATGAGAGTAACGAATAATAAGAGTAATTCTGAGTTAGCAAAAAAGGTAGTGACGGAGTCTTACTCCACAATAGCCTGGATGAGAGATCAAGGAGTTACCTTTGAATTGATTTATGATAATCAGTCTTTTGAAAAAGATGGCAAAAGACAATTTTGGGGTGGGCTCCCAGTTAAAACTCATAATAAAGGTATAGGTTTGATTAAAGCACTAAACAATCGGGCTAAAGATTTAGGAATTGATATTTGGTATGAATCTAGAGCAACAAAATTAAATAAAAAAAATAAAAAAATTAACGCTGTAATTGTAGAACAAAAAGGGAAAGAAATTGAAGTATCTACTAGTAGCATAATTCTAGCCTGCGGTAGTTTTGAAGCAAACAAAGAAATGAGAAAAAAGAATTTGGGTGAGGAATGGTCAAAAGCTATTGTGAGGGGAACAGAGTTTAATACTGGTGATGGGATTTCAATGGCATTGGAAGTAGGAGCTCAAACTTATGGACAATGGTCAGGTTGCCATTCAATTGGGACAGATTATCTTGCACCTAAAGTAGGTGATTTTAAAAAACCTGGTGATATTTTTAAAAAACACTCTTATCCATTAGGGATTATGTTAAATAAAGACGGTAAAAGATTTGTTGATGAAGGCGCAGATTTTCGAAATTATACCTATGCAAAGTATGGTAGAGAAATCTTGAAACAACCAGGACAAGTTGCATATCAAATCTTTGATGAGCAAGTAAGAACAATGTTAAGAAAAGAATATAATCTTGAAGAAGCAACATGTTATCAAGCTGATAGAATGGATGAATTGATAGAAAAGTTACCGGTTGATAGAAACACATTTTTGAAGACAATAGTAGAGTACAACGAAGCTGTGCAGGAAGGTGTCTACAATCCAACTGAAAAAGATGGTAAGGGAACAAAAGGAATAACTCCCCCTAAAACAAACTGGGCATTGAAGTTGGAAAAAGGCCCATTCTATGCATACCCTATCACTTGTGGAATAACCTTTGCATTTGGAGGACTTCGTGTCAATGCAGAAAGTCATGTGTTAACTAAAGAGAATAAACATTTAAAGGGACTTTTTGCTGCTGGTGAAATGGTTGGGGGTATCTTTTATGACAATTACCCTGGGGGTTCTGGTCTAATGTCTGGCGCGGTATTCGGAAGACAAGCAGGTATATCAGCTGCTAAATATGTTAAGCAGGATATAAATCTTATTAGAAATTAGAAGCTACTGTCTAGATCTTTTCTCCATAAAAATTAGTTATTGTTAGTTATAAGAGAAAAATATTTCAAAAATTTGTACAACTATTGTAAAGTTTTAGTAGGATAGCATTTACAGTTAGTTTGTAAAGTAATTATCGTACATGATCGACCGATTTTATGAATTATGTTTTAAACTTTATCTTAATAAGGGGGGGGAACTTTGATGGAAAACAGTAAAGTACTCATAATGGATAAAATCTCAGAAAGAATGAAAGAATTAAGTGAAAAATATTTAACAGAGGGTTCTGAAGTGATTTTCTGTGAAGATGATACTGATCGAGAAAGTCATATCTCTACGTCAAATATTTTGGTAACGTTTACAAAAGGTGTTTCTGGAATCTGGCTTAAAGAAGCAAAAAAATGTATTTTCATTCAAAAACTAGGTGCAGGCGTTAATAATATAGATATTGAAGGAGCAACAAAAAGGAATATACCAGTTGCTAATACGGTTGGATTAAATTCCACTTCAGTAGCTGAACATACCGTTGTTTTGATGGCGTCTATTTTCAAGCATCTAGTCACTGCTCATAATAAGATAGTCAATGAAGGAAAGTGGCTTAAAACCGGTTTAAGAGATCAATCCTATGAATTATCGTATAAAAAGATAGGATTAATTGGATTTGGGAATATTGGTCGCGAAGTGAAAAGAATTCTAAGGGGGTATGACTGCGAAGTATTCTATTATGATATACATCGACTTTCGCCAAAAGAAGAAAAGCAGTTAGGTGTGAAGTATATGGATCTTGAACAACTTATTCAGGTATCGGATGTTGTTTCTTTACATGTACCGTTAAATGATCACACTTATCATTTAATGAATGAAGAGCGTCTAAGGAAAATGAAAAAAACAGCCGTACTAATAAATACATGCCGTGGAGGTGTTATCGATGAGAAAGGGCTTTACGAAGTACTAAAGTCAGGTCATCTCACTGGCGCAGGTCTCGATGTATTCGAATTGGAGCCAATTACTCGAGAACACAAACTCCTCAATTTACCTAACGTTATCCTAACACCACATATTGGCGGTGGAACAAATGAAGCAATGGAAGCTGTAATGCAAAAGGCATTTGAAAATATAAATAGTGTTATAAATACAGGAGCAGTAGCTAATAAAAATTCAGTTGTTAACTTAAAAGAATTAAAAGAGGCACTTACTTAGTTACCACTTGTTATAGGTTTAATAAACTGATAGATTTTAATATTTATGTTCAAGTTATTGTAATCGTTTGCAATGTTTATTTGTTTCCTCGTTGCTATGTTTTATTAGTCGTTTTTACTTTTTAATTTCTGTAGAAAAAAGGAAGTTCTTAAAAATTAATTAAAGGAGTGTTTTAATTGAAAAATAAACAATCATTGTTTTCAATATTAATTTTTATATTATTAACAGCTGTGCTTATGGCATGTAACTCAAATGAAAGTGAGGTTGCAAGTGGAGATTCATCCGAATCCGACTACCCAAATAAAACTATTAACATGGTTGTACCTTTCTCTGCTGGAGGATCAGGAGATATTATGACTAGAGAAGTTGCAAAGATATCGGAAGAATTTTTCGGGCAAAAAGTAGTTGTTGAAAATAAAGCGGGTGGAAGTGGATCGATTGCTCTTAACCATGTAGCGAACCAAGAAGCTGATGGCTATACAATTTTAAATCACTCTTCCACGTTACCACTAACGATGGCATCTGGGGAAATTCCTTTCACACCTAAAGACATTAAACCAATTGCATCAATGGTATCAAATTATCAAGTTTTAGCAGTACCTACGGATAGTCCCTTTAAAACGTATGAAGAGTTTGTTGCTTACGCAAAAGAGAATCCTGGTGAGCTAGATGTTGTTTCCTCACAAACAAATGGAACAAATCATGTATTTGTATTGAAGATTATGGATGGAAGTGGAATTGATCTTAATTATGTTGCTTATGATGGTGGTGCTGAAGCATTGACAAGAATTCTTGGAGGAAACGGTGACGCCATTGGCTCATCAGGAGAAGTTGTTCAGCAGCAAGTAGAAGCCGGAAAACTCAGATTGCTTGGTGTAAGCAGTACTGAACGTATTCCTGAACACCCAGATGTACCTACTTTCAAGGAGATGGGTTTAAAGAGAATTGATGATGAGTTGATTTGGAGGGGTTATTTCGTTAAGCCTGGTACTCCACCTGAAGCAATAGAAAAAATTACTGAGGTTTTGAAGAAAGTGTCTGAAACCGATGAGTTTAAAGAATATGCAGAGAAGACTAACCAAGATATCTATTTCAGGTCAGGCGAAGAGTTTGAAAAAATATTTAATACGTATTATGAAGATGGTAAAGAGTTATTTGAGAAGTTTAAATAAACATTTTTCTAATGTCTAAGGGGAATATAAAAGTTTTCTCCTTAGACATTAGTTTTAAAATTTAAGAGTGGAGGGTTTAAATTGAGCTATAAAATAGCCACTTATATATCATTAGTTGCCTTTATTGGGTTAGCGTTGCTATTTATTTTCTCCTCAAGTGAACTAGCAACACTTCAAGCGAACCAACCGATTAGCCCTGCTACCTTCCCAAGGGTTGTTTCAGTTCTACTCATTATTACTAGTGTAGTTAGTTTCTTTACAACAAAGAAAAAAAAGGATGAAAAGGTAGAATTGGTAAATTTTCGTTATGTCATTTATACCATGATAGCAATAGTAATATTTCTAGCATTCTGGCAAATAATAGGTTATTTTTATTTGTTATCTTTTATTCTGTTAACCACTTTATTTTATATATATAGTGATGACAAAAAGTTGAGAAGAAAATTATTCAGAGCCTTAGGATTATCTTTAACCGTAGTTTTGTTCACCTATCTAGTATTTTATAGATTATTGGGCGTTATATTTTAACCAAAATAGGGGGGATTATATGGAGTTATTTGGAATTGATTTTTCCGCTCTTTTAACATGGGAAGCATTATTCGCTATTACGATTGGCACATTATATGGTCTCTTAATAGGAGCTCTACCTGGGCTAGGTGCAACAGTAGGTATTGCGTTAATTCTTCCTTTTACCTATACATTAGAGCCGTTACCGGCTATCTTGTTGCTTGTTGCAGTGTACCAGGCAGCTGAATATGGAGGATCAATTTCTTCAATTGTACTAGGTGTTCCTGGTACTCCGGCAGCAACTGCAACATTACTAGATGGGCTTCCTCTCGCAAGAAAAGGTACGCCTGGAAAAGCATTAGGATACTCTATAACTGCCTCAGCAATCGGTGGGGTTATAGGTGCAATAGTTTTAATGTCACTAACAATTCCTTTATCTGAAATAGCTATTAAATTCGGAGATCCTGAATTTTTCTTGCTAGGGACACTTGGTCTTCTTCTTGTTGCAGGTCTAAGTAGTAAGGATTTACCAAAAAGTGTGATTTCTGTTCTTCTAGGCTTATTGCTAGGAATGATAGGTTTGGACGGGTTCACTGGTGCAGCAAGGTTTACGTTTGGAAGTTTAACATTACTAGAAGGAATTTCAATGGTGGCGCTTCTTATTGGTATGTTTGCAGTCTCAGAAGTGTTGTTTATGCTTGGGGAATTACGTAAGCGTTATGTAACTGAAAACAAAAATTTAAAAACAAATATTACTTGGAAAGAATTTAAATATATTTTTAAGAGCACTATTAAGGGTTCGTTTATTGGTTCTTTTGTTGGGGTTCTACCAGGTCTTGGTGCTGGTCCTGCTTCTTGGTTTTCTTATACAGAAGCAAAACGATCATCAAAGAACTCACAGCAATTTGGGAAAGGAGAACCAAATGGTATTGCTGCACCAGAAGCTGCGAATAACGGAGCGGTTGGGGGAGCCCTTGTACCACTCTTAACTTTGGGGATTCCTGGTTCACCTTCAACTGCAGTTATTTTAGGTGCCTTTTTAATACAAGGTATTCAGCCGGGCCCTAAGGTGTTTGAGTCAGATCCAAACCTTATTTACGGGATTTTTTGGGGATTTCTTGCCGCAACTATCGCCATGTATTTTATGGGTAAATACACAACATCATTATGGGCTAGAATGTTGACAATGCCTAATTATATATTAACTCCAATTATTCTTTTTATTGCTTTAATTGGGGTTTACGCATCATATATGAATATATTTGATGTTTGGATCGCAATAATAGCCGGATTTGCTGCTTATTTTTTAAAGAAACTTGATTTTTCTTTACCATCCCTTATTTTGGCTTTTATATTAGGTCCGATTATAGAGACTAGCTTTCGCCGTACTATTAGTCTTTCGGGTGGAGATGTAACTGTGTTTTTCACAAGACAATATAGCCTAATTATTATAGGTATTATGGTTGTATTAATTATCGCCATGATTGCTTCCAGTAGAAAACAAAGAGAAAGTAAGTCTATTTAGGATAAACGAAAAGTAATGGAAAATAGAGAATAACAACAACTAGTTATAGAGGGAGGAAGATTATAGTATGGAAAAGAAATATTTGTTAAATATTGACGGCTATAAATCTCTTGGGAAATCACTTCTAACAGATTTAGGTGTTCCAGAAGAACATGCTGAGATTTTATTATTAAGTTTAATAGATGCGGATCAGAAAGGAATTCACACACATGGATTCTATAGACTGCCAACTTATCTAAAGCAAATTAAACGGGGAAACATTAATCCAAATCCAAATATAGAAAAAGAAGAAAAAGGAAACAATATCCGCTTAATTTATGGTGATGGTGGTCTAGGAAGTGTAATTAGTTATTATGGGATGCAAGAAGCAATAAAAACTAGCCACGAACAGGGAGTAGGAGTTGTTAGTGTAAGTGGTAGTAATCATTTTGGAACTGCTGCTTACTATTCTGAAATGGCTGCAACAAATAATCAAATTGGAATAGTTATGACAAATGCTTCACCCGCAATAGCACCAACTGGAGGAAAAAAAGCAGTATTAGGTAATAATCCATGGTCCATTTCTGTGAACACAAACTTAGGTCATCCCATTACCTTAGATATGGCAAATAGTGTAGCTAGAGGAAAGATTCGACTCAAAGCATTATCTGGTGAACCACTTCCTATAGGATGGGCACTAGATAAGGAAGGTAAACCAACTACAAATGCTAAAGAAGCGTTGGAAGGACTTATTTTACCTATAGGAGAACATAAAGGTTATGGCATAACTTTAATGATTGATATTCTAACGGGTGTTCTTTCAGGTGCTAAATTTGGCAATCAAAACCCTCTTATTGATGAAGATGGAAAGAGGAATAATGGTCATTTGTTAATTTCTTTAGATATAGAGGCTTTTATGAGTTTGGAAGACTTTAAAAAGAGAACTGATGGATTAATCGATATGGTAAAGTCTGTTCCAAAGATTGATGAAAATCATGATATTTTCTTGCCTGGTGAATTTGAGTGGAAAAAGAAATTGAATCAAAAGGAAGGTAGTATAGAAATGCCAGATAGAGTTATCAGGGTAATGGAAGATTTATGTAAAGATAACAATTTATCACTACCATTATATGTGGAGAGCTAAGTGGTGAGATGGTTTTCTTTGTTTGTTATATTTCTAATTTTACCTGGTGAGAGAATAAAGATTGTTGAATTTTCATCCAGTAAATTGTAGGAAAGTATCTCTGCAAAAATAGTAAAAACTTAATGGAGGTATTATTTATGGTATTTGAATTTGATAAAAAAAATCCCGTAAAGGAAGCGTTGCGTGCAGGTAAAACTTCTTTCGGCATGTATATAGCAACACCTTCACCAACAATTATAGAGATTGCTGGTTTAGCTGGTTTGGATTGGGTTCGCATAGACTGGGCACATGCTCCCTTGGATATGGTTACGATAGAGAATATGGTTCGTGCTGCAGAGTGTCAAGGGATAGCACCTTTTATGAGATTGGAGCTTAATGAGCAAAAAATATCAAGTGTTTTAGAGAGTGGCATAATGGGGGTTATTATTCCTGATATTAACAATGCAAAAGATGCAAAATCTGCCGTAGATGCAGCGAAATTTTCACCAATTGGAAACCGAGGAATGTTCTCATCTCCAAGAAAGTCGGGCTATGGTACTGTCGGTGGAAGTGTATTTAAAGAATGGTCAAATGAAGAAGTGATGGTGGCTATCCAAATTGAAAGCTTAGAGGCTATTGAGAATTTGGAAGCAATATTGAGTGTACCAGGAATTGACATGGTATTAAGTGGTCGAGGGGATCTATCAAATGCACTAGGAGTGGCAGGCCAAAAAAACCATCCTTTGGTATTAGAAGCCGAAGAAAAGATTTTCGATTTAGCAACAGAAAAGGGCTTGGCTATTTCCCCACAACTTGATCCAACAAGTACAAACTTTTCGGATGATGTCCAGGAATGGGTATTGAAAGGTGCGAAAGTTATTTCCTTCGGACATGATCTTACTTTAATTAGAAAAGCATTTGAAGATATTGTTTCTACAGTAAACAATAAAATTCTGACTTAAGAGATTATCAAAAATACCAATTAGTATTGCCCGAACCTTTAGAAGGAGGTAATAAGATTTATGAGGTTGTTTGAGTACAAAGCAAAATCAATTCTAAAAAATGAAGGATTACAAATACCAAAATCATTATTATTAAAAGAAGCTGAAAATATACCTAAAGCAATAAATGAAATTGGTTTCCCACTAGTTATGAAAATACAAACTTTAATAGGGGGCAGAGGAAAATTAGGTGGTATTTATGTTGCAAATACTTTGGAAGAGGTTGAAAAGTGGTATAAGAGTAAAATGGGTACATTTGTCAAAGGTAACAAAGTAGATTCTGTATTATGTGAAGAACATATACCTTTTGATACCGAATATTATCTTAGTTTTACACTTGACACTAATAGTAAAGAAATTATGCTTCTTTTTAGTTCAGCAGGTGGTGTTGATGTAGAAGAAAATAAAGAGGGGAAAAGTCTATTTAGATATAGTATCTCAATAGAGTATGGTATAGAAGAATTTAAACTTGTAGAAATATTGTCTCGTTCCAACATTCCAAAAGAACGTTGGACCCCGATCGTAAGTCTACTAAAAAAATTATACCTTTCGTTTTTAAAATACGATTGTATGTTACTAGAGATAAACCCTCTTGTATGGACAAAGAAAGATGAGTTAAAAGTTTTAGATGTTCATTTATATGTTGACGATAATGCATTAACTATTCAAGAGGATGCCAAACAAGCTATATTAGCTGCGCCGGAAGCTTATCAGCAATCTTGGTTAAAAATAAAGTATGGTTTCGACATGGTCGTGCTAGACCCGGATGGTGATGTAGGATTGCTTTCAACGGGGGCAGGTCTATCGATGGCTATTGTAGATGAAATGAAAAGTAGAAATGTTAATCCTATAAATTTTGCTGATGTTAGATCAGGCCAATTAAAAGGAGATGCAACACGATTGGTCATATTATTAGAGGAATTTAAAAAATTTGATAATTTAAACTATATTTTTGTAAGTATATTTGCGGGAATAACAGACTTGGCAGAATTTGCAGAATTACTTATTAAAGCTAAAGATCAAGTGTATTTCGAAAACAAGGTTGAATGGATTATTCGTTTAGAAGGTAACAACTATGAGAAGGCAAAAGAAATTCTGGAAAAGAGAGGGTTATTTGTAACAAGTTCACTTAAGAAAGCGATTGAAAAATGCGCAGGGGGTGAAAGTCTAATTGAGTGTGTTAATTAATCAGGAAACGAAAGTATTAATACAAGGGTTAACTGGTCAAATAGCAACAAGACATGCATTAAATATGACTGAAAACAATACCAAGATAGTTGCAGGTGTCGTCCCGAAAAAGGGAGGTACACAAATAAATGAATGGCCTATATACGATACAGTAAAGCAAGCAATGGACAATCAAGCTATTGATTTATCTCTTATTTACGCACCTCCTAAGTATGCGATAAACGCAATTAGGGAAAGTATTGAGGCAGATATTGGGCTAATTGTTTGTGTAACTGAAGGGATCCCTGTACACGAAATGTTAAGCCTACAAAAAAGGTTAATAAAATCAAATTCCACTCTAATTGGACCATGTTCACCAGGAATTTACACACCAGGTAGAGCAAAAGTTGGATTTATTCCGGATTCTGTCGGATTACCCGGTAATGTTGGTGTGGTAGGAAAAAGCGGTACTTTAACATATGAAGTCTGTTACCAGATGAAGCAAGATGGAATTGGTCAGTCTACCATTGTTGGAATTGGTGGTGATTCTATAAAAGGGTTCAGCTTCTTGAATGCACTAGAAATGTTTGAACGTGATAATGAAACGAGTAGTATTGTGATGATTGGAGAGATTGGAGGAAATGAGGAAGAAGAAGCTGCGGAATACATTAAAGAAAATATCAGTAAACCTGTCATTGGGTTTATTGCTGGTAGGTTTGCTCCTAAGAATGTACCGATGGGGCATGCAGGTGCTTTAATATCCAATAGCCAGGGGGGTTACAATGAAAAAGTGAATGTCTTAACACAAAACGGAGTTTATATAGCAAATTCTATTTTCGATGTTACCAATCTAATTAAAAAACTAACATGATCAAAACTCATAGAAAAAGATATTCAACTTTTAGGAGGTAATTAAATGACAGGTACTACGACGGTTTCTTTTACTGACGAACAAGAAATGCTTATCAAAACAGTTAGGGAATTAACAGAGAATAAATTTAAGCAAAAGGCAGCAGAATTAACGGAAACTGGTGATTTTCCATTTGAAAATATGAAAGTTTTAGGTGACTTGGGCATACTTGGTATTTCTATTCCCGAAGAGTATGGAGGGTCGGATGGTACTGTGATGGATGCAGTTTTAATACTAGAAGAAATTGCAAAAGGTTGTTATATCACTGCAATGGCAGTTTTAGGTGAAATTGGGGTCCAGAGTAAGGCAATTGTGGCTTATGGAACAGAAAATCAAAAGAAGAAATATTTACCTGGTATTGCAAAAGGAGATAAAATTTTAGCGATTTGTATTACAGAACCAGATGTGGGTTCAGATGCTGCTAGTATGAAAACAAATGCTATTTTAGGCAAAGGGAAGTATATTGTTAATGGTGTTAAAACGATGATTAGTAGAGCAGATGTTGCAGATGTTTTCATTTTATTTACTCGATTTGAAGGTGAAGCAGGACATAAAGGAATCGGCTGTTTAATTGTTGAAAAAGACACACCTGGATTAAATGTTAAACAAAGTTTTAAAACAATGGGTGGTGAATACCTCTGGGAAGTTGTATTTGAAAATTGTGAGGTTCCTATTGAAAACCTATTGGTGAGACAGGATGGATTTAAAAAATTAATGACTGCCTTCAATACGCAGAGGTGTTTAAACCCTGCAATTACATTAGGTTTGGCTGAAGGTGCATTTAATGAAGCCTTAAGTTATACAAAGGAAAGAGAACAATTTGGTAAAAAAATTGTTGATTTTCAAGGTATTCAGTGGATGCTTGCAGATATGTATACAGAGATAGAAGCTAGTAAAGCACTTTTATATCGTGCAGCACTAAATGCGGGAAAAGATTTTCCAGATAAATTAGAAGCCTCAACTGCCAAATTGTTTACAAATGAGATGGCCATTCGAGTAACTAATCAAGCTTTACAGCTTCATGGGGGTTATGGGTATACGAAAGAATATCCTGTTGAAAGAATGGTCAGAGGGGCAAGGTTTGGAGCGATAGGTGGTGGTACATCGCAAATTCAGAAAAACCTAATTGCTAAACAACTACTAAAATCAAATAGAATTTATTAATTTATAGTAATAAACTAAAACTATTCTTGGTAGTAGGTTACCAATCTTTTCGACTGTCTAAGAATCAAGAATGCAAATAATAGGAGGTGCTATGTTTTCGATGATTCAAATAGAGAAAGAAGAACATATATTAATAATAACCTTAAATGACCCAAAAAGGAATAATCCATTAAGTGAGGAGCTGTGTCGTGAACTTGTCTATGCTCTTAGGGATGCAGAAAATGATCCAGATATTAGAGTAATAGTATTAACAGGTAGTGGTAAGTCTTTTTGTGCTGGTGCAGATATAAAGGAATTTACTGAGAATATAGACCAGTCCAGTATGACTGTGTACCAAAAGGGTAAATCAACCACCGGAGAATTATTTCGTTTAGGTGCAAATTTCACCAAACCAATTATTGGTGCAGTTAATGGCTATGCTTTGGCGGGAGGATTCGGACTTGCATGTCTTTGTCATGTTGTATTTGCTTCTGAAAAAGCAAGATTTGGTTTAACGGAAATCAATATTGGTTTATTTCCAATGGTTATCCTCCCTTTAGTTAGAAAAGTTGTAGGAGAACGTAAAACTATAGAATTAAGCTTAACTGGAAAGGTTTTTGAAGCACAAGAAGCTCTGGAACTAGGTGTTGTTAATTATATTGTCCCTCATGAGAAGCTTATGAAAGACGTAATTTCTTTTTCAAAGCTATTGGCTGAAAGAAGTCCGGTTGCAGTGAAAATGGGGTTAATAGCTTTTAATGAGACATACTTGTTAGATAATGAAAAAGCGATAGATTACTTAAATACTTTAAGAGTAATTAATTTTAAAAGTAGGGATCTAAATGAAGGAGCAAAAGCTTTTTTAGAGAAAAGAAAACCTACTTGGTATGGTGAATGATAGTTCAAATTGAGAGGTTTTGAAAATGAAAAATTACTTCCTGTTTTTATTTTCGATTATATTTATTTTAATCCCGGTTTCTGCGGCGAGACCAATGACCTCACTATTTGCAGAACGAATGGGGGCTTCTATGATGGAGATTGGTGTAATTACTGCCTTTTACTCCATAATGCCCTTATTTATTGCTATCATCACTGGAAGATTTATTGATAAATTTGGGGAGAAAATACCTTTAATAATAGGTTCTATAGGGATAGCTATTGCATTAACGCTCCCTTACCTACTCCCTAAACTATTTGTGCTGTATATAGCGTTATTTTTACTTGGTGGTTCTCAGTTTTTGGCGCTTGTATCAATTCAAAATGGAGTAGCGCGTTCAGTTTCTGTTTTGAAGCAGGACAAAGCAATAGGGACTTTTAGTTTATTTGCGTCAATTGGAACAATGATTGGTCCACTTGTTGGAGGATATATAACTGAGCACATAGGGTTTAAAGAGTCATATCTAATTCTATCATTTGTTTCAATTGTTTCACTCATATTAGGGCTATTAATTTATCAAAAAAGGGATAAGAATGTCAAAAGGGATATACAGAATTTAGAAACGAAAGAATTGTTATCCATTAAGGGTTTAAAACGAATCATTTTTGTAAGTATGATAAATTTAGCCGCCTTAGATTTGTTTTATGTTTATTATCCCTTGTACGCAAGTTCCTTGGGCTTTAGCCCGTCACAAATTGGTTTAATTTTAATGTTTCAATCAATGGCAAGTGTTGTTGCAAGATTAACTTTGCCAATAGTAACTAATAGGTTTGGAAGGGTTAAAATTCTTTCCGTTTTTATGTTAATAGGATCTGTAGCTTATTGTTTCATTCCTTTTTTCGATTATATTATATTGGTTATTGTTATGGCAATAATACTTGGGGCTGGTTTAGGTATGGCGCAACCACTAACAATTATTTTATCATACAAGTTTGCCCCGAAAAATCATACTGGCGAAATTTTAGGATTGAGGTTAGCAGGTAATAGATTATCCCAAGTAATATCCCCGATAATCTTTGCAGGAATTAGCAGTTTAACAGGGTTCGGTGCAATATTTACTATTGAAGCACTATTATTAGGGTTCGGTGCCTTTTTTTCGATGGGATTAAATAAAAAGGATAAACAATCGAATATAAATGACTCTACTCTAAGGTAATGGAGAAGTCCTAAACTAAAATAATCAGAATTCAAATTGGTATTAAGATTATCATTAAGCGTTTTATTAGATTTTTCATTATAGGAATAAATTCGACATATATGATAGAACAGTAATGGAAGTTCGTCGCTACATAGTTCTGTTTATCAGATAACCCGGTCTGTGCTCATTGGTTACATCATTGTAAATCTCCTGTTGATCAACCGTTGAAGTAATTTAACGATGTGAGGGTTCATCTATATTCTTAGAAGCTGACAAGCTATATTTGTAGCATATCAAACGCTGGGAGTCTTCCCTGTGTTACAGATAGAGAAGACTTGGAGGTAACACCTTTTTGCGTAGGAACATTAGGCACCCAAATAAGCCGTTTCAAAGATAAGATGAAATTGACTATGAAACGCCTTATTTTAATGGGTAAATAAAATTAGTAGAGCCAATGACTAGTAATTTAAATTTTCCTTTGAGAAATTGGACATAATAAAATTTTTCTTTATCTATCCTATCATTTCAAAGTTATGATTTAAATATTCTCCATAAATTCTACAAACTTTCTTACAGTAGATAACTCTATATCTTTTTCATGGTGTATTATCCAAGTGTCTCGGTTTAATAGCTTACGGTCTTTTTTAATTAAATTTTCTATATACAGGTCCTTATTATCTCCTAAACTAAATCTTGGCAAGATTGCATAACCTAAGCCTTGTGATATCATTCCAACGCATGTTTGGCTATTATCTACTTCCATAGCAATTAATGGGGGATTTGTATACTTAGCTTTCCACCAGTCATCTAATTGCCGTTTTAATAAAGGGTCTGTTTTATAGTCGATACGTGGTAAATCAGGTAAAAGTTTTACATCAATTTTTTCTTTGGAAACGAGACAAATATTTTCAGACATTATATGTCTTTTAGGTCCATTCCATTGAAAATCACCTCTGACAATTGCTACTTGTATCTTCTCTGCTTGAAACATTTTAATAATCTCTGAGCTGTAGCCAGTTGTAATGTGTGTCTTTACTTTAGGGAAGCGTTTTGAAAACTGCTTTATAATGAGAGGTAAATGATTATAAGCGAAATTAATTGATACTCCTAATCTCAAGGTGCCTTCCACAGTATTACTAGCCATATTGATCAAAGTGTCTCTTGTTTTTTGCATGTAATTTAACATTTCTATTGAAAAGTTAACTAAATATTCCCCTTCTAAAGTAAAACGAATTCCTTTACTACTTCTAGAAATGATTTTCACTTTAAAATCATTTTCAATTTGCTTGATCCGTTTTGTTAAAGCAGGTTGTGAGACGTAAAGTACTTCTGATGCCTTAGTAATACTACTTTCTTCATAGAGCGCCTTCAGCATATGCCAATCCTTCTCGTCCATTATCTCACCTCAGTCCTATTTATTCCTCTATTTTTTTCGTAACTTTTGATTGTAAAAGGACTATTATAAAAAGTAGTTATTATAGACGATAACATATAAGTATTTCTAAAACTTGGATAACTAACTTATCATAATAGTACAACTAATTAGAATTAATTTCTAGTATTTTTGTACCAATTAATTTCAGTTACAAATTAGTATTCTAGATTCAAGCAAAGGTTCATTAGTATATTACTAGAAATTATTTTGAATTGGTTTTGCACATTTTTTAATTTGGTTTTATTAAAAAGGAGAAATTTATATGAAAACTGCAGATCTATGTGATGAATATTTTAGTGATTTAAATGTTTCAGAAGCAAAGTTTAAATCATATGGTGGCAAAAAGAATTTTTCAGGACCAGTTACCACTGTTAAAATTTCAGAAAATAATAATGCTTGCTTTATGGAAGCAATTGAGACTGCTGAACCAGGTTCAGTTATCGTTTTAGATGGGGTATTAAGACTTCCATGTGCTTGGATGGGAGACAGAAAAGCTGGAATAGCCGCTGATCGAGGTATAAATGGAATTATTATAAATGGATATATTCGTGATGTTGAAGGTATTTCAAAATTAGACATGGGTGTATTGGCATTAGGAACTCACCCTTGCCCTAGTCGCCACAAAGCCAATAAAAAGAATGCCGGGGAAAAAGATGTTATTTTATATTTCGGAGGAATAAACTGGACTCCAGGTAACTATGTATATGCTGATAGTGATGGTGTCGTCGTTTCAACTCGTAAGTTTTAATAAGAAATTAATACCATACAGATTCATAATAAATTGGAACAAGCGTATATGTAAGCGCTTATTTTTGACTGTTATATTAATTAAGTAACAAAAAAGTTTATTAGAAAAAGTCCAGGTTTAAGAGGAAAATAGGAGGATTTATTATGAAACTAGGAGAAGCTGTTGTCCAAAAATTGAAAGCTTCTGGGGTAGAAACTGTATTTGGTATCCCTGGTGGTGGAACATCAAGTGATTTGCTTTGTAATATGGATGAAAATGGATTGAATTTCATCCTAACACAGCATGAAACTACAGCTGCTATTATGGCAAGTGTAGTTGGAGAAATCAAAGGAGTACCGGGTGTATGTGTCGCTGACCTTGGACCTGGGGCTTTGTCTCTAAGTCCAGGACTTGCATATTCTTTGTTAGATAGAGCACCACTAATTGCTTTGACGGATAGATATGGAAATGAAAATGTTGACTACGCTTTGCGTCAAAAGATTTCTCACACTGATTCGTTTAAACCACTTACAAAACTATCTACCTCTCTATCAGTAACTAATTGGAACTCTATGTTAAATAGAGGTTTTAAGGTAGCAACAACACCTAATTATGGGCCGGTCCATTTTGACGTACCAAATGACATTGTGAACAAAGAAATAAATCAGGATATCCAGGCTGCTTCGATAAATTCTTATCAATTAACCCCAGATAAGAAATATGTTGCAAGGGCAGCAAAGGAAATAGAACAGGCGGAATACCCGATAATTATCGCGGGATTAGGTGTTAATTTTGGAGCAGGTAATCAATATTCTCTTCTCGAAAATTTGGTGTCTAAGTGGAACATACCTATTTTAAAAACAGGGAAGGCAAAAGGCGCAGTTTCCGATGAGCACGAACTTTCGTTTGGACTTTTTATGGGTGGAAAATTGGAAGCTTCCATTTTTGAAAAGTGTGACTTAATTATTGCAGTTGGTCTTGATCCTGTTGAATTATTGCCTAAAAAATGGATATATCCACAAAAAATAGTTTCAATTAGCGAAGTACCTAACAATGAGGAAATGTATCATTCGGAAATAGAGGTAATAGGAAGTCTTGAAAACGGGCTTGAAGCAATCCATCATTCTCTAACAGAAAGTAACAGCCACTGGACAAAAGAAGAGGTAGCAGATTATAAAAAGCAGGTTATTGAGAAACTTAGTTTTAAAACCGATGGGCTATCTGCTAATCGAGTTATAGAGATTTCTCAGGAGTCGCTCCCTCCAGATACTTTAATGACATGTGACGTAGGTGCAAGTAAATTATTAGTGACACAATTATGGAATTCGGTTTATCCTAGAAGTTTTTTTATGTCAAACGGGTTAGCTACAATGGGGTTTGCTCTTCCATCTGCGATGGCACTTCAACATCTTTTCCCAAATAAAACAGTCGCTTCTCTTACAGGGGATGGTGGTTTTATGATGAGACTTCCTGATATTGCTACAGCGGTTCAAAACAAGTGGCCAATTATTAATATAATCTTCTCTGACCAACGGTTAAGCTTGATGGATGTAAAACAAAAAAGTAAGGGTTACGAGAAAACTTCAGGTAATGGGTTTAGGCCACCTAATTATGTAACTTTCGCCGAAAGCTTTGGGGCAAATGGTTGGACTGCAAAAACAGAGGATGAACTAAGAATTGCGATTAAAGAAGCGCTGGCATCAAGAAATCAAATGCCTAATATAATTGAAGCCAAAATCGATGCTGATTCTTATCATGCTCAGTTTAAAGCAATACGTGATCTTTAATAGATAAATAGAAATACAACAGAGAAATGTAAAGTTAGAAATGGAGGCGCATATGAAAACATATAAAGCATTTATAGGAGGAGAATGGAAAACGAGTTTAAGTAAACGTTTCTTACCTTCATACAATCCAGTTAATCAGAAGGAATGGGCTCAAATACCTCTTTTTTCAGATGATGAAATTCTTGATTCTGTTGAAGTCGCATTTAAAGCGTTTAAACAATGGAAACAAACAAATGGCCTTGAAAGAGCTACGCTTCTTCATCGTTTAGCAGATCTTATCGAAGAAAATGTTGATCATTTAGCTGCGATTGAATCAAAAGATAATGGAAAAATTATAACAGAAACAAAAAGTCAAGTATTATTCACCGCAAGGAATTATCGTTATTTTGCAGGTTATGCTGATAAGCTATTAGGGGATATGATCCCCCTAGATAACAAAGAACTACTTGACTATACTAGTATGGAGCCCATAGGCGTAATTGCTCTCATAACAGCTTGGAACTCTCCATTACCTTTACTAGCTAATAAACTAGCTCCAGCATTAGCGACGGGAAACGCTGTTGTAGTAAAGCCATCAGAGCATGCAAGTGCCTCGACCCTTGAATTTGCTAAGTTAATAGAAAAAGCTGGATTTCCTCCAGGTGTGGTTAATATAGTCACAGGAGACGGAAAAACTGGAGATACGCTTATTCGTCACCCATTAGTTGGAAAAGTTAGCTTCACAGGTGGTACTCAAACTGCAAAGATTATTTCTAGAGCAGTTAGTGAAAAGTTAATACCAGTCACTCTTGAACTTGGTGGGAAATCACCTAATATTATTTTTGAAGATGCGGATATTGAGGAAGCTATTACTGGAGCTATAGCAGGTGTCTTTGGTGCTTCGGGTCAAACCTGTATTGCTGGTTCAAGATTACTTGTTCAACGCCCCATTCTAGAGAAAGCCAAAAAAGTGTTAGTAGAAAAAACTGAGAAAATTAAGTTGGGTGATCCATTAAACCCTTTAACTCAAATGGGTCCTGTTGCAAACAGTGTACAATACGATAAAATTATCTCGATGATTGATCTAGCTAAAAAAGAAGGAGCAGAACTTCTCAGCGGCGGTGGTGCTCCTGATGGTATGGAACTTGAAGGTTATTTTATTAAACCGACTATTTTTTATACAGAAGATCCTAAATTAACTATTGCCCGTGAAGAAGTTTTCGGACCTGTTTTAACAATAATACCTTTCGACACTGTAGGTGAAGCGATTGAACTAGCTAATGATTCAGCATATGGTCTAGCAGCTGGAATTTGGACAAGAGATATTAAGAAAGCTCATCGAACCGCACAACAAATCGAGGCTGGGAATGTTTGGGTAAACACGTATCGTACTTCGGCTGTTGGTACACCCTTTGGCGGCACTAAGCAAAGTGGTTATGGGAGAGAGAGAAGCTGGCATACTCTATACGAATATACTCATATAAAAAACGTAATGATTAACCTATCAGACGATAATCGTAATCCCTTTTCAATGCAAACTTAAAAGTCCATCATTTAATTACTAGAAAATAACCTAGTCGATATTTTTCTGGAGGTGTTGTATGGAATTTGCTAACTATAAAAATTTAGATTTATTATCAATTATAGAAAATCATCGATCAATTAGAAAATTTTCAGATAGTAAAGTACCAAATGAGGATATAAGAAAAATTATATCGGCTACACAGGCAGCATCTTCCTCAAGCCATGGACAAGCATATTCAATTATAAATGTTACTTCACCTAATAAAAGAAAGAAACTTTCGGAATATGCTGGTAATCAGCAGCAGGTAGTGAACAGTTCTCATTTCTTTATTTTTTGCGCTGATCTTCATAGGATGGACATGATAGCTAAACGGTCCAATGAAAATATGGAGGAGTCATTAGATAGCACAGAAATGTTTATTGTTGCGACGGTAGATGCTGCATTAGCTGCACAAACTTCAGCAATTTCGGCTGAGTCTTTGGGATATGGAATTGTTTTTACAGGAGGAATAAGGAATAACCCGGTAGAAGTCACTAAATTATTAAATCTTCCTTACCGTACGTATCCAGTATTTGGTATGTGTATAGGATATCCTTATAAAAGTGAAAGACCCGATAAGAAACCTCGACTACCAGTTGACGCAATCTTTTTCGAAAATGAATATCCAAAATTCAACGAAACATATGGAGCTATCGAAAAATATGATCAATTAATGAAAGAACATTATACGAATAGAAAAAGTGGAAAACGTACTGGGATGACTTGGTCTGATGTTATGATAAATAAACGAAAACACCCAAGAAGACTAGATATGAAGTCGTTTCTAAATACAAAAGGATTTCCTTTAGAATAGTATTTTATAAGGAATAAGAATTAATAAGTTGGTTGAATTTAATATGAATAAAAAATTAGTGAGTGAATGGTTAAAATTAACTTAAGGTTTATAATAAAAAAAATTAATTTATTTTTAGCCTGGTACCCAGGACAACTCTCGGGCGCCAGGCACTTATATTTAATCAAGCATGTCAATTGTAAGGTAAAATGAATAGTTTTGTCGTGAAGAAACTATCTCACCCGCCGTCACAGACACTTCTCCGATTGCCTCCTGAAATAGCCGATTTAACTGTGGGTACAGCGAGAAAAAAATCATCCGAAGTAATTTCTACAAAGCGCCATGAAATGCTCAAGCAGTTTGGCAAGACTTGAATTCATTAAGCGTTCCATCCCATATATTTTTATTATTTAATCTGATCTTTCTTCGCTCTCTCCATCTGCTAAAAACATCCCAACGACCTTTTTTTGTGCCGCCAATACAGCGGTATTCATCTCGCTAATGCCATTTTGGCCATAATTCATAACAACCGGATCGCCGTCTGAAAGTACGAGAAGGAATTTGTGCTGTTTTCCTCTGGCTGCTAACTCCTTTGTCATAACACGTATGCTAAAGCCCCATTTCAGTTATTTTCCTGTGGCTTAAGCTACAGGATTTTGGCTACCGCGTTTTGATAAAGGCAGTCTGTGTAGGATCTTTAGTTTTAAGCGACCACAGCCCCTTATTATTTATTATAAATTTCAGAAAACTGACTTGACAGTTAAAAAATGAATAGTTAGAATAATAACTAAGTTTAATATAGGTTACATAGAGAAAGAAGTGAGCAGTAATGTCCTTACGAGAAAGGAAAACAGCTAAGAAAAAAGAAGATATCTTGAGGACAGCGGTTCGTGTTTTATCGGAAAAAGGATACCATGGCACCACGATAGAAGAGATTGCATCCAAGCTTTTGATGACAAAAGGGTCTGTTTATTATTATTTTAAAGATAAACAGGATTTGTTGTATCAGAGTCAAGTAATGCTCCTGGGACGAAGTATTGAAAATGTAGAAGCTATTCTTTGTCAGGATTTGCTGGTGACTGAAAAGTTGCGAATGGCTATGATTGGTCATATCGAATATCTACTTTGTGAACGAAGTGGTTTTGAAATGATGGTAAAGCTGGAACAATTTTTTTCCACAAAGCAGAAGGGGGAAATTCTACGGCTGAGGGATGATTATGGAAAATCTTTTGATCAGTTGATCTTGGAAGGGATAAAGGAGAATGTATTTGGTTCAGTGGATGTGAAAATAGTGAGAAATATTATATTAGGTGCCATGAACTGGGTTACTCAGTGGTATTCGGAAAGTGGAAAAAAAGATAAAACAGAGATTGCCGAATCCATTTCTGACTATCTGTTACACATCCTTATCAAGAAGTAAAACGATGTATGGAGGAGAGCATAATGAAAATTGAAGACAATGTTGCGGTCGTTACAGGGGGAGCATCTGGATTAGGTGAAGCTACGGTTAGAGAAGTAATTTCAAAGGGTGGTAAGGCTATCATTTTGGATCTGGCAGAAGAAAAGGGAATAAAACTAGCAAAAGATCTAGGCGAAAGCGTACAGTTTATTCAAACAGATGTAACAGATGAATCAAGCGTTCAAGCAGCATTGGACAAAGTTGTTGAACTGTTTGGTAACATTCATGCTCTCATCAATTGTGCAGGCATTGGCATAGCTGAAAAAACTTTCGGTAAGAAGGGGAAACATGATCTTTCTTCTTTTTCAAAGGTTATTCAGGTTAATTTAATTGGTACATTTAATGTGATCCGTCTCACTGCAGAAAAAATGGCTGAAAATGAACCTAATGAAAATAATGAGCGCGGTGTCATTATTAATACGGCTTCCGTTGCTGCATTTGAGGGACAAATTGGTCAGGTTGCTTATAGTGCATCAAAAGGTGGAATCGTTGGTATGACATTGCCGATTGCACGAGATCTTTCTGCACTTGGAATTAGGGTGATGACGATTGCCCCAGGACTATTTGAAACGCCATTATTTGCAGGCTTACCAGATCAGACAAAACTAGCGCTTGGAGAAATGACACCGTTTCCAAAACGGTTAGGTTATCCGTCTGAATATGCCCGGTTGACCCAAAGCATTATCGAAAATCCAATGTTAAACGGGGAAACTATTCGACTTGATGGTGCAATTAGAATGCAACCAAGGTAAACAATGAGAGGAGATTTTATATGGAAAGATTGTATTTGCGTGAAGAACATGCTATTTTTCGTCGTTCATTACGGAAGTTTTTGGAAAAGGAAGCATATCCCTACTTTGATCAATGGGAAATTGACCAACAGGTTCCTCGATCTTTTTGGAAAAAGGCTGGTGAGCAAGGCTTCCTTTGCCCTTGGGCTGATGAAAAATATGGTGCGGTTCAGGCTGACTTTGGTTACTCTGTTGTGATCAATGAAGAATTTGAGCGGCTAGGTACAGCGATGGTTGGACTCGGCCTTCACAATGACATTGTTATGCCGTATATTGCATCCATCGGTACGGAATCCCAGAAAGAGGCTTGGCTCCCCGGAGCAATCAGCGGAGATCTGATTTCTGCGATTGCAATGACAGAACCAGGAGCAGGATCAGATCTAGCAGCTATTCAAACAACTGCAGTGAAAGATGGCGATGACTA
The DNA here is from genome assembly GCF_057836705.1 of Virgibacillus carmonensis. Classification (NCBI taxonomy): domain Bacteria; kingdom Bacillati; phylum Bacillota; class Bacilli; order Caryophanales; family Bacillaceae; genus Virgibacillus; species Virgibacillus carmonensis. The sequence goes on along the minus strand of NZ_JBYQFJ010000012.1, from coordinate 66,203 downwards.
TCTGATAAATGGGGAAAAAACCTTTATTACAAATGGTTATTCCGCTGATTTAGTTGTCGTTGTTTGTAAAACAGATACCCAGGTAAAGCCGGCACATAAGGGGATTAGCCTTCTGGTTGTTGAAGCGGATACACCGGGATTTACAAAAGGTGAAAAGTTACGAAAAGTCGGTCAGCATGCTAGTGATACATGTGAATTGATATTCGAGGATGTGCGTGTTCCTGCAGCGAATTTATTGGGCAAAGAGGGGAAAGGTTTTTATTACCTGATGGAGAACCTGCAGCAGGAACGATTAATGGTGGCAATTCAAAGTATAGCAGGAACGGAAAGAATGCTGGATCTGACAATAGATTATGTGAAACAACGAAAAGCATTTAGCAAACCAATCAGTCAGTTTCAAAATACACAGTTTAAACTTGCGGAATTGAAAACTGAATTTCAAATCGGCAGGACATTTGTCGATCGTCTAGTTGGCGACCATGTGGCAGGTAAAGATGTCGTGACAGAAGTTTCGATGGCGAAATGGTGGACGACTGATCTAGCAAAAAAAGTGGCAGCTGAATGTATGCAACTGCATGGAGGCTATGGCTATATGGAAGAGTATGAGATTGCGAGAAGGTATCGTGATGCAGCGGTCTCATCGATTTATGCAGGCTCAAACGAAATCATGAAAGTGATCATTGCGAAAAATATGGGGCTATAAGTTCTTTAATAAAGGCTGTTTTCGTAAGTTTTGATGCTAATTAATTCTTACGAAAAATTGTGTCATAACATACCGCTCCGGAAATACACTACGCGCACCTTAGAGCTGAGCCTCCTCGCTCTTCCGAAAAGCGGAGGCGCTAGGAGCCGCAGCTAGACATAGCAAAGAACGCTCACTGTGGGGTCTCATCGTCTTCGCTTTTCCCGCGGAAAGCGACTGCCCGAAGCGGAAACAACGTTGCCGCAATGTCGTAGTTTATTGATTATGTGGCAAAAACAACAATCTTTATTATAAGACCCTTATAATAAATGGATCGAGGCGATTAGATTGAAATTTGATGCGTTTTCTATTGGTCAGGAATTTATTACAAAAGCAGTTACTGTAACAAAGGAAGATATCGTTGCACTGATAAAAAAAGTATAATTTTAATGGATATCAGTATAAGTGCAACTAAGGCTTTCGCCATTAAAGCTTGGCGATAAGCCAAGTTTTCTAAAGTTTGGAACGAAATATGATCCACAATATTTTCATATTGATGAACGTGCTGCTGAAGAAGGTCCCTATCATTCATTGATTGCGTCTGGATTCCACACACTAGCTGTTGTCTGGGCAGAATGGATTAAAATGGATGTTCTTGGGGCGGATTGTCTTGGTGGTATTGGAGCAGACAAAATTAGATGGAAGAAGCCAGTTCGACCGAATGATCAACTATCAGGCCGATTTATGGTAGTGGAGAAGAAGAAAGGCTCAGATGGAAAAAGAGGTTTGTTAACAATTGAAGTTATGGTTAAGAATCAAAAAGAAGAAGAAGTATTAACGTGTAGTACAAATGTATATATTGTAGTATGAATGATTATAAGAGGGCTTAACTTGATTGATAGAAAGGGAGATAGATATGCGTGAAGCTGTAATTGTCGAAGCGGTAAGGACCCCTGTGGGTAAACGGAATGGGTATTTAAGTGGAACTCGGGCCGAGGAGCTTGGCGCGATGCCTTTGGAAGAAGTGTTAAAAAGAGCTGGGGTCTCAGCCGAATTAGTAGAAGACGTCATATTTGGCTGTGTCTCCCAGGTGGGGGAGCAGGCTTTTGATATTGCGAGACAGGCAGCATTGATAGCAGGTTATCCAGTGAAAGTTCCAGGGACAACGATTGACCGTCAATGTGGTTCCAGTCAACAAGCTGTGCATTTTGCTTCCCAGGCCATTATTAGTGGGGATATGGATGTAGTTGTTGCGGGTGGAATTGAGAACATGTCTCGTGTGCCAATGGGATCGAATATGCAAGGTGTTGGGCTAAGTGAAGCGTTGACGTCAACATACGAAATCATTAATCAAGGTTTATCTGCTGATCGAATTGCGGATAAATGGGGCTTCAGTCGTGCGAAAATGGATGAATTTTCATTGGACAGCCATACGAAAGCAGTTGCGGCTCAAAAAGCAGGACATTTCGAAAAGGAAATCATGCCACTAGAGGTGACACTTTCAGATGGAACAAAAACAACCGTTAACCAGGATGAGGGGCCAAGAGAAAATACGAGCCTTGAGAAACTCGGTGGTCTTAAAGCCGCATTCAGAGAAAATGGAAGTGTAACAGCTGGCAATGCAAGTCAAATCAGTGATGGTGCCGTAGCGATTCTGTTGATGTCACGCGAAAAAGCTGAAGAATTAGGATTAAAGCCAAGGTTTCGTGTTCTTGCTCGCTCTGTTGTTGGATCCGATCCTACACTGATGCTGACAGGACCCATACCTGCAACGAGAAAAGTGTTGAAAAAAGCAGGGCTCTCAATAGCGGATATTGACATTTTTGAAGTGAATGAGGCGTTTGCGTCTGTTCCATTGGCTTGGCTGCATGAAACTGGGGCTGATCCGAAAAAACTAAATCCAAACGGCGGTGCAATTGCACTTGGTCATCCGCTTGGAGCAAGTGGTGGGCGACTAATGGTAACCCTCCTGCATGAGCTTGAACGGACGGGCGGACGCTACGGGCTCCAGACGATGTGCGAGGGACATGGGATGGCGAATGCGACCATCATCGAAAGATTGGATTAATTTTCTATGAATCTAGTGGGGGGTAATAGAAAGGTGGGTCTGTATTGCCGTTAACAAACACACGTGTGCTGGATTTAACGCGACTATTACCGGGACCGTACTGCACCATGTTACTGGCAGATTTTGGGGCAGAGGTTATTAAAGTGGAAGATCCTAAAGTAGGGGACTATGCCAGACATTATGAACCAAAGCTCGGTGATGACAGTGTATTGTTTCATTCGCTCAACCGTAATAAACAGAGTATCTGTTTAAATTTAAAGTCAGAAGAAGGGAAAGCAGATTTTCTGGAAATGGTTGAAAAAGCGGATGTTGTGGTTGAATCATTTCGTCCAGGTGTGATGGAACGGCTCGGACTAGATTACGAGAAATTGAAACAAGTAAATCCTGAGCTTGTTTATTGTGCGATAACGGGTTACGGGCAAACCGGTCCATATGCAAACAAACCTGGTCATGATATTAATTATTTGAGTTATGCAGGATTGCTCAATTTAATGGGGGAAAAAGGGGGAAAACCAGTTATTCCTGCTACCCAAATAGCAGACATAGGGGGAGGTGCACTCCCAGCTGCAGTGGGTATTTTGTTAGCACTTCTGGAAAGAGAAAAGTCTGGAAAAGGGCAATTCGTCGATATTTCGATGCTGGATGGGGTTATTTCCTGGTTGCAAACAGTTCTTCCTAACTATTTATCTCATCATACGGTATCAAATCGTGGTGAGCAACTGTTAGCGGGAGGTCTGGCTGCTTATGCGGTTTATGAAACAAAAGATTCTCGCTTTCTTTCTGTCGGCGCCCTTGAGCCAAAGTTCTGGAAAGCATTTTGTCTTGCGATCGAAAGAAGTGACTTTATCCCACTTTTAGAAGCGTCATTACAGGAACAACATCGGTTAAAGTATGAAATACAAACGATTATATCGAAAAAAACGGCAGCAGAATGGCTCCCTATTTTTTCAAGTTTCGAAGCCTGTGTATCTCCAGTATTATCCTTTGAGGAAATGATAGAAGATCCGCAAGTTATCGCGCGTGGAATGATCCAGACAGTGAAACACGCAACATTAGGTGAAACAAAACATATTGGCCATTCAATCAAACTATCGGAAACGCCAGGCGATATTCGTTCCCATGCCCCGAAACTAGGTGAACATACAGCGGAATTTTTGGAGGAGATGGGAATTTTTAAGTAGATTTCTTTAAGACTAAGTTCGTTAAAAAAGAAAAGGGGTAATTTATAATGATGAATACACCATTAACCTTAGTTTCTCTGGTAGAGCGAGCTGAAAAATATTTTCCGAAGAAAGAAATCATCTCCCGTACGTTGGGAGGGACACAGCGATTCACCTATAAAGAAATGGGGGCGCGGACACGATCACTTTCAAGTGCACTTGAGGCGCTTGGTGTCAAAAAAGGTGACAGAGTAGGAACGTTTGCATGGAATCATCACAGGCATCTGGAGGCATATTTTGCTATTCCTTCAATGGGCGCCGTTTTGCATACGATTAATATTCGTTTATCAGAAGAACATCTTAGCTATATTATTAACCACGCTGAAGATAAGGTTTTACTTGTTGACAGTGACTTGCTTCCATTGCTTGAAAATATTAAGGATGAGTTGAAAACAGTAGAAGCATTTATTGTGATGACGGATGAGAATACTTTACCCGATTCGTCTCTTAAACAGTTTTATTCCTATGAAAGTCTGATTGATCAGGCAGATGAAACGTATACATTTTCAAGTGAAATTGCTGAAGAAGATCCTGCTGGAATGTGTTATACGTCGGGCACGACTGGTAAACCAAAAGGTGTTGTTTATTCCCACCGCGGTCTAGTACTGCATAGTATGGCATCAAGCCTAGCTGATACGACAGCAATTTCTGAATCAGACGTTTGCATGCCTGTTGTACCGATGTTTCATGCGAATGCTTGGGGAATGCCTTTCGCTGCAACCTGGTCAGGGTCGACACAAGTTTTACCTGGACCTTATCCAACACCGCAAATACTTGCTGGGTTAATTGAATCAGAAAAAGTGACGATTACAGCGGGAGTTCCAACCATTTGGTTAGGATTATTAAACGAACTTGAGAGGAAACATTATCATACGGACAGTTTGCGCGCCGTTCTTTGTGGTGGAGCAGCAGCACCAATGGGAATGATAAGAACCTTTGAAACAAAATACGGTATTCCATTTGTTCACGCATATGGCATGACAGAAACGACTCCACTTGTCATCATTTCTAGATTAAAAAGTTATCAAGCTGATCTTCCTGAAGAAGAAAAACTGGAATTTCGCTCCAAGCAAGGTATGGTTGTACCTGGAATTGAAATTAAAGTAATAAATGAAAACGGTGAAGCAAAACAAGATGGGAAGGATATGGGTGAGCTTCTTATTCGAGGACCTTGGATTGCGGATGAGTACTACAAAGATGAACGGAGTAAAGAAGCATTTCGTGACGGATGGCTTTATACGGGAGATGTAGTAACGGTTGATGAAGAAGGATTCGTTAAAATTGTTGATCGAACAAAAGACTTGATTAAAAGTGGTGGAGAATGGATATCTTCGGTGGATTTAGAAAATGCTTTAATGGCACACGAATCTGTTTTTGAAGCAGCGGTTGTCTCTGTTCCTCATCCTAAATGGCAGGAGCGACCTATCGCATGTGTCGTATTGAAAGATGGCCACCATGATACTGTTTCCAAAGACGATATTATGCGTTTTCTGGAACCGCAATTTGCTAAATGGTGGTTACCAGATGATGTTCTTTTTATGGACGAGATACCAAAAACGTCAGTCGGTAAATTTCTTAAAACTGCATTAAGAGAAAAAGTAAAGGAATATATGTCTATGCAATCGTGACATTTAGTGCCTGACCCTCGAAACTATTCAAACTAGTTTCGAGGATCAGGCACTTTTTTTAGTTAGAAAACGCTTCTTTGTGAATACATTTAGTTTGGTTCTTTACTATTATCCTGGTTATCGCATAGTTTTCATAGTGTCTCACCAAACTGGCACGACCTATCAAAGATGGTAACTATATCTATCCTATCTTCCAATGTCATGCTAGTTTATTGTGATTCAAGGTATATTTCTGATAGATGCAACATATAGATTTTTAATAATTAGAAATCAAGTATGGAGTAACGGATTAAAAGTTTACTAACACTAACATATACGAGGTGGTACATGGAAAAAGATAACTTTTGAAAATAGCTTAAGCAGATTACAAAGTATAGTGTCAGGCTAATTTATTGTTAAAGTTCAAGTTTTTTATGGTAGATTAAAAATCATTTGAGAGGAGTGCTCTATATGGAAGTAATCAGTAACATCAATTTACTTTGGTATGTAATTGGTTATGGAGTATTCATAGTAATTCTTGGAGTTTTTTACTCAAAAAAAGTTACAACAAGTGACGATTTTATACTTGCGGGAAAATCATTAGGACCAGTTGTATTAATGGGTACGCTTTTAGCAACGTGGGTAGGTAGTGGTACGGTAACTGGTGGACCAAACTCATTAGCTTTTTCTCATGGGTTATGGCCAGCTGTATGGTATATAATTCCAAGCTTAATAGGAATAGGTGTACTTTATATAATTTCCTCGAAGATCCGGAATTACGGAAAATATACTGTTTCGGAAATACTGGAAATCAAATACGGTCCCGCTGCTAGAGTATCATCCGCAATTATTATCATTCTTGCTTATGTAGGAATAGTTTCTTATCAGTTTAAGGGAATTGGTTTTATCTTACATGTAACTACAGGCGTATCAGTGGAACTAGGAACGATTATCGGTGCAATCCTTATTATTTTTCTAGCAACAATTGGAGGCTTAATGTCTGTAGCACCAACCGATGCATTTAGTGCTTTTTTAATGTTAATAGGGTTAATCATAGCTGTTCCAATTGTTTTATCTGCCAGTGGGGGATTCGATCAAATTGCTTCAAATGTACCAACTGAACATACAAAATTGTTGGGAAATCTCACTCCTATACAGCTTTTAGGGTTTTATGTTCCCGTATTATTTTTGTTATTAGGAGATCAGAATATGTATCAGCGGATTTCATCTTCTAATAGTGATAAATCAACCAAATCTGGAACCATTGGTTGGATTGTTGGTTTAATTATAGCCACACCAGCTGTAGCTATTTTAGCTTACGCTGCTCGTTCTATGTTTCCTAACATCGATCCGGGTATGGCTTTAATAGCAACTACTTTAATAGTACCTACTGTTGTAGGAGGATTGTTGATTTCTGCGGTAACTGCTTTCATAGTGACCACAGGTAATTCCTACTTATTATCCGCTGCAACAAATGTAACTTATGATATTTACGGAAAATACGTAAAGCCATCTGCGACTGATAGACAAAAATTAATTTTCACAAGAATATTAATTCCTTTGCTAGGAATAATTGCTTTTGTCTTAACAGCCTTTTTTCCTACAATCTTATCAATCCAAATGTATTCGTATACAGTTTACGGAGCTGGAATCACCCCAGCACTTTTAGGAGTATTTCTATGGAAAAGAGTTACAAAACAAGCCGGTATTTCCTCCATGATTTCCGGGATTGTCGTAACATTAGTGTGGGAGTTCTCAAATAATCCCTTTGGAATTCATAGCTCCTTGATATCAATTCCTGTAGCAATTTTGGCCCTAATAATTGTTACTTTAATAACTTCCAAAAAATAATTATGATAGATAGAGAGGCGGATTAATAATGAACACGAATAAACGTGTAGAAAAGTTACGTGAAATTATGCAAGAGGGACAGATTGATTTAACTATTGTAATAAACTTTGAAAACCAATATTATTTCAGTGGATTAAAAGCGATTACGTACTCAAGACCTATTGTACTTGGTATTAATGCAATAGATAGTAGTTTAATTATTCCGTCATTAGAAGAAAGTCATGCAAGAGAAAAATCCAATGCCGACAACTTATATATTTACCATGAAACATTTATAAAAGGTGATGCTGGAAAGTCCCACATTGAACATTTGAAGGCTTTGATATCAGAATACCCTCCTGGTTCTAGGGTTGGGGTTGAATTCTCCTCCCTTCCAGTTAAGTTAGGAAACATTTTGAAAGAATCTGGATTGAATCTAGTGAACCTTGATCGTCAAATTGCTGAGATGAGGTACATTAAAGATCAAGAAGAGATTGATTTAATTAAAGAGTCGGGCAGATTAGTTTCTTTGGCTCTTGAACATTCACTTAAAAATGCAAAAGCAGGCTCAACTGAAATGGAAATAGATCAATATGGTAATCAAGCTTTATTTACGGAAATAGCAAAAAAATATCCAAATTCTACCGTTGATTTTTTTGCTATGTCCCCATCTGGACTTACGCGTACTAACATGCCCCACGTTTTTTCTAATACGAGAAAAGTGGGAGAAAATGATATTATCATTCATAGTAGACAAGTGGGATTAAACGGTTATAGAGCCGAGTGCGAAAGGACTTTTTTTATCGGAAAACCCACTCCAAAGCAAATAGATTCATTCAAATTGGCTTTTGAGGCTCAATTGGCAGCATTGGACGTAATAAAAGTCGGCATAACTGCCAAAGAGGTAAATGAAGCAGCTCGTCAAGTATTTAAAAAGGCAGGGGTAGAGGAACATAGTATCCATAGAACGGGACATGGGATAGGAATTGGGTTACATGAGGAACCTTCCTTACGTTTTGACAATGATCTTACGTTACAAGAAGGAATGGTTTTCTGTGTAGAACCCGCTATTTATATTCCTGAAATTGGTGGATTCCGACACTCCGATACGGTTGTCCTGACCGATGAAGGTACACAGTTAATCACGGAATATCCTAGGGAATTAGAGAACTTAATATTTTAACAGAATGTATGTAGCGCCTGCCCTCGAATGCTATTGTAAATAGCATCGAAGACAGGCGCTTGTCTTAGGGACAAAGGGAAAGTTTGAACCCTGTCCTTTCCCAATTATTATTTTATAACCTCTGGATCAGGGTAGTCATGTCCATTAGTGTCTACTTTTACAGTCTTCATTCGTTGTTCTTCTTCCGGTTTATCAGCAGCATTTCGTTCTACAGAAACGATTGCATCAACTGCATCCATTCCTTCCACTACTTTTCCAAATGCAGCATAGTCTCCATCAAGATTAGGAGATTTATTTACCATGATAAAAAACTGCGATCCCGCTGAATCAGCTTCTTTAGAACGGGCCATTGAAATAACACCTCGTTCATGTTTTAAGTCATTTGTAAAACCATTTGAACTAAATTCACCTTTAATCGCATATCCAGGTCCGCCTGTACCATTCCCATCAGGGTCGCCACCTTGAATCATGAAGTCAGGTATAACGCGGTGGAAAGTTAATCCATCATAAAACCCTTTTTCGACTAAATAAATAAAGTTATTGACGGTGTTTGGGGCAGTATCCGGATACAATTCAATCTTAATCTTGTCATCATTTTCCATTGTAATGGTGACCATTGGATTTTCTTGCGCAGAATTCTTATCTTGCTCGCTATTTTGTTTAGTCTGATTCTCAGGTTTCTGCTCCTCTGCCTCATTATTTGACTGCGCCCCACAACCTGTAAGTATAATGGCGAATAACACGGTACTAACAATTAATAAAAGTCCTTTATATCTGGCTAATATCTTCATCCCAAACCCTCCTGTAAAATTTTTGAATAGGTATAGTATAGCATCTCATGCATACAGGAACTATTGGAATAGGCATTATTAATCAAACGGCATTATTACAAAGAAGATTCCTTATGACTTGCATTAGGGTGACTATTTACATGTCTAACTTGTTTATAATCCGTCTATCCATTCACTTCTCTTTGACCATTCAAATACTTCTATAGAGTAGTTTATAAATGGGTTTGTTTGTATCGTTCGCAAGTACAATGCAGTCGAATCGTTTTCTCATGTGTTGGAAGGGATTTATGTTTTTTATTGTTAATTGGACGAGAGGAGGGAGGTTGTAGGGGTGGTTTAGTGATAGTGGTATATATGCTCATAGGGAATTTTTCTTTGGGTAAATTTACTTATTTCCCTCATTTATAATTGACATTGATAATCATTATCATTTAAGGTGATAAGTGTAATTGCTAATGAAACTCACTATCAATTAAACGTTATAGTGAGGATTAAAAGTTAAATAAAGCGTAATGATTATTAGTAAAGGAGTGTTGAATTATGGAATCAACCGTTCGAACTTGTTCAGAAAATGAAACATTGTTATCCATGCAAGAAAAAAGAGAATCAAACGCAAGATCCTATCCAAGGAGATTTCCACTTGCAATTAAAAGAGCAGAAGGTATTTACGTAACAGACATGGATGGAAAGCAATATATGGATTGTTTAGCGGGAGCTGGAACACTGGCATTAGGCCACAATCACACTGTCGTCCGGGAAGCGATTGAAAACGTCATGCAGTCATACTTGCCTTTACATACACTTGATTTGACGACACCAGTAAAAGAAGCATTTATAGATGAGGTATTCGCTTCTTTACCACATTCATTTGCAGAAAAAGCCAAAATTCATTTTTGTGGGCCAACAGGTGGTGATGCAGTAGAAGCAGCCTTGAAACTAGTGAAAACGGCAACTGGCAACAGAGCTATTCTTTCCTTTCAAGGGGGTTATCACGGTTCCACGCACGGAACATTGAGTATTAGCGGGACGGTAGGACCAAAGAAGAATATTCACGCACTAGTACCGGATACTCATTTCCTTCCGTATCCATATGAATACCGCTGCCCGTTCGGTGTGGGAAAAGATGGACATCGCATTAGCAGTACATACATTGAAAATTTATTGGACAATCCAGAAAGTGGTATTGTCAAGCCGGCCGGTATAATCGTAGAAATTGTACAAGGTGAAGGAGGTTCCGTTCCTGCTCCAATTAAATGGCTAAAAGAGCTTCGCCGTATTACAAAAGAACGAGGCATTCCACTGATCATCGACGAAGTGCAAACAGGCATCGGGCGAACAGGTAAAATGTTTGCATTCGAGCATGCTGGAATCGAGCCGGATGTCCTCGTGCTTTCAAAAGCAATAGGTGGAAGTCTTCCACTATCCGTTGTAGTTTACGATCGTAGTCTTGATAAATGGGAACCAGGAACACATATTGGAACATTTAGAGGAAATCAAATGGCGATGGCTACCGGTCAAGCAACTTTACGTTTTGTAAATGAAAACCATCTGCCGGAGTATGCACATGAGATGGGGACTTATTTAGCAGAACAGTTGAAATCTATTCAAAAAGAAATGTCTTCAATTGGAGATGTAAGAGGCAGAGGACTTATGATTGGTGTCGAAATTATTAATCCTATGAAGCAGCCAAACGAAATTGGAAGTTATCCGGCGTACGCTGAACTTGCTGAAAGAATTCAACAAGAATGCTTTAGCCGTGGATTAATTTTGGAAGTTGGAGGCCGTTTTGATACCGTGATTCGCCTGTTGCCCCCATTAATTATTTCAAAAGGGCAAATTGATGAGGTATTGCAGCGCTTCAGTGAAGCGATTACAAGTGCCGAAGCTCAATTTGGATTGCGATAAGAAGGTGATGGAAATGAGAACGAACTTTACCCAATGGTTTCTTCATTCTAATGAAAGCAAAAATATGTACCGTACACTAATGGATAAAGCTGTTGCGTTAATTACTGATCAAACAACGAGAACAACTCACTCTTTTTCAGGAGCTTCTCGTCACGAAATTGAATCAACAGTGAAAGAGATGCTCACGATCCCGTCTACAGGGCAGAAAATTGATGATGTGATGGAGGAAATCCAAAATGGAATAGTGAGAAATTCGTTATGGGTCTCTCACCCTTCTGCAATGGCGCACCTTCATTGCCCGCCTATACTTCCGTCACTTGCGGCTGAAGTCATCATCAATGCACTCAATCAATCGATGGATTCATGGGATCAAAGCCCTGCTGCTACATACGTTGAAGCAGAATTAATTAACTTTTTCACGAAACAGATCGGCTATCCTCATGATGCAGATGGTGTCTTTACAAGCGGGGGAACGCAGTCCAATTATATGGCTTTATTGCTCGCTCGCAATAAAGCTTGTCAAACGTATTTCTCGATTAATGTTCACAAAAAGGGCTTGCCATTTGAAGCAAGTAAATTACGGATTCTTTGCTCGGAACACGCTCATTTTACGGTCCAGCAATCGGCAGCGCAGCTTGGGCTAGGTATGAATGCCGTAGTAAAAGTGGCGGTAAATGACAACCAACAACTTTGTCTAAACGATGCAAAGGAAAAGATTAAACAGCTAAGGGAGCAAGGGCTTCTTCCATTTATGGTAGTGGCAACAGCAGGAACGACAGATTTTGGGAGTGTAGATTCCATCGTTGAGATAGCTAAGCTTGCGAATGAAGAACAAATGTGGCTTCACGTTGATGCCGCCTATGGAGGAGCGCTATTATTTTCTCATCAATATTGTCATCTTGTCACTGATTTACGCTTAGCTGATTCTATTACAATTGATTTCCATAAGCTTTACTATCAATCTATCAGCTGCGGGGCTTTTTTCGTGAAACATAAGAAGGATTTTCAGCAAATTACTTACCATGCAGATTACTTGAATAGCGAAGAAGACCAGGCAGGAGGTATTATCAATCTCGTGGAAAAAAGTGTTCAAACAACAAAACGGTTTGATGCTTTAAAGCTGTTAATGACTTTTAAATTGATGGGAACCGATTTGTTTGGAGAAATGGTCGATTATACCGTTAATCTGGCCAAAGAAACGGCATTGCTGTTAAAGGGCGATCTTTCTTTTGAGGTGTTAAATGAGCCGGAAATCAATGTTGTCTTATTCCGCTACTTGCCCTCAAACCATCGGGAAGACCAGACGTATGTAGATGAAATCAACCTTGGGCTTCAGCGTGCCTTCTATCAAAACGGCGAGCTGATCATGGCAAAAACGAAGCAAGACGGAAAAGTATACTTGAAATTTACTATGCTCAATCCTCTCAATACGAGTAGCAATATGCTAGCCCATATACAGCGAATGAAACAAGCTGGTGAAAAAATAGAAAAAGAGCAAGGAGAGATTCGGTATGAATATTCCGTTTATCACTAATCATCTTACCATGCAAAATTTGATCAATTGTTATGTAAGGGAAACAGGGGAAGGGCAGTGGAAGTTTGCTCAGGAAGTCTCTGTTCCATTGGAGGGCGAAAGTATCAAGCAAGTATTGGTTATTTCATTTGAGCGGCAGTCGGTTACATTTTACTTTCCGGTTCGATATAAATCCGTGACAGATCGTCATCTTTTTGCACCAGTTATGTATTATCAAGTAAAGAATGATGAAGCAAAAGAGCTTGATTACATTACACTACTTGCTTTCATGCAAAAAGAGTTTTCACTCACATCCAATAAACCTGTTCAAACGGATGAACTGATGCTTCGGACGATCTTAAGCTATCAGAATATGAAAGGAATTATTTCAGAGCGAAGCGATAATCTGGAAGAATGCTATCAAACGGAAAAAACGTTTCTTCAATCAGAGCAATCGCTGTTAATCGGACACCAAGTACATCCGACACCGAAAAGTCGTCAGGGAATTGATGAAGATGAAGAGCATATTTTTGCACCCGAACGAAAAGGAGCTTTCCAGCTTCATTACTTCCGGGCTGAAAGTGATATCGTCGAGGAAGATTCTATTTTGTCTCATAATGCTTCCGTGCTTATAAAAGAAGAATTAAAGAAAGACCCTTTCGTTTCACAATCGTTTAAAGATAAATATTGCGTAGGAAATTGTTTTTCGCTCATCCCTGTTCATCCGCTGCAAGCACGAAAGCTGTTAGGACGGGAAGATGTGGGAAACCTGATTCAATTAGGTAAACTCGATTATCTAGGTCCACATGGAAGAAAATTTTACCCAACCTCTTCAGTACGGACTGTATACCATCCAGAGGCTAGCTTCATGTACAAATTTTCAATCCCTGTGAAAATTACTAATTCACTACGCATCAATATGCGAAAAGAGCTTAACCGCGGGGTGGAAGTGAGCCGTTTGCTTCACGGAGAGCTTAACGAAAAGCTAAAAGAAACGCATCCTTCATTCCGCATTATCGAAGATCCAGCTTATATTACGTTGAAGCTTGACATGGAAGAAACCGGATTTGAAGTGGTCATACGTGAAAATTCGTTTCAAGAAGGGAACGATTCACGAACGACGTTGCTTGCGGCGCTTTGTCAAGACCATATAACCGGAGAAGCTTCCCATTTAGCTAACATCATTTATGAAATAGCAGACAAAGAAAACATTTCAATCGCCGACGCAAGTGAACAATGGTTTGCACGCTATTTAAAAGTAAGTTTGCGTCCGCTTTATTGGTTGTATGCTACTTATGGAATAGCCCTTGAAGCCCATCAGCAAAATTCCATTATAAAACTTGATGAACAAGGGTATCCTTCTACTTTTTATTACCGCGATAATCAAGGTTATTATTTTATGGAATCGAAGGCTAACGCTTTAAAGCAGCTCGTTCCAACCTTAAATGAAAAAAGTGACACGATATGTGCCGACTCCATTGCAGAGGATCGATTCCGATACTATGTCTTTTTCAATCACTTGTTCGGTTTAATTAATGCATTCGGGGTCAATCGGCTAATCGATGAACATCGATTACTAGTAATGATGAAAGAGGAGCTGGCAGACTTTAAGAAACGGTTAGGGGATCATACAAACTTATTAGATTCTTTATTATATGAAGCAAAGCTGCCTTGCAAAGCTAATTTGTTAACGAGAGTACACGATATGGATGAACTTGTGGGATCTATGGAGACACAGTCGGTGTATGGTCAACTTACAAACCCACTGATGATGGCAGGTGAACGGCATGGTTAAAACCCCTGGTCAACAGAAGTATCCCTTTGAACGGTATGATTCGGTCATTAAAAAGACAATTTCCTTTCGCCATGTGAGTATGACAAACGATTTAAGGCGACTGTATTTATGGATGCAGGAAAAGCATGTGGTTCCCTATTGGAATTTAACTATTTCAATGGAAAATTATATAGTACATGTAACTAATAATTTGCAAGATGACCATCAAACACTCTTGATCGGTGAACTTGATGGGGTACCTATGAGTTATTGGGAGTCCTATTGGGTGAAGGACGATAGTATCGGTAATTATTATGCTTTTGATGAGTATGATCAAGGGATTCACTTGTTGATTGGGCCAAAAAAGTTTTTAGGAAAAGGCCACATATATCCATTATTGATGACTATTTTGCAAAAAAAATTTCAGGTAACTAAAACACGAAAAATCATAGCAGAACCTGATATACGAAATGAAAAAATGATTCATGTGTTCAAAAAATGTGGTTTTCAGCCTGTCAAGGAGATTGAATTGTCTGACAAAACAGGATTACTGATGGCATGTGAACGGAAAGTGTTTGAAAAGAGGTGGACAGATTGGCAAATAAACAAATTTTAGACGTCATCGGAGTAGGAATCGGTCCTTTTAATCTCGGTTTAGCAGCATTGCTTGAAAAAACAGAATGTCGTTCTTTGTTTTTTGATCAAAAGACACGCTTTGAATGGCATCCAGGGATGATGCTAGAAGGAACGACACTGCAAGTACCTTTTATGGCAGATGCGGTAACAATGGTGGATCCGACAAGCCCTTTCAGCTTTATGAACTATTTGCATGAGCAAAAGCGGCTTTATCATTTCTACTTTCTTGAGAAATTTCATATTCCACGAAGAGAGTACAATCATTATTGTCAATGGATAACGGAACAACTTCCACAGCTTCAGTTTGCGTGCGAAGTGAAGAACATCGAGCAAACAGAGGAGGGACATTTTTGCGTTACTGTTTTTTCATCTAGAACAAAGGAGCAAAAAACGTATTATGCCAAACATGTGGTAGTAGGAGTGGGAACAAGGCCAAACGTTCCAGAAAAGTTTCATTCGGCGCTTGGTGATCAGGTATTTCATTCTTCTCAGTATAGAAACAAGCGGGAGAATATGCTAAAAGCAAATTCGGTTACGGTCGTAGGCTCAGGGCAGAGTGCAGCTGAAATCTTCCATGATCTATTGTCCAAACAACAAAGTCATGATTACAAATTGTCCTGGTACACAAGATCAAAAGGGTTTTTTCCGATGGAATATTCGAAGCTTGGGCTGGAACATTTTTCACCAGATTATACCCGCTACTTTTATAAACTGCCGGAAGAAAAGAAAAATACGATCCTTGACAAACAGGCATTACTGTACAAAGGAATTAGCTTTGATACAATTGCCGACATTTATGATTTATTGTATGAGCAAACAGTTGGAGGCGAAACGACGAACGTTCATTTGCAGGCATTGACCGAGCTTGAGTCCATTGAAAAAGGGGATGGTCACTATCATTTATCAATGTATCAGTACGAACAAGAAAAAAACAAGCAAATGGAAAGTGAGGTAGTCATTCTTGCAACAGGTTATCGTACATTTATTCCCGAGTGCTTCAATGGGTTAAAGTCCATGTTGGAATGGGATGAGGCAGGTCAGCTTGTTATTCAAGAAGATTACAAATTGAAATTGAATAATAATGGTCATAATCATTTATTTATACAAAACGGGGAGCTTCATACACACGGTGTCGGCGCGCCTGATTTGGGGCTTGGTGCGTTCCGAAACGCGACAATTATTAACCAATTGGCAGGAAAAGAAATATATCAAACATATGAAAACAATGTATTTCAACAATTTGGACTGTAAAAAGGGATAGGGAGTGGACCATTATGAAAATTAGTGAAACACCTTTAACTATGTTATCTGAAAAAGCTTGGAAGGAAGCAGATCGGAAACTTTTGGCGAAAATGCTTCAAGAGTTTATGTACGAAGAAATTATTACGCCGACATTGCTAAAGGAAAAAGAAGGCGTTCAGTTTTATGAATGGTGTGACAAAAAAGGAACGGTGTACCAATTTGAAGCGAAACCTCGTTTATTCGACAGTTTTCAAGTTTCCCTTGGGAGCATTGAAGTTATAGTAGTAGAAGAAACAGATATGCCGTTATCTCTCGCTCTTTTATTAAGCATTCAAGAAGAAGGAAAGATGACCAGTTCAACAGCAGGCAACTTAGTGAAGGAGTATTTACATACACTTGTAGCAGATACCCATTTGCAGGAAAAAGCCAAATCCTCTGATCAATTAACTGAACTGGATTATGCAGAGCTGGAGGGAGAAATGACGGGACATCCGTGGATTACCTATAATAAAGGCAGGATCGGATTTGGATATGATGATTACCTGGAATATGCACCCGAACAACAAAAAAAGGTGAACTTATCCTGGATCGCCGTCCACCAAAACATCGGCACATTTCATTCCATTGACAGTTTAGCTTATGAAGATGTAATTACACAAGAACTAGGGCAAGAGAGATGTGAACGGTTTGGAAAAAGGCTTAAGGATTTAGGAGTAACGGAATCGGATTACTACTTCATGCCAATTCATGAATGGCAATGGAACAACATGATTGTCTCTATGTTTGCTGCAGAAATTGCTAAAAAAGAGATTATCCCATTAGGTGAAGGAGAGGACGATTACCTCCCACAGCAATCGATTCGCACATTTGTTAATGTCACCAATAAAGATAACTATCATGTCAAGCTGCCAATGAGCATCTTAAATACGCTTGTACATAGAGGGCTTCCAAGTGAGAGAACAGTTATCGCGCCTGAAGTAACAGCATTTATGAAAAACATACTTGAAAACGATTCATTTTTAAAAGAAGAATGTCGTCTTGGGCTATTAGGTGAGGTAGCGACGATGAATGTCAACCACCGCACATTTCATCAATTAAAAGGCGCTCCATATCAATATTTGGAAATGCTTGGTGTCGTATGGAGAGAAAGTATTTATAAGAAGCTTCAGGAAGGGGAACATGCCATCACACTAGGGGCGCTGCTGTATGTGGATCATGAAGGCAACCCGTTTGTATCAAAGCTCATTGAAAAATCAGGACTGACAGTGGAGCAATGGGTCCATAAATTGACGAACGCCATTCTACCTCCATTGCTTCATTGCTTATATCAATATGGTACAGTCTTTTCACCGCACGGCCAAAATACAGTTCTGATCCTAAGAGATTACATACCCGAACGTATTATTATGAAGGATTTTGTAGACGACGTAAATATTAGTGACCAGCCACTGCTGGAACTGGCTGGGCTATCTTCTGAAATGAAAGAGGTTTTGCGCTGTGAGCCCCCTGAAGGGTTAACACAGTTTATTTTCACCGGATTGTTCATTTGTCATTTCCGTTATGTAAGTAACATCTTGCAAGAAAACGAACAATTTTCCGAACATCGCTTTTGGAGTATTGTCCGTGAGGAGATTCTATCCTATCAAGAAAAATTCCCGCAATTACAAGAACGATTTGAGCTGTTTGATTTGTTGCGCCCGGCATTTACGAAGCTTACACTTAACCGAAATCGCATGTTTGATTATGGATATGATGATGGAGACGATCGTCCGCATGCAAGCGAACATGGAAAAGTTGCTAACGCCCTTCATGAAGTAGTAGCTCGAACGAAAATTTAAGAGGGAGAGAAGGTTAATAAAAATAAATGGTTGTATAATAGAGGTGTGAAAATGACAATTTTAATTCAGAAATTTGGAGGTACTTCATTACAATCACAAGCTAGCATTTCTAAGGTGATTTCTCATATTAAAAATGCGATTGAAGGTAAGTATAAGGTAGTAGTTGTTGTTTCGGCATTAGGACGTAAGCCTGATCCTTATGCTACAGATACGTTACTAAGTCTTGTAAATAATTCCAATGCATGTAATGATAAACGCGAAATGGATCTGTTGATGTCATGTGGCGAAACAATTGCTAGTGTGAAATTATCTAATGCGTTACAAAATAATCATATTAAATCCATTGCACTTACAGGTGCACAAGCGGGAATTATCACATCATCTGAATTTACCCAGGCAAAAATTAAAAGTATAAATACCGCTCGCTTATTAAATGAAATAAATAACTATGATGTCGTTGTGGTTGCAGGTTTTCAGGGTCAAACATCTGCGGGGGAGATTACAACGATCGGTAGAGGAGGAAGTGACACCACTGCTGCAGAGCTTGGAGTTGCACTCAATGCCGAAAAAGTTGAAATCTTTACAGATGTTAACGGAATCAAGACAGCCGATCCAAGAATGGTCAAATCTGCAAGGCAATTAAAAATTCTATCCTATTCGGAAACTTGTAATTTGGCATATCAAGGAGCAAAAGTGATTCATCCAAGAGCGGTTGAAATTGTTATGCAAGCAAATATACCATTACATGTGCGCTCTACTTATTCAAAAAAGAGTGGTACATTGGTGACAAATTCAAAAATAAAGGAAATACCTGATCGACTGATTACTGGTATTGTTCATATGCCCGCTTTAACCCAAATCAAAATTAAACATCGAGAGAAAATGCACCGTCTCCATTCAGAGTTTTTGAAGGTAATGGCAGAAGCAGATATGTTAGTTGATTTTATTAATATCTCCCCTACTGAACTATTTTTAACAATTCCTAGGGTTTATACACAATCTGCAGTAAATCATATAATAAGATTGGGGTTTCACCCACAAGTGATGGAAAATTGCGCAAAAGTATCAGTGGTTGGAGGAATGAGAGGGATTATTGGCATTGGTTCAAAAATAGTACAAACACTTACTGAAAAAGGAATTCAAATCCTGCAATCTGCTGATAGCCATACAACAATTTGGGCGTTAATTCATGAGAAGGATGTATCAGATGCAGTTAATGCGTTACATGATGTTTTTCATTTAAGTGAAACGATAGAAAAAGAAATAAATTATCATTGAAAGAAAAGATGTTGATCTATGAATTTTGGCAATGTACTAACAGCTATGGTAACTCCATATTATGGAATCAAGTTGGAGCGTAGAAGTAGCTATAGTCTTAATTTAATAAAGGTTACAGGAAACTTTAGCATATCCGTAGCCCTTGATCTGACGATTAGGGTTACGGACATTCAAGGAAATACTAGAACATTACTTACTTCTTTAACTTCACTCTACTGTTTATTAATCAAATGAACCATATCCTCTAAAATCGCAGGTATCTCTTCAAATGCTGCCCAGCCTTCAGTGGAACCAGAGTAGTTTACATAACTTAAATCACATAGACCATTAAAATAACGAATTCGCTTGATAGATAGATCGTATTTTTCAGTAGCTTTTTCGTTACGAAATTCGTACAAGTTTAACTAGATCGTTCCCCGTAGAATTAACTGCGGGATAGTATGGAGGAGCGAATAAGATAATCATCGCAGGTGCTAATTCCTGACATTGAATGATCAATTTATCCGTAATTCTAAGCGATTTCTCACGTTCATCTCATTCTTCATGGAACTGGATATCAGCTTTTACCTCTTCGACAAATTCGACGCCGAATTTAGTAACCGCATATTCTAATAAATCTTTGTAACGAATTACTTTTACATCTCCAATAGAATCTACTTTATTCTTTCGACAAATTTTATAATAATCTTCCAATGGTTCCTGTGTAGGTATATTGCTCATGATGAAAGAAGTAAGGCTGTATTTTTAGGGATAAAAGCTAAGAGGAGTATCCGAAGTAGCTTTTACCAAGTTCTGATATTAGACTAAATTAATTATTTTTTCATAAGATATTTTAAAATCGTAACAATACATATATAATGAAGAGTGTTGGGGAAAATTTTCTAATAAAATTTGACGTGTATGAATCCAAATACATAATCATAAATATGGATTGATATGCGATAATCAAAAAAGGAGAGATTTTGTGGCATTTATTTATTTAATTGCGTTAGTAGTTTTGGTTGTTTTTAGTGGAGTGGGTTGGTTCATTTATATGAAAATTAAATATAAGACCGTTCCATCTAACGTGGCTTTGATCATTACTGGACCGAAATTAGGCGATCCTAATAAGGATACCAATGTGTTTCAGGATGATGAGGGAAGGTATATGAAAGTAATTCGTGGTGGAGGGCATCGTTTAAGGATGTTTCAAACACACACGCCAGTTTCTTTAACATCTTTTCAATTAAAGATAATAACACCAACTGTTTATACCAAACAGGGAGTTCCTATTGTTGGCGAGGCTGTTGCCATGATTAAAGTAGCCGATTCTCTAGATGGCACTGCAAAGTATGCGGAGCAGTTTTTAGGCAGAGATCAAGCAGATCTGGAATCCGATATTTCGGAAGTATTGGGGTCTAATTTACGTGCTATACTATCGAAAATGACAGTAGAACAAATAAACAATGATCGAGAAAGTTTCAACGGGCAAGTGCGCGAAATTGCACAGAACCAGCTTGATGCTATGGGTTTCAAAATTACAAGTCTTGGGCTGACGGATTTAAAAGACGTCGAAGGAAGCGATTATTTAACCAATTTAGGACGTCCGAGAACAGCTGAAGTCCAAAAAGAAGCTGAAATTGCAGAAGCAACTAATACGCGTGAAACGAAAGTGCACGTGGCTCAAATGAACGAAGAAACGCAAAGAGAAGAGTATGAAAGAGAGACTTCCATTGCAGAATCACGGAAAGAGAAAGAAATTAAGGATGCTGTTTTTAAGGAAGAAACAGAGAAAGCAAGAGCGAAAACAGAAGCAGCTTATGCATTAGAAAAAGCAGAACGTGAGATTGAAGTAGAAAACGAACGTTTGAAAATTGTTAGTCAAAAAAAAGAAGAAGAACTACGTTTGAAGCAATTAGAACGTGAGCGTAATGTAAAACTAGAGCAAGAAGAAGTCAAAGTTCGGAGAGCTAAAGCTGATGCTGATTACTATGAAAAAGTACGTAATGCTGATGCGGAAGCTGAATCCAAAACAAAAGCAGGTCATGCAGAAGCCGAAGTTATTAAGACAAAAAGTTTAGCTGAGGTTGAGGCAATTGAGAAGCGTGCAGAAGCATTAAATAAACATAAAGAAGTAATGATGACCGAAATGTTAATCAATATGTTACCTGAATTCGCTAAAGCAGTATCCGAACCTTTAGGAAATGTAGAATCTATTCGTATCCTTGACGGTGGAAATGGTAACGGAATAAATAATTTACCTGGAAGTGTCACTGGTATGATGGCTAGTCTCCAGGATAGTTTATCTCAAATGACTGGCCTCGATTTAAATGAAGTAATTCGTAATTTATCAGGCAAAAGTAACTTAAAAGGTGAATTAGGATCCATTGCTAATTCTTTTTCTCCTAATAAAGATGAGGAACCTAATCACTCAAATTCCGGAGCAGACAACAATGAAACGAAAACGGAAAACAATCAAGAAAATATAGAATAGCCCATATCCTATAGGTGATATAAAAAACTAACATCGAGTAATGATGTTAGTTTTTTATAGCTAAATCGTCCGCAACAACAACTTTTTCAAAAGCGGTGCGAAGTGCTCAGGTAGCTCATCAACACTTGGAATCATTAAGCGTTCTTTCCCATAAATATTTTTCATCGTAAGATCTTCTCTTTCGTCGATCTCTCCATCTGCTAAAAACATCCCAATGACATCGATGCCTTTTTTGCGCGCTTCCGTTACAGCAACGTTTGTATCGATAATGCCATTTTGATCATAATTCATAGCAGCCGGTTCTCCGTCTGAAAATACGAGCAGGAATTTGTGTTTTTCCCTTCTGGCTGCTAACTCCTTTGTCATGACCCGTATGCTAAAGCCATCCCGGTTGTCTTCTTCAGGCTCAAGCTGCATGATTTTGGCTCCCGCGTTTTGATAAAGAGAATCCGTGTGGGAGTGGATGACGTGAAAATAATTTGGTTGATAGTTGTCCCGCACATCATTTGCATCCTCCCAAAAACCGACGATGGAGTGGGGGATTTTAAGCTGATTTAACACTTCATGGAACAGAACAATCCCTCGTTTTGTTTCATCCATTTTATTATGCATCGAAGCAGAACAGTCTACAAGTAAGGTGAAAACGGCATCGATGTTGTTTGATTCCAGGTTTTTCTTGTAAAATACCCTTGGGTTTTCGTCCATAATAACGGGCAGCAATTTTTTTGATAACCGACCAATGATTAAATCTCGCCGCGGGTCATTCTTTTTGTGTTCCAATACTTTTTCAATTGTGGATGCAAGCTTTCGTTTGTGGGTTTCAATCGAACTGACAGCGTTTTGGTAAGCCCGTTCATTTTCTTTTGATGCTGACGTAGCTTTCTTTGTGATCGCGACTGCATCTTTATTTTCCTCGCCATAGATAGGCTCGGTTGTTTGTTTTCCCTGTGTTGTCCCTTGTTTCTCCAACGAATCGGCTTCCGAATAGTCATTTTTCTCACTTTGTCCTGAAGCTCCTTGAATGGTTCCCATGGCTTGATCAGCATCTTCGGTTTCTCTGGTTCCGCCACCCATGATGTTTGTTTTCGTGCCAACCTCTAACTCAAACTGCAAAAAGGTTTGCTTTCTGTCACTGTTTTGATTTTCCCGGTGCCACGAGGATAATTGTTCATCCATATACTCGTTATTCTCTTGATCCACGTCTTCTTTGTCATCGTTTGCCAGATCATCTGTCCTGGTTAATTCATCGAATAATGTGTTCATGGCATAACTTTCTATGTGTGAAATTGGGAATGTAAAATAGTTATTTAACATGTCTCTATAATGTTCCTCTAATTGAAACACGATTTGCTCGGCAATCTTAGTCATGTCCCTCGTGCTCCTCGCTTCAAAAGAGGCATAAAGGAGCGGTTTTAATCCTTCCAGATGGATAAGCTGGTGCTCATTCACTCTCGAAAAGGTAGGATCTGGCTGATCTGACTGTAGTAACAGATAGATGAGACAAAACAATTCATCAAGTGGATAACTTCTTGTCACGTTCGAAGCTAATCGGGTTTCAAAATAGTGCTTTAGGTACTTTCTCCGAACAGCAAAGTCTTTTTTTGTACCTGGTCTATCATGTACGATGATTTCTTCCAGGCGCAGATCTTCCAGTAAGGTAATGAGTTGAGCAGCAAATTTTGGTATGGCTGATTCGTTTGTCTTTTCCAAATAGGCTTTCATAGAGGGGAGATGGGAATAATACAATGTTCCAATCGTACGCAAAAACACATCCGTTTTATACCCGGGTTCCTTAATCGCTTCATCCACCACATCCCAAAAATGACTGCCTGTCACCTTTTCATCAATGAGATCAATAAATGACCCATAGGTGTATTCGAATTTTAAATCCGGCATATCCGACAATATAGTCGCTAAGTCCTGTAATTGCAGAAAAAGATTTGTATCTACCTTGGAATCATCCCAGCGGTTATATTTCATCCAGCATCCTCCTTTCTTTATAGCTGTAGCCTTTCCCGTCTAGCTGGTGGGCGAGAGACTCGCAAGCATAGTCAATAGACACTCCAAGAACTAAGAGCATGTGCTCTACGGTCTTTTGACTATGCTTGCGTCTTTACCAAGCCCGCTCCGCTTTTCGATTTAAAACAGGGTGTCTGCTAAGTTTTGCACAAATTCTCTTTCTCGTTCTTCATCCAGTTTGTCTACGATTGATCGTAGAATTGCCCGTTTCGGCGGAATGATAACACTCAGATCACACGCGTCAAGCAACGCGCGAATGGATGCCGCGTCTTCGGATAGTTTTCCTTGAGAAACAGCACGGATGAGGTCAGTGGACAAAGTAACAAATAAATCGATTGTTGTTTTGTTTGTTAACCGTGTATTCGACTGGATCAATTCCTTTAATTGTTCGCCTTCAATATACGGAACATCAATGACAATAAAACGGTTTTTTAATGCCTCATTCAATGGGACTGTACCAACATAACCTTCGTTGATCGCGGCAATAACATTAAAACCATCTTTTGCCGTAACGATTTCGTTTGTAAATGGGTTGGTGATCGTTCTTCGGTAGTCAAGTACGCCGTTAATGAGTGGTAACGTTTCTGGCTTGGCCATATTTATTTCATCAATATAGAGAAAAGTTCCATCATTCATGGCACTTGTCACGGGCCCTGGTACAAATTCAATCTGTTGTTTTTCTGCTTCATATGCTAACGTCTTAAAACCCAGTAAGCTTTCCGCATCCAAATCCACCGAGCAATTGACACTAAACATTGGTTGATTGAACAAATTAGATAGTGTTTCAGCGAACTTAGTCTTACCAGCCCCTGTAGGACCTTTGAGTAAAATGTTTTTCCCCATGCTAAGTGCTGAAATCGCATCGATTAATAAATCTATATGAGGAGGAAGATAGCCGCCTTGTCGGATTAACTCTTGAAATGTGTCATCGTTTTCTCGCTGGTTTGTATTTAAAATTTCGATTATATTTTCCGGTAGATTGTAAGTAGTGTGCATAGATAAACCCCTTTCAAGGTCATTTTAAACTTTATTTGGGGAGATGACAAAATTTGTGGTTTGGGTAAAGGCTGGAGTGATGAATTATGTCTCTGTGCTAATGACCATAAAAAAACATTTTGAACTCGAACAGTCCTTTGATTGATGTATGTATCTCCTATATGAAGTAAACAATTGTATGATAAATCAAAAGGAGGGACGGCATGTTTTCTTTTCGTGGAGATGCACATAAGTTATTTCTCACATTAAAAGGACAAAAAAATATTCAGTCCAACAAAGAGCTTAAAGAGACAGCTGAAATCAAATCCTTCTATGAATCCCTTGACAGCAAAACTCTCCAATTAGTCCATTATCGAATGATTAAAGAACGAAACGGGATGGGCATTATTCCTATCTTTGTCACGTCAATTCCCTGGCTATTATTTTTAATTTCAGACGAAATTCGAGACGTTTTATTTAAATATGGTGGTTTGCTTTGGATGATTTTTATTTTTCTATACCTTTTTCTTCTAACTATCAGTGTCATTTTTCATTTTAAAGAAAAGGCATGGGCAGCGTTTCATATCGAAATGATCAAGGATATTCTAAGTAGAAGGGATGAAAGTAGTTAAGTAGTAGGGTATGATTGGACGATGAAAGGGAGCGGTGCAGGTGAGAGTCGTTGTAACAGCAGACACCCATCTATCGGATAAAGGCAGGGAACTCCCGGCTAGTCTTGTGGAGTCATGTAAAACGGCTGACCTTATTATTCACGCCGGTGATTGGAAGTCGATGGGGGTATACAGATCACTGTCACATTACGCAGATGTAAAAGGAGTCTATGGAAATGTCGATTCAGATGAGATAAAAGAACAATTTCCTTTGCAGCAAATCGTGGAGGCAAATGGGCACAAAATAGGAATTGTTCATGGACATGGCAAGAAAAAGACAACGGAAAAACGAGCATTAGAAGCGTTTGAGGAACAAGAAGTGGACGTCATCATTTTTGGCCACTCACACATTCCGCTGATACGGTATTTTAAAAATGTACTGTTAATGAACCCGGGATCTCCAACCGAAAAGCGGAAGCTGCCGTATTATTCGTATGGGATTCTTGAGATTGGTGAGGGTGTTAGGGCGGAGATTAGTTTTTTTAGGGATAAAACATGAAAAGTAAAAATAATATGTAATTTGTGGGATTGCAATAATTGGTATACGTTTTCTGCTAGAACAAGAGTAGAGAATTGAAAAAGTTGCGACAACGAGGGATAGAGAGGTAGGTTCACTACAAAGGTTATTGCTTTAGACGTAAGTAAGGTAGTATTACAGCAAAAGGTAAACTAAATCGCCATTGCTGGTGATCTAGTTTACCTCTTCCCCTACATAATAAGTCCGATCAACCGTACAGCAACAACTCAACTTATACTTGAATTAGTTAATTCGTAAACTCAAGTAATACTTGATAGGAATACCTACATGGAAAAGCTACACTTACATTATACTAATAAAAGAGGTGAGCGTTTTGTTCGATATGAAAAAAGTAGGGAAACAAATAGCGCAGTTAAGAAAGGAAAATAAAATTACACAGATGGTGTTGGCAGATCGTCTAGGGGTTAGCTTTCAAGCTATTAGTAACTGGGAGCGTGGTGAAACAATGCCAGACATCTCTAAACTCCCTGAACTTGCAAGGATATTTCATGTCAGTATTGACGACATTTTAAACAAAAGTAAAGGGACACAATTAGTAAAAAGTCTAGTGAAAAATGAGCCACTAGTGGAATCAAAGCCAATCGACAAGGAAGAATTTATAAATGTGGCGCCCATTCTTACTTTAGACCAAGCAGACATGGTTTATCAAAATATACAAGGGGAGATTTCTACAAAAGACATATCATTAATAGCACCATACATTAGTCAGGATTTGATTGATACATTAGTAAAGAAAAAAATTGAGGTAAGCGGTCTAAAAGGATTGTCGAGCATAGCACCGTATATAAGCCAAGAAATTCTTGATTCGTGTGCAAAAAAGGAATTTGAGTTAAATGGTTTGAATGCCTTAACATCTGTGGCACCGTTTATCAGTCAAGCGATCATTGATGAAAGTGCTGAGAAGGAACTTGATTCAAATGGTTTAGAAGGCTTAATGACCATGGCACCGTTTATCAGCAAAGCAGTCATTAACGAAAGTGCTAGGAAGGAGCTTGACGTAAATGGTTTGGATGGTCTAACATCTATAGCACCGTTTATCAGTCAAGAGGTCATTGATGAGGGTGCTAGGAAGGAATTTGAGTCAAACGGTTTGGCTGCTTTATCATCTATGGCGCATTCTATAAGTGGAGATGTATTAAGTGTATGTGTTAAAAAAAGTTATGAATTAAACGGGATTCAATCAATTGTATCCATAGCCCCATTTATGAAGAAAGAGCTTCTAAATGAACTTGCCTTAGATGCCATTTCTAAAAAGGGAATGAATGAAATTATTCCAATCATGCCCTTTATCGACCAAAACTTGATTCAGGATATAATCTCTAAATAACTTTTCTTAGACAGTAACCACACTCAAAAACGCTTTAGTTCGAGGGTAAGGACGATTGATTCGTAAAAAGTATCAGTACTTGTTTATCGAAGGAGATGTCAAAGAGCCATGAGTTTATCTATATTGATCGCAATCTTCGTTATTTTCCTTGGAATTTACGGTGGCTCTAAACGAAAGAAAAAATAGTTGACTATCTTTGTTTTATTAATGAGTGCGTTTCTGCTGGAAACGGGCACTTCAGTTGAATAAGCCACCTAAAAAAGTCGGTTCCTTAACTACAGGAAATCGACTTTTTTTCGGTTAAAATTCGGTTAGCGTACAAAATGAAAACGTAACAGTACTCCATTTAGCTATTGATTTCAGAGGTGTATTAGTATATAATTCATAAATGATAATGATTATCGTTATCAAATTAAATTTTCACAGTGGAGGTATTGTATGTCTAGAGTTACGTTTTCAGCAGGAAAGAAATATACATATTATTTTCTCGCAATCATTGCATCTTTTGTTCTTATTTTGGCGGGATGCGGGAATCAGAAAACGGAAGAGCAATCTGGTGATAGCGAGGGAACGGAGCAAGGTTCGGAATCAGATAACGTTCGTGAAATAAAACATGCGATGGGTACAACAACAGTTAAAGGAACACCAAAACGGGTTGTTACCTTATACCAAGGGGCAACTGATGTTGCAATTGCCTTAGGGGTTACGCCAGTAGGGGTTGTTGACTCATGGGTTGAACAACCAATGTATAAATATCTAAGGGATGACTTGGAAGGTGTTCAGCATGTTGGTTTAGAAACGCAGCCAAATCTGGAGGAAATTTCAAAGCTTAAACCGGATTTGATTATTGCTTCTAAAATTCGTCATGAAAAGGTTTATGAAAAATTGTCTAAAATTGCACCAACCGTTGTACACGAGACAGTTTTTGATTTTAAAGGGACGGCTGAATTGATGGGAAAAGCAATGAACAAAGAGGGAAAAGCAGACCAGCTTCGTTCTGATTGGGATAAACGAGTAGCAGATTTTAAAGAAAAAATCCCTGCTAAATTGGGCGATAAATGGCCGATAGAAGTATCGGTTCTTAACTTCAGAGCAGATCATGCGCGTATTTATATAACTGGTTTCGCTGGAGGCATATTAAAAGAACTTGGGTTTGTACGACCGGAATCACAACAAAAAGAAGCGGAAAAAGGTAATGTGGTACTCAAATTAACAAGTAAGGAAAGTATTCCATCCATGAATGCGGATGTATTCTTTATTTTTAATTCTGATGATACTAGTGCTGAAGCAATAGAAAAGAATTATCAAGAATGGACGAATCACCCGTTATGGAAAAATCTAGATGCTGTTAAAAATGATCGTGCCTATATGGTCGATGATGTTGCATGGAATATGGGCGGCGGTTATATTGCTGCCAACAATATGTTAGATCAGATCTATAAGCATTTTGGTTTAGAAAAAGAGTAAACAACAAAAAGGGTTTCAATTCCCTTTTTTCTTAGACAAGGAGTATAAGTTTTGGCGTTTATCTGTCTAGCTCCAGCGCCTAGCCCCTCGAGGTTTTAAGTCAAATCTCTTTGTGATAAAAACCATCACTAAGAGATTCGTCTTAAACTTGTCGGGGCTGACCAAGGCACTTGCGCTTTTCTTAACATATAAAATACTGAAAGTGTGAGAGAATGACACATTTATTTTCAAATACATCACTTAAAATCGTTGGTTTTGTAATTGGTGTTTTTATTTTTACTTTTTCTTTTATCGCCAGTATTGTGTTGGGACAGACACCGACCTCGATTGGGACTGCAATCGAGGCTTTTGTCCATTTTGATGAATCTTCAACGGAACATATCGTTATTACTACTACACGAATTTCAAGAGCTGTCATCGCTACAGTAATAGGAACAGCTCTTGCAATTGCTGGTGCACTCATGCAGGCGTTAACAAGAAACCCACTAGCATCCCCAGGTATTTTCGGAGTTAATTCCGGTGCTCTATTTTTTGTTGTATTTGCATCCGTTTTTCTTTCCGTTCAATCCATGACTCATTTTATGTGGTTTGCGTTTTTAGGGGCAGGGGTTGCAGCTATAATGGTTTTTATTCTAGGTTCGATGGGGAGAAATGGTTTAACTCCAATAAAAATTGTACTAGCAGGAGCTGCCATCACAGCTTTTTTTAGTTCGTTTACGCAAGGATTGTTAGTACTGAATGAACAAAGTCTGGAAGGGATCTTATTTTGGCTTGCCGGATCCGTATCAGGGAGAAGCATGGATATGCTTATGCCGATACTGCCGTACATGATAGGTGCAGGTATCGTATCATTGTTTTTGGGTTATCCAATAAATATTTTGATATCTGGCGAAGAAGTGGCAAAGGGTTTGGGTCAGCGAATCGTATGGCTTAAAGTTGTAATGGGAATTGTAATCGTTATATTAGCAGGCGGTTCTGTAGCTGTTGGTGGATCCATTGGCTTTATTGGTTTAATCGTTCCCCATATTGTTCGCTCTCTTGTGGGTTTCGATTATCGGTGGGTAATCCCTTATTGTGCACTATTTGGTTCGAGCTTGTTATTGCTCGCTGATGTAGCGGCAAGGTTTGTCATTATGCCTGAAGAAATGCCGATTGGTGTCATGACTGCTTTAATGGGCGTACCATTCTTTATTTATATTGCACGCAGGGGGTTTGACAAAGAATGAAGAAATATATTGCTGTACGAAACCGGTCTGGCTCGATTTCTTTTTTGATTGAAAAAAAATCCCTTATGGTATCTTTCGTATTAGTTTGTCTATTATTTATTGTATTTATTATGGGGCTATCCATTGGGAGTTCGATAATCAACCCAGCAGAAGTTGTTCAACATTTACTCGGGATTGGAAATGGGGAGCACGCCTTTGTAATTGACACGCTTAGGCTTCCAAGATTGCTGCTCTCTTTACTGGTCGGCATTGCATTAGGTGTTTCAGGTCTCATTTTACAAGGAATCATCCGGAACCCGTTAGCTTCCCCCGATATAATTGGGATAACCGGTGGAGCTTCAGTTGCTGCCGTGGCTTTTATTACCTTCTTTTCAGCAATCAGTATTAAGTGGCTTCCATTTGCCGCCATCTTAGGTGCTGGAATAGTTTCTTTGATCATTTACCTTCTAGCATGGAAAAAAGGTGTTACACCGATTCGAATTGTACTTATTGGTATTGGGATTGAAGCAGGAATGGGGGCACTTGTGACCATGATGATTGTTTTAAATCCCACCTACTCCACAAGTAAAGCGTATATCTGGTTAACAGGAAGTGTTTATGGAGCAAGTTGGGATAATGTGTTGTCGATGCTGCCATGGGTTCTAATTTTTGTTCCACTTTGCCTATTTTTCACCCGGTCAGTAAATGTACAGGAACTGGGAGATCAAGTGGCTACAGGCTTGGGGTCGAGGGTTCAGTTAAATCGATTTGCTTTGCTTTTTGTAAGTGTTGCCTTGGCAGGATCTGCTGTAGCATTTGCTGGTGGAATTGGATTTATAGGATTAATTGCACCTCATATTGCCAAGAAACTTGTTGGACAGTCATTTGGCAGTTTAGTACCAGTGTCAGCGCTAGTAGGTGGCATAATCGTTATTTTGGCAGATGTTGTTGCCAGAACAGCCTTTTTACCTCTAGATCTCCCTGCAGGTGTTTTTGTCTCTGGTATAGGTGCTCCATTTTTCATTTATTTATTATACAGAAATCGCAATATGTGATGGGGTGTTGAAAATGATAAATCAATTGAAAACCTTTGATATACATATAGATTCCAACTTTTCTGAGGGGATTGCGATAACCGATTTATTGAATAGAGAAAAATGTATATCCTATTTACAGGAACAAATGAATGAGATAAAAGCACCGAATGTATCAGTAACGGCGTCAATGCTTGCTAAACGATATGCTTTTTTAGCTGTGTCATCAACTTTATTTACGATGATTAAATTCAACAGCGTTCTGCATTTGCCAGTCGAAGCCTGCACATTAAGTAATGACCGTAAATTGTATATTAAAGCAGAAATGTGTGAATGGCATGAAGTAAAGAATACCGCAAGAAATCAATGGAATAAAGATGTGTTGCGTGGTCTTTTCTCTTCCCATATTACACCAGTTTTAGACGTTCTGAAGATATCGTCCCGTGTTCCATCTACAATACTTTGGGAGAATGTAGCTGTTCGAATTAATTCCATCTACAGGAAAATGCTGGCCAAGGAACTGAATCAGGTTCAAATTAAACGGTTACACAATGATTTTAATTTCTTGAAAAATGCACCTGGTGATGTGTTTGAGTTAAGGGAAAATCCTATAAGGCCATATTTGAAAATAGGGGAAGAACTGCAATTACATCCTGGTCGGAAAACATGCTGCTTATATTGTAAATTAGAAGAAGATGCTGAAGGGATAGGATATTGTAATAATTGTCCGATTAAACTGAAATAAGGATTAGCAGCCATTCTTTTACTAACGCCTAAAAGTTCGAAATAAAAGCAACAGCCTCTTTTATGCTCATGGTTGCTGTAAAAATAAATCACACATATGCAGTGTTTAACCTATACTAATATAAAACGCATATACATTGAGGTGATTGTAATGAGCGATGGGTTACAACATGACGTCCTTTTGATAGTTATAACTATTGTATTTATAAGCTTTGTTTTGGGATCAGGCAGTGACCAAGAAGGTAACGGTGAGGGAAATGGTTTTCCAGAAGTCATAATTTAATGGGCGGTGAAACGCATGAATAGCAACCAGAGAGATAATCAAAATCATTCTGACGATTCATTGGATGAATTATTTAAAAACTATAACCTTTCTTCTCAACAAATTGCTGTGATTACCGCACTTTTATTAAATGTGTTAAAAGTAGATTCAATCTTAATCGATAGAGAACAGGAAATAATAATATCGCTTACTGGTTCGCTAAAGAGAAAGAGCAAATTGGATAAAATGCTTGACGAAATGAGCGAAATGCCTGTCAAAGATCTTTGGAGTGCATTAAAAAAGAGATAACCATTTATTCTTATAAAATACGATTTCCTCAAAGTTAGAAACTAGAAGTTGCTGGATACATGGTTTGAATTCGTTTGAAATTTTAATTCGATACTATCTGAAAAAATGCGTATCTACAATTAGTAGATACGCATTTCTGCTTATAATAACGGATTTGACTCTAATATATTCATCGCGTAAACAAGGATTGCAGCAAGTAATATAGCTAATAATAAATAAAGGATTAGCGATTTAACTTTTGTCCGTATGGAAGTTTGATAATAGGTTTTAATCCGGTTTATTTCTTTTCTAATCGCCAAAAGTCTATTTTCATTTTTATTGTAAATCTTTGCTGTAATTGAATCAAAATGAACATCAACATCTACTTCTAATGTATCTTCCCTAATATTCATTTCATTTAAAATACTGCTCAATACTTCTTTCTCTGCTTTATTTTTTTTGATTTCTAAGCGTTTCTTTTCTTGTAAAATCGGAAGGTTGAAGCCTGAGTTATCTAGTAGGTAACGATTGATCGACTCTTTTCGTTCTTTTATTTTGACAAATAAGGAAGCAAAATGATTTGCCGTGAGATGACGTTCGGGATGATTACTGTCATTTGACCCGCCTGAATAATTCTGGATAAAAGATTGAAAGTCTTTATTTATTTCTGTTAAAACATTTCCCTCATGCTTCATGATTGCTATGTCTGCATGCTTTTTGAATTGTTTCCACCAAGTTACTAGACCAAAAATAACTATTAAAATTAGTATCGGGTCTGGCGAGATAAAAAGAATCGGAATCAAAATTAATAGCCCGACTAACCATATGTTCGGGGACAAAACACTAACTATCCGTCCACCATCAAGTGGAGATACAGGAAATAGGTTAAATAAGTTAATAAGGGCACCTAGTTGAATAACTAGAACCCAATAGGGATCACCTGTTATCGCATATAGAGCAATTGCTGGTACTATCGAGAATAAGCCAGCTAAAGGACCGCCATAGGCTACAAAAAATTCTGTTTTAGCATTATCTATTTTTTTAGGATCAATTCCAATTGCTGCCCCTAAAAATGGAATGAGAATAGCGGGACTGGTTGGGATTTTTTTCATTTTAGCTGCAACAAGGTGCCCCATTTCGTGAATGAATATCAAGTAAACGAGTGCGATAGCAAATTTCCACCCGTAAAATACAGCATATGCCCATAGCGATATAAACATCGAAGCTAAAGTGGCAAACTTTCCTAATTTTAGTATGACTAACAGCCATTTGGCTTTGGTTAGTAAAAAGACGCCAATTACAGCGAGCCATCCCCAATAACTTTTCGTTGTTTTTTGTTTAGCAGTTGTTACCATCAAATACTCTCCAATCAATTGTTTCGTTAACCAATACAATAATTTTAACACAAAACTATCCATCTTCTAGTCAGGTAACGCTACTAGTTGATTTTTTTAGCTTCAAAGTAAAAGGTAGGGAAGGGGAAATGTAGTACGATCTTTAATCTAGATCTACAAATTCACATCCTTTTTCCTTTAGAACGTCATCTACCCAACTTCGATCAATTTTTCCCTCATCAATCGATTGCAGGATCTTTTGTTCTTGATTTTGTTGTGTTTGTCCAAGCCTAAGAATTTCTTCAGCATACTCAGCAGGAACGACGGCTAATCCATCTTCGTCTCCAACAACAATGTCACCAGCATTAACTAACATTCCACCTATTGAGACTGGTACGTTAATTTCACCTGGCCCGTCTTTGTATGGACCACGATGGGTTACACCTCTTGCATATACAGGAAATGTGTCCTTACTAAATGCACGTGTATCCCTTATCGCACCATCAATTATAAATCCAGTGATCCCTTTTTGTTTCGCCAAAGACATCATGATTTCACCAACGATGGCATTTGTCATTTCCCCACCCGCATCTACAACAATTACGTCTCCCGGCATGGAAAGGTCGATGGCTTTATGCACCATTAGGTTGTCCCCTGGTCGTGTTTTTACTGTTATCGCAGTTCCCACCAGTTTTCCTTCTTTGTGATAAGGACGCAGGTCAGCGTGACCCGCGTTTAATCGATTCAGATTGTCACTGATATGGGGAGTGGGAATACTCCGAAATTTTTCAACAATACTTTTATCTGGGCGAGTATGTACTGGTAAAATTCTAAATCCCAGGTTAATCAAATTATCAGTTCTCCTTTACAAATATAGGATATTTTAGGGTTATGTATATGCTTATTTCATTTCATTATTCTATTTAGACAATCCATGAATAGTATTGTGGTAAGACCATACAACATCGTGACAAGATGATCAGTAAAAAATATATTAATTGAAATGGAGGTGGAATGTGTAAAAATAACCTCTGCTTCTGAAGTTTCGGTGTACAAGAAGGTTTGATTTAAAATAATTTCCAGGAAGGTGGATACAAATGAAACTTATTTCCTTTAATTCTTCTGATGGTGTGAGATTAGGCGTTAAAACAGAAAAAGGCATAGTTGATGTTCGCGCATCTGCAGCAAAGGCAGGATTACCTGCCCCCGATTCGATTGGGAAGGTCATTGCAGCAGGATCACGAGGATTGGATCAACTTCATCAAGTACTTTCAGAGGCTAATGAAACGATTGAAGAATCTAGCGTTCAGTATGCCCCAGCGGTGCAACAGCCGAGCAAGATTCTATGTTCTGGAGCGAACTATCGTGCACATGTTGCAGAGGCCAAGCTACCTGTTCCAGAAGATCCGATCTATTTTCCAAAGTTCTGTAATAGTCTCGCGGCCCATAATGAGGATATCGTGCCGCCCGTAGTTACCGAACAGGTAGATTACGAAGTGGAATTGGTCGTTGTTATCGGCAAACAAGCGAGTAATGTGACGCAAGCGGAAGCACTGGACTATGTGTTTGGGTACGCTACAGGGAACGATTTATCTGCGCGTGACCTTCAATTCCGAAACAGTCAGTGGATGTTTGGTAAAGCGATTGATAAATTTGCACCACTCGGCCCGTATCTTGTTACAGCTGACGAAGTACCGAATCCGCAAGACTTGGATTTGAAATGTTGGGTAAATGGGGAGTTACGTCAGAACTCGAATACGAGTAAAATGATTTTCCCTGTTGCTGAACTGATTAGTGATTTGTCGCAAATCATGACATTAGAACCTGGAGATGTAATTTTTACGGGGACCCCAGAGGGTGTCATTGTCGGAATGGAACAAAAAAATTGGCTCCAGGAAGGCGATGAAATTGTTTGTGAGGTAGGGGGGTTAGGTCGATTAGTTAATCGCCTTGCTGTACGTTAACAAAACTTATCCATTTTCGGATCATTCGTGTAACGCTATACCGTTTTAGAGAACTTTGCTGACCTGGTAAAAAGCACCGTTCTCGGATGATCCTTAATGTGGCAGTTTTAAAAAAATGCAAGCGCTTTCAAATTGAAAAAAGTCGTACATTGAGAAATAAACTTCTGTAACTAGTGCTGGCATTGTTTTCACAGGAAGACATGCAAGTTGAACTATCTATAGAATAATAGGAGGTTTATCAATGGAAGGTACAATTTTTTCACTTATACCGCCGGTGCTGACAATTGCGTTGATTATAATAACAAAAAGGCTATTCTTATCATTAGGTGTAGGCATTCTTTTAGGAGCACTACTGTATAATCAATGGAATATTTTTGATAGTGTAGGTAATATTTTTGACCTGATGACTGCCGTAATTCTCGGGGACGGTAAAGTCTTGCTCTTTGTTATATTAATTGGGATTTTATCATCCTTACTTTATCTTTCAGGTGGCATTTATGCTTTCTCGGAGTGGGGAGTAAAAAAAGCAAAAACGAGGGTGCAGTCCCAGATGGCAACCATGTTACTTGGTTTCTTCACCTGGTTTGATGATGCGTTTAGTTGCTTATTTCGCGGAACCGTAATGAGATCCCTGACAGACAAGCACCGTGTTTCACATTCAAAGCTTTCTTATTTGGTTCACTCGACATCAGCGCCAATCGCTCTGTTGATACCAGTTTCAGCACTTGCAGCCTTTATTACTTCTATCATTGGTGGGGTTTTAACTTCTAATGGAATTACCGAATATCAAGCACTTGAAGCATTCTTATTAACCATTCCAGCAAACTATTATACGATCACCACTGTCGTACTCGTGTTCATTGTTGCATATTTTGGCATTAATGTCGGTCAGATGCGCAGAGATGAAAAACGTGCAATAGAAGAAGGCGTATTGGTTGATACCTCCAGAGGAAAAATACCCGGAGAAAATGACAGTGAGTTACCGACAAGAGATGATGGCAAGATGATTGATTTACTGTTGCCAGTGTTTACGCTCATTACAGTAACTGTTATTTTTTCCATATGGATCGGTATCTCTAGCACGGAAGGAACAGTAACAGGAATGGATCTCCTTAAAAATACAGATATTATTTTAGCTCTTGTTTATGGTGGACTGCTAGCCAATATTGTTTCGATAACAAGATTAGTTATGAAAAAAACATCAGGAAATCATTTAACTTCTTCTATACTGGCTGGTATTAAAACAACTTTACCAAGTGTGACGATACTATTTTTAGCACTAGTAACAGCCCAAATCATTTCTTTACTAGGGGTAGGAGAATATTTAGCTTCTTTGATTGAAGGCAATATGGCAATTGCATGGTTGCCAGTTATCTTCTTTATTGTAGCGGCGTTTATGTCTTACTCAATGGGAAGTACACTCGGAACGGCTGGTTTAATGATACCAATAGGTGCTGAAATTGTTGCAGCAATAGACATTTCCTTCTTAATACCAGTTATTGGTGCAATCTTAGCTGGAACTGTTTTTGGTGAACATAGCTCGCCATTATCTGACACAACGATACTCGCCTCTATCGGAAGTTCCGTACATCCTGTAGATCATATGATGACACAGCTTCCATATGCACTGCTATCCAGCATTTCTTCGATAGCGGGTTTCATTGTTCTCGGATTCACGGAAAATGTATTAATTGGACTTGTTGTAGCACTACTCACAGTTGGAATTGGAGCCTATATTATGAAGAGGCGGCCAGATAAAACGGATACCTTATCTGAAGCAGAGGGAATTGCTAAATAAGCAAAATTACACGTTATACTCTTCCTTTTCCCCTCCCATCTTCCTATGGAGGGGAAAATTTGTTAGTTTACCATATTCTAATAATCTTATAGGAAAAGGTGAAAATGAATGATAGAACCTGTTAAACGCTTAAATGTTACCGATAGTATCGTGAATCAGATCAAAGGACTAATCTTACAAGGCGAGTTAAAAAAAGGTGACAAACTCCCTCCAGAAAGAAAACTCATGAACATGTTTGGGGTAGGGCGAACTTCTTTGCGGGAAGCTTTAAAGGTTCTGGAGTCTCAGGGTTTACTTGAAAAGTCGCAAAAAGGAACAGCGGTATCGGGTAACCATCATAAATTCTTTACTGATTCCTTAATGTTTCAACTCTATTTTTCTTCAGCGGAATGGGAAGACATTTTTGAAACCCGGAGATTCATTGAAAGAGAATTAACGTATTTAGCAACTAATAAAGCAACGCAGGAAGACTTCGCTACAATGGGGGAAACAATTGAACACATGAAATTAGCGATTGACGTAAATGATCAGGAAGCATATGTATCTGCAAATATAAAGTTCCATGAGACAATAGCCCAATCCTCCAAAAACCTTGTTATGTATCATCTATATAAATCAATTGATAATTTAATTGAACATGCTCAAGAACAAGCAGCGACTGTTCCGGGAATAATGAATGACTCACTGAATTTTCACAAGGAAATCCTTCATGCGATGAAACAAGGACATGCTGAAAAAGCAAGTACCCTCATGGTTGAACACATTAACAATGTTTATGGATATTTACAAAAAAAACAAACTGATTAACAGATAATCGAAAGAAGCAGTTGTATAGAGTAATAAGAGGCTGGATTTGTAAGTCAAAATGATTAGGTAAATAGAACCCTTTTAAAAAATTATCTAGTAAGACAATTCGAATATACTTAATTGTGTTACATTTATAGAAGAACAGATGAAAGCGTTTTATTTAAAGTGCTTTCTATTTTTTTGAACACTTTGATTAAACGTTTAATCATATAAAGGAGGTTTTGTGAAGCAGAGTTGTTTTTCAGGTTTTAATTATAAGGAGGAGAAAATTTGAACAAAATAATACGTTTTACCGCTACAGGCACCAGTCTGGTCATCCTTATGTTTATGAGTATTTTTCCTCCCCTGTCGTTTCCAGGGGGATTAACGAGCCAAGCGGAAGAAGTGACCGATTCAACAATTCCTGATGGTCATGTAAGAGTTCATTACAAACGTCTTGATGGAGAGTACAAAGGGTGGGGGTTGCACCTCTGGAATCAGGATGAACAAAGCCCTGCTATTGACTTTGTAGTTGATTGGTCAGACCCTGTAACGTTTGACCAGAAGTCCGAATGGGGTGTTTACGTGGATATTCCGGTAGTGGATATCGAAAATGGGCTCAACTTTATCGTCCATAAAGGGGATATCAAGGATACACCGGAAGACAGAGGTTTTCCAAGTTCCGGCGAAAGAGAATTCTGGTTGGTCCAAGGGCAGGAAGATGTGTACGTAGAACAACCAGATATCGTTACGGAAATAACGCATGCTGAAATTGTCAGTGATCATCAAATCAACGTCCGGATGAGCCATGTGAAGAAGGATTTGACGACAGAAGACTTCACAGTCAAGAAATCCGGTGGAGAGCGTGTCCCTGTTAAAAAGATGAAGGGCGATGGTCAAGTCGTTGAACTTACCACTTCGGAGGCGCTCGATCTAACGAAAGCATATTCGGTAGTATATAACGGCAAGGAAACACCAGCTCAACTAGCCTGGGAATTGATGGACAAGACCTTCGCTTATGATGGGGACGATCTTGGAGCGACATTGAATAAGGATGGATCAGCTACATTGAAGTTGTGGTCACCTACCGCGACAGAGCTTTCTGTCATTCTCTATGATAAAAACGATCAGTATGAAGTAGTAAAAAAGGATATTCCTATGACAAAAGGGAAACAAGGCGTGTGGAAAGTCACGCTTGATGCACAAAATACAGATGTTCAACAGTTGAAGGGATATTTCTATCAGTATCAAATCAAGGCTTACGGTGAGACAAATATAGCACTTGATCCGTATGCCAAATCCATGGCCTATTCAAGCGATGATGATGCGGATACCGTAGGCAAAGCGGCAATTGTCGATCCTTCCTCTATCGGTCCGAAGCTTGATTATGCCAAAATTAAAGGCTTCAAAAAGAGAGAGGATGCCGTAATTTGGGAGGCACACGTGAGAGATATTACCTCTGATCCGAAGATTGGACCAGAGCTTGAATCCCAATTCGGAACTTTCCAGGCTTTTGGTGAAAAACTCGATTATGTGAAGGAACTTGGCGTTACCCATATTCAGTTGATGCCTGTCATGAAATACTATTTCGGAAATGAGCTCAACAATGATGTTCGGGAGCTTAAGTATTCTTCTCAAGACAATAATTATAACTGGGGTTACGATCCACACAGTTATTTTTCATTAACAGGAATGTATTCTGAACGACCACAAGATCCAGAAGCCCGTATCGCAGAATTTAAACAATTGATCAAAGAAATCCATAAACGGAAATTGGGTGTCATCCTGGATGTCGTCTATAATCATACGGCGAAAGTCAGTGTACTTGAGGATCTTGTCCCAGGGTATTATCACTTCATGGATGAAGAAGGCAATACGAAAACCGGTTACGGTGGCGGAAAAGTAGGGACAACACACGATATGTCTAGAAAACTGATGGTTGATTCAGTCAAGTATTGGGTCGATGAATTCAAAGTCGACGGTTTCCGTTTTGATTTGATGGGAGACCTCGATGCGCAAAGTGTGCAGAAAGCTTATGATGAAGCTAAAGAGCTCAATCCGGATATTTTGATACTCGGGGAAGGCTGGCGGACGTTTGTCGGAGATGGGAGTGCAGAAAACGAAGTAACTCCTGCCGACCAAGACTGGATGAACGAGACGAACGGAGCTGCTGTCTTTTCCGATGAAATCAGAAATGAATTGAAATCGGGCTTCGGCAGTGAAGGTGAGCCAAGATTCATCACAGGTGGTGCCAGAGATATCAGCAAGATTTTCAATAATATTAAGGCCCAGCCAAGTAATGTGACGGAAGATGACCCGGGTGACATCGTTCAATATATCGCAGCCCATGATAATTTGCCATTGCATGATGTAATTGCTCAGTCGATTAAGAAAGATCCAGCTGATCATGAAAAAGAAATTCAACAGCGGATCCGACTGGGGAATTCCATGATTCTGACAAGTCAAGGAATCTCTTTCCTTCATGCGGGACAAGAGTATGGAAGAACGAAGCAATGGAAAGCGGATGGTGTGCCAAAAGCGAAATTTACGTATATGGTGGATGAGAATGGGGAACCGTTCGAACATCCTTATTTCATCCATGACTCATATGATTCTTCCGATGCAATCAACATGTTCGAATGGGACAAAGTGACCGAGGAAGGGATTCATAAAGAAACGATGGAGTATACGAAAGGGTTGATTGCGTTAAGAAAATCGACCAATGCGTTTCGTCTAGGAACACAAGAACTGGTGAATGCCAATGTAAGTCTGATTGGATCACCAGAAATTCAAGCTTCTGACCTTGTCATCGGCTATAAGAATGTATCCACGGATAAGACAGGCACCTATTATGTATTCGTCAATGCTGATAGTGAGCAGCGGACATTATCCCTGGAGGAGAATCTAACGAAAGAGAAAGTTCTAGTAGATGATGATGAATCAGGAACGAAGAAAGTAAAAGTTCCTTCAGGTTTCGAATTGGGGAAAGACAGTATTACCATTGAACCATTAACTACCGTGGTGATCAAAGTGAAGAACTAGACATGTACAGGACACCCCTCTGAAATCCAGAAGGGGTGTTTTTATTGGCTAATGAATTTGAAATTGGCCCCGAACATTCTCCATGTATGCTACTATTTATTGGAAAAGAGTTATTTTATAAAGTTCGATTCCGGAGGTTTTAAAGCGTGCTACCAACAAATATTACTATAAAATTCATTGCTGAAAAAGCGAATGTATCCATTGCTACTGTATCCAATGTTATCAATCAGAAGGGGCGAGTTTCCGAAAAGACAGCGGAACGTGTCCGAGCAATCATCAGTCAATTCCATTATCAAGGAAATTTGGCAGCGAAAAATTTACGAACGAAAAAGTCTTACTTATTTGGTGTCGTTATTTCCGTTACTAAACCAGAAAGGAAGCTCCAGGATAATCCTTTTTACTGGGAGCTCATTTCGGGTATCGAATCGGAAGCTAGTGAATATGAATTTGCAGTCGTGTTAAAAGGCATCGAATCCCCGGAAGAGCTCTCCACCTTTATTACGCAAAGGAACCTGGATGGCCTGATTATGGTAGGAACGCACGAGGAATCTCCGTTAGTAAAAATAGTGGGGGAAATCGATATTCCAACTGTTTATATCGATAGTTACCTTAAGGATCCACATCTGTATCAGGTTTGTAGTGATGATAAGAAGGGTGGATACCTCGCTGGTAAGCACCTTCTTGAGTTAGGACACAGACGAATCGCGTTAGTGTCCGGCGCTCTGACGCCGAATTCCGTCAATCATTTCCGGTGGACAGGCTATCAGGAGGCTCTGGAGCAGTACGATTGTTATGACGAATCGCTTCTCTTAGAGACGGATACCTCAGCGAATGGTGGTTATATTGCATTGGATCGTATAATTGATAAAGGTTCTGAGGTGACAGCCGTTGTTACGTTTTCAGATATCACTGCCTTAGGTTTATATAAAAGGTTGAACGAAAGAGGCTTTCAGATTCCGCGTGATTATTCGGTGACCGGGTTTGATGGTGTTTACTTTTCTAGTTACATGATCCCAAAACTTACGACGGTCAAGCAGGAGGTAGGGGTGAAGGGTGTCACGGCCGTTAAGCTACTGTTTGATCAAATTAAAAATAAGCAAATGCCTTTAGAGGACCGCAGAATATCACTTCCTGTCCATTTAATTGAAGGGGATAGTACCACCTTTATCTAGGACTTTAGAAGTGAAAATAAGAAAAAAATGAAATCGAAAGAACTACAAATATTAATTGTCAACATAAAAACAATCACTCTATGAGCCAGCGAAGCAGTTTATGGTGTGCTACTAAGTTCTGACTTTTAAAGGGGAATCCCTTACAAAATAATCGGGCGTGGAATCGAAATAGTGAAAACAGATTTAACAAGCCAATTGGATATTTATGTTGCGAAGTATGAAATATTCAAATTACAACTTGGAAGCCGATATACATAGTACATAACAAATTATCGATGAGGAAGATTTAATGCTATTTAATTTATTTAAGAAAAGCAAAAGTAATCAAGTTAATGAGAAAGAGACAAAGCAGACAAAAGAGAAAGGTAGGCAGCACGTTGCTGTTAGAAAAGGTGAAATTGGAGAATACAAAATCAACATTCAACTGGATCAGTTTCCAAAGGAATATAAATACTTATCAGATGTCATGATAAAAAATCCAAAATCTATTACTGGTTACTCACAAATCGATCATGTTGTAGTTACTCATTATGGAATTTTTGTCATTGAGACAAAAAATTACCAGGGAACGATATACGGTGGAAAAGATAGAAAGCAATGGTCTATAAATGGTAAATTCAAAATGCTAAATCCTTTTATCCAAAATTATGGGCACATTAAGGCACTTCAATTTCTGCTAGATGAGAAATTTCATAATAACTTTATTTCCATGGTTTCTTTTACAAAGCGGTGTACGTTTAAAATTGATGTGGAATTACGAAGAATTAACTCCGATGATTTAATTGTATACGATGTGGAGTTATCAGAATTTATTAATAGAAAGATTTCTGTACTTAAATTAATAAACAACGCACCACTCATTCAAGCTGAAGAAATCTCATGCATTTATCAGGCTATTCAAGATGCTAATATTACGGACGGTCAACTTCGGGAAGAACATAATAAAGGAATTAACACCAAAAAAGATAATGTAGAAAAGAAGTTGCAGGAACGATGTGCAAAATGTAATCAACCTGTATCAGAAAAAGTAGCAGCTTTTTGTCGTTCTACTAATAGATTTGAAGGTAAGATATTTTGTTATACACATCAAAATCCTGTAACAAAGCAAAGTGTAAGGTGAAAGTTTGACCAAGTACTATGGGTAGTAAAGAGTTTTATACGGAACGGCTTAATATCACGGATTTTCTAGGCACTTTGTATGGTGTTTTTTACCTGAGGCCTGGTATGGTGTGAAAGTTTCCGGGTTCTATCAAAACTAAGAGATGTTGCCAAGGGGGGAAGAATTTGAATAAATATGTTGACGTTCTTGTTATTGGAGCTGGTCAGGCAGGACTGGCGATGGGGTATTATCTAAAACAAACAAATCTGACCTTTGAATTGATTGATTCGTCCACAAGAATTGGTGACGTATGGAGAAATCGCTATGATTCTCTCGTTTTATTCAGTCCAAGAAGATACAGTGCATTACCGAATTTACCCATGTCCGGTGATCCGAAAGGTTTTCCTTCTAAAGATGAACTAGCTAATTATTTAGAAATGTATTCAACCCACTATTCTATCCCTGTCAGCTTAGATACCAAAGTGGAGAGGCTAGAAAAAATGGACGACCAATTTAAGGCTGTAACATCGAAGGAAGAATGGGTAGCAAATAAGATTATAATTGCAACTGGACCTTTTCAAAAGCCTTTTATTCCAAAAATACAAGGGAAACTCTCAGCAAGCGTAGATCAACTCCACTCCTCGGATTATCAGAGTCCCTCACAACTTTCTCCTGGAAATGTGTTAGTGATTGGTGGTGGTAATTCTGGTGCCCAAATTGCAACAGAATTATCACAGAGACGAAACGTTTACATCTCTACGGGACATGATATTGTGTTTATCCCTAAGCAACTATTGGGA
This sequence comes from Virgibacillus carmonensis, assembly GCF_057836705.1. Lineage (NCBI taxonomy): Bacteria > Bacillati > Bacillota > Bacilli > Caryophanales > Bacillaceae > Virgibacillus > Virgibacillus carmonensis. The sequence continues at coordinate 21,638 of NZ_JBYQFJ010000012.1, read as the reverse complement.
CGCAGTATATTCTGGTGGCTTGATACATCTTTTCTTTCCAAGGTGTCGGTTGATTCAAAGTTAGCAAAATATTTACAGAAAACTGAACCCGTAATAGGCGTGGAGTTGAAAAAACAAATTGAAGACAAGCTGGTACACGTAAAAGAACGAACAGTTTTCTTTCAGGATCAGGAAGCTACCTTTAAAGATGGAACAAAAATAAAGGTAGACACTATTATTTGGGCAACAGGATTTCAATTTGATTATAGCTGGGCGGATATCCCTGGTGTCGTTGATAACCAAAAAATACCAATCCATTATAAAGGAAAAAGTCCAGTGAAGGGCATTTACTTTTTGGGATTACCATGGCTTTCCAGAGTAGGCTCTGCGCAATTAAATGGAATAGACTATGATGCAAAGCGTTTATATAAACAGTTAAATAATACTGACTGAAACCCATGTTTGGAAATCGAAATAGCAGAAAGTAGAATTCCTTCAAGATAAGAAGCAGTAATAGAAAAGCAATCTTCTACTAATACTGGAAGAATGCTTTTTTACTAACTTACTAAATTTTTTTTGTATATTTTTGATTCTATATTAATAATGAGGATGTTACATTTTAAATGTATAAGGCTACTTATGCACTTGTAATAAAGGCATTTGTTATCCCAAGGCCTTTAATTTTATCAACATCTTGAAGAACCTGCTTCCTCTCTGAATATGGCCCGACTTCTACACTATAGACTTCCCCGCTATCTGTTGTGTAAGTCTTAATGTCGGCATTCATTTTATTTCTTCTTACTAAGTTATACTGTTGTTGGGCACTTCTCTTCTTATTAGTTGTTTGAACAACAATTTTATACTTCCCCATAAAGATCCTCCCTAACTTGTTTATAAGTAGTATATTCAACGGTTAAGCAAAGGAATGGTCGTAGAACACGACTTTTTGTAAATTGATTAAAGAATCTATTAAAACATGGTAGGAGGTAGTGAAGTAGTCCATCAATATGTGCTTTTTTATTTTAAATAGAAAAAAACAGTATTAAAATAGGTGGGATTAATATGACAAAGTAAAAGTTAGTCATGGTGATCCGTATCTCTTTTAAATAGTACTTTTTAAGGCATCTATAAAAAAAGTAAATAAAATTAGCACTTTATACTAAAAATACATCTATTACTTACTTTGTGAAGGATGTTGTATATGAAAGTAGCAGAATTACTCGTCAAATGCTTGGAAAACGAAGGAGTTGAATATATCTTTGGTGTTCCTGGTGAAGAGAATATTGATGTCATGGACGCGCTTCATGACTCGAGTATTAATTTTATAGTAACAAGACATGAAACCGGTGCGGCCTTTATGGCTGGGACGTATGGAAGATTAACAGGAAAACCAGGTGTATGCGTAGCGACGCTTGGACCTGGTGCAACGAACCTGTTAACCGGTGTCGCAAACGCAAACATGGATCTAAGTCCGATTGTGGCGATCACTGGACAAGCGGGACTTGAGCGTCAACACAAAATTTCGCATCAGTACTATGACCTTGTTGATATTTACAAACCAGTAACCAAGTGGAATGCCCAGGTTAAGAAAGGTGAGATTGTTCCAGAGGTTGTTCGGAAAGCGTTTCAAGTTGCCACACAGGATAAACCTGGTGCCACGCACATTGATCTACCCGAGGACGTTGCGGGAATGGAAGTAGAAGGATCGCCGCTTCCTATTATAAACCATACGATGTCAGAGGCTGATGACCCTGTTGTAGAGCAAGCTGTGAAGCTAATTGATCAAGCCAAACAACCGCTCATTCTAGCAGGTAATGGAATTACACGCGATCATGCTGCGGAACATTTTCGCTCTTTCGTACAGGAGACAAGTATTCCTGTCGTCCATACATTCATGGGTAAAGGAGCACTTTCTTGGACAGATGATCGCAGCATGTTAACGGCAGGCATGGGTGGAAAAGACTATATCACATGCGGGTTTAATGAGGCTGACCTGATTATTGCAATTGGCTTTGATATCGCAGAATACCCACCAATAAATTGGAACCCTGAAGCTAAGACTCCTATTTTACACATTGACACACAGGAAGCGGAAACGGATTCTCATTATCCTGTGACATTAAATGTGGTTGGTGACATCAAAGAAAATTTAAAGAAATTGAAGCAGATCATATCCAAAAAAGATAGAAGCATTGATTGGATTCAATCTGTTCGCAAGCAAGCTTTGGATGAACTGGAAGCGTTTAAGCAGGATACAAGTTTCCCTGTTAAGCCACAAAAGATCATTTCTGATTTACGATCGGTTCTGGACGAAGAAAGTATAGTTCTGTCCGATGTCGGTGCACATAAGATGTGGGTCGGCAGAATGTTTCATTGCTATCAACCAAATACTTGCTTGATCTCGAATGGCCTGGCATCCATGGGGGTAGCTGTTCCCGGCGCAATTGCAGCCAAAATGGTGTACCCAGAAAAGAATGTGGTTGCAGTATGTGGCGATGGAGCTTTCCAGATGACAAGTGCAGAACTAGAGACGGCAATGCGTCTAAACCTACCGATTGTTATTTTATTATGGAGAGATGAAGGATATGGATTAATTGAATGGCATCAAATGAAGGCCTTTAAGAGGTCCACTCATATTAAATTTGGAAATCCGGACTTTGTGCAACTGGCAAAATCGTATGGATTTGAAGCTAAGAAGGTTGAAAAAACGGAGGATTTAACATCCATCTTAGAATGGGCGATTAATTTGAACAAACCTGTACTAATTGATTGTCCAGTTGATTACAGCGAGAATATGAAGCTAACGGAAAAGCTAGATAACATCGAATGCTAAAAGGAGGTAGAAAAATGCAGATTGGATCGATTATAGATGGTAAAGAGCGAAAGGAAGAAACGAGGCAGTCCATGAAGGTCGTTAATCCATATAATCAGGAGAAAGTTGCAGAGCTGAAACTGGCCACAAAAAAAGATCTTGATGATGCTGTAGATTCATGTTTCAAAATTTTTCATTCTACCATGAAGATCATGCCTGCACACAAGCGAGCGGCTATTTTACAAAAGACGGCAGATTTATTGGAAGAAAAAAAGGAAGATTTTGCGTTAACTATTTGTAAAGAAGCTGGAAAGCCAATAACAGGTAGTCGTGGCGAGGTGGAGCGATCTGTTCAGGTGCTTCGTTTCGCAGCAGAGCTTGCAAAGAATATTACTGGTGAAGTTATTCCAATGGATGCTGCAATTGGGGGAGAAAATCGACTAGGGTTAGTGAAACGAATCCCTTTAGGTGTAGTTGGAGCCATTACGCCATTCAATTTCCCACTAAACTTATCGCTGCATAAACTAGCACCTGCCTTGGCAGCTGGAAATACGGTGGTATTTAAACCAGCGGAAAAAACTCCCATAACAGCGTTTAAACTCATCCAATTATTTCAAGAAGCGGGACTGCCTGATGGCGTCATCAATCTACTTATTGGAACTGGCAAAGAAGTTGGCGAGCCTCTTGTTACCCATGCAAAGGTTCATAAAATTAGTTTTACAGGAAGCCTAGCTGTAGGCAAGAGTATTGTTGAAACAGCCGGCTTCAAAAAAGTAACGCTTGAACTGGGATCAAACTCACCAAACATTTTGTTTAACGATGCAAACATTGACTATGCGGCTAAAGCATTAGTTAAAGGTGCGTTCGCATTTTCTGGACAAGTCTGTATCTCAGCCCAACGCGTTTATGTACAGAAAGATATTTATGATACATTTCTTGAGAATTATATTAAACAAACAGAAGCGTTAAACATAGGTGATCCATTGGACGAAAAGACTAATATCGGGCCAATGATCAACGAGGAAGCTTCCAAACGGGCGAAGCAATGGATTGATGATGCCGTAGAAAAAGGCGCAAAAATTGAAACAGGTGGAGAACGAAATGGTACTGTCTTATCCCCTACAATCATGACAAATGTGGATGAAAACATGAAAGTAATAGCAGAAGAAGTTTTCGCACCCATCGTATCTGTCATCCCTTTTGATACAGAAGATGAGGTGGTTGGCTATTCAAACGATTCCATCTATGGCCTTCAAGCTGGTGTCTTTACAAAGGATATTGACCGGGCATTGCGTGTTGCAGAAAAATTAGAAATGGGTGGGGTCTGGATTAACGAGATATCCACTTACAGGCAAGACAACCATCCGTACGGCGGTGTCAAGCAGAGCGGTATAGGAAAAGAAGGCGTGAAATACGCCATAGAAGATATGACAGAAATGAAATTTATTGGAGTGAAGTTGGAAAACAAAGACGTATAAGGTGCGTCTTGCCCATTTTTCAAAAAGAAGTTATCTCACAACCACGAGATAGCTTTTTTATTTTGTATAGGAGACATGCATTTTTCGGTTATAACATCGATAGTCTAGAGTATTGGTAGTATTTTCAGCGATCAATTAGCTGTTTTGGAGGGGTTATAATGCAAAATTTTTACACAGTCCGTCCCGGGGATACGTTGTATCAAATTGCAAGACGATGGGGACTTCCGCTAGATTCCCTTATCGCCGCTAACAATTTGAATTCACCTTATACGATTTATGTCGGACAGCAGCTTTCCATTCCTCCAGGTGTTGATGTTGTTCGTGTCAACCCTGGGGATTCGGTATTTAAAATTGCTCACTTTTTTGGTGTACCGCCATCGGTTATTATCGAAGCAAATGAGCTTGAGCCACCTTATATCATACAAGTCGGACAACTGTTGAACGTCCCACCTGGTGTTCCTTATTACGTTGTACAGCCCGGAGACACATTGTTTCAGATTGCAAGGCAATTCAATGTAGTAACAAGAGGTAACAGCAACCCAGAGCTAATCAGGCAAGTAAACCAGCTTCCTTCTACTACTATTTTCCCGGGAAATAAATTGATCATTCCGTATGCTCCTACCGGGGACCTCGGATTGATAGCTTATACTTCGAATCGTGGAGGAGGCTATGATGTATGGGTATATGATCCCAGTACAGGGATGAATAACCAAATTACAACCGACTTAGGTGAATCTTTTTCGGCTCCATTTTGGTCGCCGGACAGTCAACGGATGGCTTTTGTTGGAAAAAATGGCATTCTGTTTGTTGTTGAGTTAGCTGCAGGTTTAATTGCTCGTATAGACCAATTTACCGATGGCTTAGGTATTTATTTAGATTGGTCACCAGATAGCCAAAAATTAGCTTATACGAAACAGAATGATATTATCTTATACAATTTAACTACACACCAAGGGAATCGTTTTAGCGAGCCCGGTGCAACAGACGTACAATGGTTTCCAAGCGGTACAGAACTGCTTTTTCAAGCTCCTGATTCATCAGGGGTTAGCCAGCTTTTCTACATGCAAGCCGATGGATCTGGCAAACGTCAAATCACCCAAAATACGGGCGGAGCGTTCAACCATGTTCGTCTTTCCCCTGATGGATCTTACGTACTGTATACAACTCCCGGCGCTAGTATCTCGATTATTTATACCATAGAGATTTCAACAGGTATCGTATTTGAAGTGAGGGGAGGCCCGCTTGCGAAAAATTATTTCCCGGTATGGTCGCCGGATTCAACGAAAATTGCATACAGTGCCACTGCTTTTGAAGATGTCGGTTATTTTTCATTCGTTAATCTAACAGGTCGGCACGGAGAAAACGACCGTACCAAGGCTATTTCGGATTGCTTTGCAACTCCTATTACATGGTCTTCAGATGGTAGGAAAATTGCTTATCTTTCAGGCTGTGATAATCAGGGAACAGCTAGCGAAATGTGGTTAATTGACATATTACACCCTGTTCCGATTCAGCTAATCGAAGGTGATTCTATTACAGCTCTGCAATGGTCCCCTAAACCAATTTCTTTTTCAAAGAAAACCTATACCGATCCCGTCTATAACGTTCAATTTGATTACCCGTCACATTGGCAAAAGGTAACGGATCAAAGATATGAAGGCCCAGATGGCTTCTTCCAAATTTCAGCGATTTCCTCAGAGGAAACGATTCATGTAGTTTGCCAAAACGAGGCATTCCATCCACTATTGCCATACGGATCCGAACCTCGTATTGTACAAACACAAATCCGAGAACAAGGAGCATGCTTTATTTTTCCATCAGCAGACCAGCCACCAGAGATGAGAGGGCAAGCGGCTTTAATCGTCAAGTATCCAAAACCAATTGCAATAGAGGGATCTACGTATAACTATTTTATCTTATGGGCGGACCAGGGCCATATAAATGAGATAAGCTCGACCCTTCGTTTTTTGACTCGCTTAAGATCGGATTCAAATGGAATATAGGTGGTTAACCTTTCCATTTAATAGTAGACTTAAATTTCCATGTAAACACTGATTATTCTGATGAACCTGTTAACAACGTACGAAACGATTTAACTTTTTATCTATCTCACGGCAGAAAAGCATATGTAGAGATGATGAAAAATGTAAAACCCGATTCAGATTTAGTAGTAAATGGGTTACTATCGAAGGAATCATGCCACTTTTTCATATTAATTAACGATAGTAATAGCAATACGGATCTATTACTATAATCGATGTAATTAGAAAATTGGTGGCATGATAATTTCTTCCACTATGGAAGAGGAAGAAAGGAGCACCTTATGACGAATGGAAGGAAATACATATACGGTTTTCTAAAACAGATGATGCCCAAGCATTGTTACAATTATAAGTAGAGAATCGCGACTTTTTTGAAAGATTAGCAATGACCCGCAGCAATGATTTCTATACAATGGAGGGACAATAGCTGATAGTAAATTTTAGGGGGTGTTTAATGATGAAGGACCCAAGGATACAAAGGCTAGCAGAATTAGTGGTAAACCATTCAATAAAGGTGCAACCGAATGAACACGTGCTGATCCAAACGAATACAGAAATTGAACTTGGTGTTGTAAGGGAAATCGTCAAAGAAATTTATAAAGCTGGTGGATTTGCCCATACCGATTTGAGAGATGCCACGGTTACAAGGCAGCTAATACTTGGTGGTACAGAAGAACAGTTTAAACTGTTAGCCGAATTGGAAGTAGAACGCTTAGCAAGAATGGATGGCTATATTAACCTGAGAAGTCCAGTTAATACCTCGGAAACATCTGATATACCAGGTGGGAAAATGGAGCTTTATGCAAAAACATATGGTAGATTACAGTCTGAAGCAATCTATCAGAAAAAGTGGATGACCACGCGTTTTCCTAATGCATCAATGGCACAAGAGGCTCGCATGAGTACAGAGGCTTTTGAAGATTTTTATTTTGACATCTGCACAGTAGATTACAAGAAACTTTCTGAAGCAATGGAACCTTTGAAGGACTATATGAAAAAAACGAATCTGGTAGAAATTAAGGGTCCGCAAATAGATTTATCCTTCTCCATAGAAAACATGGGAGTAATCAAGGGGGATGGTACAGACAATATCCCCGATGGTGAAATATACACAGCACCTGTAAGAAATTCGGTAAATGGAACGATCACATTTAATACACCTTCAACATTTAATGGTTTGACGTTTGAAAATATATCACTGACTTTTGCCAAGGGGAAAGTAATTAAGGCAACGGCCAATCATTCGGAAAAACTTAATGAAATACTTAATACTGATGTGGGAGCTAGTTTTCTTGGTGAATTTGCGTTAGCCTTTAATCCAAAAGTTAAAGATCCAATGAACAATACGTTATTTGATGAAAAAATTGATGGTAGCTTTCACCTTGCTTTAGGAAGCTGCTTTGACGAGGCGGATAATGGGAATGAATCAGCTATTCATTGGGATTTGGTAAATATACAACGCCCAGAATATGGTGGGGGAGAAATTTATTTTGATGGTCAATTAATACGAAAAGATGGGCGTTTCGTAAATCCCAAATTAGAAGTTTTAAACCCAGAGAAAATCCTTTTTGAATAAAAGATGAGGTGTTTCGGTGATTATAATAAATAAAGCTGTGGAAAATGATTATCCTTTTTTAACGGATATGATGTATGAATCGATCCATATTCCAGTAAACAAACCAAGCAAAATGGAACTTCTAAATCTCCCTCATATTAAGAAATACAGTGAAGAATGGGGAAGGAAAACAGATAGAGCATTAATAGCTTTTAATGAAAAAAACAACCCGGTGGGCGCAGTATGGTATAGACTGTTCACTGAACAAAATAAAGGCTATGGGTATGTGGACAATCATACTCCTGAATTAGGACTAGCTGTGATTCAAGCCTCAAGAGGGGCTGGAGTAGCTACTAACCTAATGGAAAAGATAATTCAACAAGCCGTGGATGATAATTATCCTTCATTATCCCTTAGCGTGGACCCCAGCAATTCTGGTGCTGTTAGACTATACAATAAACTTGGGTTTAGGAAGTGCGGTGTTTCAGGTACATCCTGGACGATGAAACTAACATTATAAGAATAAAGATAGCGCGATTTAATTTTAAAATCGCGCTATCTTCATAAAAACCCTTATTAAACTCAGTCTGCCTCTTATACTTAATATTCCGGGTGATCTTCGCCATAAACTTGAACTTCAGGCGATGCATAAAAGGTACTATCGTTTGAATCTTCTAGAAAAAGATAGCTTCCAAATAAAAGTGTTGAAATCGCTAATACGTTTACTGTTTTCTTCATCATGTTTTCCCCCCTTTCTCTTTATTACCTTTCTTAAGATAGTGAATAGCTAAGGAATAATAGTAGCTGGATTTCTTATATTGAAAGGTCCCAGCATGAATGTTAGCCAGTTTCTCGTAAGCTTCACATAAATTCAAATAATCCCCTTTAGCCTTAAAGAAAGGAAGGACTTCATTTTCTAGATATTCTTTAAGTGCTGCACTTTTTTCAATTTCTAAATTTTTAATGGTGAGCTTTACTTTGTTCGTTCTATCTTCTGGATGAATCTTTGACAGTCCTTCTTTTATTATCTTCTTAGCATTACTACGATCGTTTTTGCTAAGGTAACATTCTACCAGGCCATAAATAGTGTTCCCATAATTTGTTTCTGTAGGTTGTTTATAGTTTAAACTATCTAGGTAGTAGTCTATTGATTGATTACTATCTCCTGCCCGAGAATATAAATATCCGAGGTTATTAAGCACTTTCCCAGTTAGCACGGAGTCCCCGGATGACTTTGAAATTTCTAATAGATTGGTATAATATTTATTAGCTTTTTGAAACTTTTGTACCCTTGTGTAATTAATTGCCAGTATTAACTGGCAATCAATACTTCGAGGATAATAGGCCATTTGATTAAATAACACCAAAGCTTTTTCCCCATAATAAATGGCTAGCGTTATATTGTTTACATAACTATGCGTAAGGGCTAAATGATACAATAACTCCTCATTTAAAATTTTTAATTCTATAAACGTTGTCTCAGCCTGACTCAGCAGGACTAAACCAGTACTATGCTTGTGTTCTACACACAGAAGTATACCTTTAAAGTATAAGAAATAACCTGCTTGCTCTGCAGTTAAATTTTTCTCATATTTACTAATTTTCGTAACAAGTTCACGTGCTTGATCCAATTCATTTAGTAAGATGAGATATCTAATTTCAACTAATTCAAACCAGTATTTTGCCGTCATAACCAGGACTTCTCCCGAGAAATATGCTTTGAGATGTATATAAGTTTCCTTCGCTTTTTTGGTATTTTTGAATTTGATAAGTTTGAACCAATCTTCTAATCGTTTTTTTGTTTCAAATCTATCTTTCTCCAATAGGTTTACATCCAGCTGTAATCGTTTCATTAATAAGATTACTGTTTCATTGTTGGCATGATCGAGTTTGCTGTTTTCTAATTTGCTTAAATAGGGAATGGAACAAATCCCTGATGCAAGTTCATGTTGTTTCATTCCGATTTTAATTCTGTAGTGAGAAATTAGTTTTCCATACTCAATTTCGGGATAGCTCTCTACTATATCCAATACAATACCCCTTTTTTTGTATTGAAAAGACCTATGAAAATCTTGTAATTATGTAATGGATATGCCTTTATCAATAATAGTATAGTGTAAAAAGCAACTAAAATATAAGTAAGCAATGATATTATCTATATATTAATACTTTTTAGAAAACTAATAAATAGATAAAAGGGCCTACTACTTCCGTACTCGTTGAAAAAACTAGACAAAAAACAACCTATTAAGCTACTTGTCATCTCTGATTTTCTCAATACTAGAGTAATTAATAGTATGATAGGATTGATATAGAAAATTCAAATAAATCTTACATTCTGAATTTTCATTTCTGCTATTTAGTAGAAAAAATAATAGGGAGGATTTTGCAGATGAAAAGCTTGAAGTTAGTAGGAATTATTTTGTTGGTTTTTATTCTTATTGGATCTTCTTTTAACTCACCGGCAGATGCAGCTGAGAAATCAGACAGATTACGTGTGTTGATTACTTCTATCAATGAACATGCGAAGGTTAATGCCAAAAAGAATTATGGTGTTCGCTGGGATTTCAATCAGCAAGGGTTTACGACAGATGTCACAACTGCACAGTTCCATGCACTTCAAAAAAATAAAAATTTAAAAGTAGACCTCGTTGAAAAGGTCTCCTTGGACGCCAAGCCTGGATCTACTAGCACAGTCCAACCTAATGACCAAACCCCATGGGGTATGGAGGCTATGTATCAAAACGATTCAATTACTACTACTTCTGGAGGAAGTGGAGTTAAAGTAGCCGTACTTGATACTGGTGTAATTAATCACTCGGATTTGACAAACAACATCGAGCAATGCAAAGACTTTAGTCAAAGAAAGGCAAATCTCATTACAAACTCCTGTGAAGATGATAACGGGCATGGTACACATGTTTCCGGAACCGTTCTTGCAGATGGAGGTTCGGGTTCTGGTATCTACGGTGTAGCACCTGAATCAAAATTATGGTCTTATAAAGTGCTGAATCGCCGTGGTTCCGGTTATTCGGATGATATTGCAGCAGCGATTCGTCACGCTGCAGACGAAGCAACTCGTTTAAATGTAAACACAGTTATTTCCATGTCATTAGGAGCTAGTTCAGAGTCTCCTCTTATTACAGACGCTGTAACGTATGCTTACGACCATGATGTTCTAGTGGTGGCAGCAGCAGGAAACGCTGGTCCATCTGCTAATACAATTGGATACCCTGGAGCACTTACTGACGCTGTTGCAGTTGCTGCCCTTGAAGATGTACAGGAAAATGGAACTTATCGTATAGCGGACTTCTCTTCTCGCGGTAATCCAAACACAGATGGTGATTACGTTATTGGAGAACTTGATGTAGAAGTTTCTGCTCCAGGTCGTGCTATTGAATCAACTTGGAACGACGGAACCTACCATACGATTAGCGGTACGTCCATGGCCACTCCTCACGTTTCAGGATTGGCAGCAAAAATATGGGCAGAAAACCCAAGCTACTCAGCAGCACAAATACGCTCTGAGATTCAAAACCGGGCGACAACCAATGATATCTTAGGTGGATCTGGTTCAGCTATCGGTGATGACTACGCATCTGGCTTTGGATTCCCGACTGTAAACTAATCTCTATTTGATAGTCATCAGAAATCCTACTGGACATTCCAGTAGGATTTTTTTATCTTTAAAAGCCCATTCAGCTAAATAATTTCCCACGTCATTTTAGCAATGTGTCTAGCTTCATGTTCGAGCTCAGATTGTTCAAAGGCATATTCAAATGACATTAGTACACTTTCCAGTAAGAAGGTACGCGGGTTAGTTTCTTGTAGTTCAGAGAGTAAGAACTGAACAATGTCATTTTGTTTTGAAACGCCTTTCTCTTCAAGTTTACTACTAAGCTCCTCTAACTGCACAATTACCTTATCCAGGTCTATTGTGGCATTATCACTAGTAAGGTCAAGCCAATTTTTCGGTAAAAAGGCTTCCCCGTTTTTCACCTGTTCGTCAACCATAGATTTAACGCGGGTAAGAGCATACCGGATGATTTTCTCTGTCGCAATTTCTTTCGTTGATCCTAACATCCATACTTGCATCATGTGATGAACAGTTCCGACAAAAATTACTGCGTGATCTAATGTGAAAGGTCTTGCTGCAGGCGGGTATATGTCGCCGAGTCTTTTAGTAATCCATTGCAGTTCGGTGCGATGTTGTGCCTTCATAAAGGACTTTAATTCAACATCATCGGAAAAGGACACTGTTTCAAAAACCACCAACAAATGGTGCTGTCGATTCATATTCATTCGTACAGCGATTTGCTCAACAAAGACTTCATCATTAGTATTTTCTTTACCGATGGCAATTTCTCTGCGTTTTTGATCTACCTCTTCTGATACAGACTCTAAAATTGCCCGCAGGCACTCATTTTTCGAATTGAAATAATTGTAAAACGTGCCTTTTGCTACCCCTGCCTTATCTAACACATCCTGAATCGACGTCATTGCGAATCCTTTATCGATAAAAAGTTGGTGTGCAGCATCAATTATTTGTTTTCTCTTTGCATTCATTTTATCACCCTTTTTGTAATAGTGGTCTATTTTTATTTTAGACATAAAACCCTTTCATTTCAATAACTATCATTCAAATTAAATTTTCGTATTGCATTTAATAGACTATCGGTATAAACTATAAAAGTATTTTATTTTACATGGGAAGAAGGACTGATTAAAAGTGTTGGAAACCAATTCAACTAAAGACAAATCGCCTATTGGCATGATTGCCATTTTATTTATTGGAGCATTTGTTGCCATTTTAAATGAGACATTATTAAATGTTGCACTTCCTTCCATTATGGAGGAGTTTAATGTAAATGCCACTTCCGTCCAATGGCTCTCGACAGGTTATATGCTGATTAACGGAATTTTAATACCAGCGAGCGCATTTTTTATTCAACGATTCTCAGATAAAAAGTTATTTATTACTGCCATGTCATTGTTTACCTTAGGGACATTTCTGGCTAGTATTGCTCCAGCATTTAGTGTACTGCTCACAGCTCGCATGATTCAAGCATCAGGATCCGCGATTATGATGCCGTTATTAATGAATGTGATGCTTACCGCTTTTCCAGTCGAAAAAAGAGGGGCGGCAATGGGAACATTTGGACTTGTCATGATTACAGCTCCAGCCATTGGACCAACGCTTTCTGGATGGGTGATTGAACATTATAGCTGGAGAATGTTGTTCTATATTGTGCTTCCAATCGCACTATTAACGTTGGCTATCTCCATCTTTAAGTTAAAAGACGTGACACCACAACGTGCAATCAAGCTTGATATCATTTCCCTTATTTTATCAAGTATTGGATTCGGTGGTTTGCTTTATGGCTTTAGTTCTGCTGGAGAAAAGGGGTGGGGTAGTCCGCATGTGTACGTTACGATTATTGTTGGTGCACTTGCTTTAATCACCTTTGTACTCCGTCAGCTTAGAATGGATGACCCAATGCTTGAATTTCGAATCTACAAATATCCAATGTTCGCATTGTCTTCAGCAATTTCAATGGTTATTGCTGTTGCGATGTTTTCAGCGATGATCTTGATGCCAATCTATGTACAAACGATTCGTGGGATATCTCCGATTGATTCAGGCTTGTTGATGCTTCCGGGTGCAATTGTAATGGGGATTATGTCGCCAATTACAGGTAGGATTTTTGATAAGTACGGAGCGAGAACACTTGCTGTGACTGGGTTGACTATTACAGTAATTACATCCTACTGCTTTAGCGAAATTGGTATGGATACAGCTTATTCTACTCTTGTGCTGCTGTATACATTTCGTATGTTTGGGATGGCAATGGTAATGATGCCGGTGATGACAAATGGATTGAATCAGCTACCGGCGAAAAATAACCCACACGGAACAGCGATGAATAATACGTTGCAGCAGGTATCAGGTGCAATTGGTACCGCATTGCTGATTACCATCATGAACAACCGAACTGAGGCAAAAGCAAAGGACTTAATCACTGATGGAATGGGAACTGTGGACGCTGGTGCAGGGCAATCAACTGTGCAACCTGCAACAGAACAGATTATGAATGAAGCGATGTTGCACGGTATTAATTTCACTTTTTTCGTTTCAACATTGATTGCGCTTGTTGCACTTATCCTTGCATTTTTTATAAAAAGGGTAAAGCCACACCATGAAGAAGAATTGGATGAAAAGGTTATTGTTGAACCATTAAAAAACAGTTCAGGGTTATAATCTTGAAAACAAACGGGAGGTGCCTTGCTGGCATATCCCGTTTGTTTTCCCTCATGAAGGATTTTGAAATAAAAAATAGCAGTACTGCTGCGATGCTGGCTCAGGCCCAGAGTATCAACGATGATAAAGGTGGGGTTGCCTTTAATGCTTGGCGTCCGCATCCAATGTTCGTGAGGATGGATAATAAATTTTTAGATGATCCTAAAAATGTTTGGAAACTGGATGATGTCCAAATTGGTGTAGCACTTGATTTGAAAAAACAATCTCCGACAGCTTTTACGTTGTTTTCTACTATGAAACTGACTCTAGATCAAGTTGGGGAATGGTTGATGGCCATTGGTACTGAAGGGAAACCCCTGAAGAATTAGCTGAATCCTGGGTGAAGGAACATCCAGAATAGTCCAATAAGTGGTTGGGTAAATAGATAGTTTGACTTGAAAGAAGGTCTTTGGTCTTTACTGTGAAATTTAAAACAGTAAGAAAGGGCAAGGTCATTTTTTTGACCTAGCCCTTGTGCGTAATCAAATATAAAGCCGAAACGCCTTCACAATTACACCATCGTTTGCAGGTTCAAAGTCGTACTGTGGCAATCGTTCAAATCCTGTTCTTTCATACAACTTTATCGCGTCTTTCATGAAACTCCCCGTATGTAAGCCAACAGATATAAATCCTTTAGCTTTTGACCTGAGGATGCATTCAGCGATCAGTGCAGATGCTATTCCATTACCTCTTGCTTCCGGATCAACAGCTAGCACTCGTATTTCAGGGTAGTCAAGTTCATCAACATATCCGTCGTAAGCATCTGTGTTTGGTGGAAACAAAGCAACACTGCCAACTATCTTACCTTCTATTTCAGCAACAATTAGTTCGACGCCCTGACCTATATCGGCATTTGAAGATATTGCCTTTTTGAGAGCTTGCCAATGCTCGTCTGAGATAGCTTTTGTATGCTCGCTATACGCGTTCATTCTTTGTTCCCGAATGCGTGGAATTTCTTCTTTTAAAGCATTGCGTATTTTCATTTCATCACCAACTTTCGCTTGGTTATTTTTCTTCATGAAGTGAAACAATTCCCTTTTTGTTGCTTGGTTGTTGGTGATTATCAGGAGTTTCCATACGATAAAATCTATAAAGTAATTATCCTATACCTTTTCGTATTTTGGTATTTATCTGCTTAGTGAGTTGGGGAAGGGAGGGAACTAGAAGAAGGCAACTGCATCTGCCTTTGCTGGCCCTGCCCTTACCCGTCAACTTTATCAAATGAAAAGTCGCCAAAGAAAGACGGTTCCAACTGAAGGAAAATAACTGCTGAAATAAGGACTAGACTTATTGCTCCGATAAATACTAAGGAATAAGTTCGTGAAACATTAGCATTATCGATATCGCGCCAATTCGTTGGTTTAATGCCACTGATCCAAAAAACCAGGATAGCTGATAAAAGAATGCCATTAATATTCACTAATAATAACAATAAAGGCATAATCACCGCGTGCCACTGAGCAGCGCCGACCATCATCCCCATGACAACAATCGGGGGCAATACTGCCAGGGAAACCATCACACCCACAATTGTTCCCTGAGAACGTTTAGCAAACGACAACGCACCAGCGCCTCCTGCAGCAAATGCCACAATAATAGTTAAAATTTGAACATTGGTTTGTGCTAGAAACTGACCGCTGTCAGTAGGAAGAGGATATAGATAACCGAATCCCATGGAAATTGAAAAAGGAATGAAAAGCCCTAAAAGGGAGGTAAGGATGGATTTACGGATAAGCTTATAATCCCCCAATACGGATGCGAAAGAAGTCCCTAAAATAGGTCCGATGACTGGATCGATGACATTTGCTCCGATGACGATTGCCGGGCTATCCTGAATTATACCTACGGCAGCTACAATGGCAGCGAAAAAAGTAAACCAGGTGAAACTAGCGTTGATTGTACTTGAGGAATCAACTACATTATATAATTCCTGTTGGCTCGCTCGTTGGACCTCCAAATCTTCCCCTTTGTCCTCATCTTTTTGAACCGTTTTATCCGATTTCGGGACATGTGCTTGTATAGAAAAAAGTAGTGCCTGAAAGTCGTCGTTTTTTTTCGACAGCTTTTCTAAATAACTCAGAATAGCTTCCGCATCCTCTTTTTCCACCAAAATACGAACCAGTATTTGATCTTCTGATTGATTCGAAACCCAATAGGAAATAAGAGAAAAGTCATTTAACAAATCATCTAGGTAGTTAAGCTCTCGAGGTGAATATACCTCGATTAACTGTGTCCGCATATATTTCACCTCCATCCGCCTGTTTACAGTCTATTTTTCACCTAAACCTACATGGTTCATACTAGTGGTGTAAGAAAAAGGCTGCTGCGATCTGCATAGATGAAAGGGAAAGACAGATTTAAGTTCTAAACTTTTTCAGACTGTTATGAACGAAGTATAACTACCTAGAATAGTTATGGTTGGGTGCAAAAGAATAAATTATGGAGATTATTTTAATTGTAAGCAATAGTCTGAAAACACCATAGACAAATAGATTCTGAAGTGGTATATTATTAAGAATTTATAGTAGGAGGGTGTACATTGAAGACGTTGGGGAGAATCAGTAATTTTGCTAGCAATACATTTGCATTATGGGTTATCTTATTTGCTGTTTTAAGTTTCTTTTTACCTGGAGGTTTTACGTGGATTGCGCCACACATAGCGCTTCTCCTTGGAGTCATTATGTTTGGAATGGGGCTTACGCTCTCCTTAAGTGATTTTAAAGCTGTTTTTCAAGCGCCAAAAAGTGTACTAATTACCGTGTTAGCTCAGTTTACTATTATGCCGTTGCTTGCTTTTGGACTTGCAACCGTTTTTCAGCTGCCTGCAGCCATTGCGGTGGGGGTTATTTTAGTAGGATGCTGTCCTGGTGGTACTGCCTCAAATGTTATGACTTTCTTAGCGAAAGGAAACACTGCGCTATCTGTATCGGTAACTGCCGTATCCACATTGCTAGCGCCGATTCTAACACCGGTATTAACCTTGCTTTTGGCGAGTAAGTGGTTACCTGTATCGGTTGGAAGTATGTTCCTGTCAATCGTACAAATTGTTTTGGTCCCGATTGTTCTGGGGATTGTAATTCGTTTATTATTCCCTAAGCAAGTAGAAAAAAGTGTTGCGGCATTACCACTTGTTTCCGTGATTGGAATTGTGGCTGTAGCATCTGCAGTAGTAGCGGTTAATACGGACAATATTGTCAAGGAAGGCCTATTAATTTTCGCTGTTGTTGTTTTACATAATGTGCTGGGGCTTGTTATTGGTTTCGCAATCGCAAAACTATTTAAATTAGACTTTCATGATCAGAAAGCCGTTTCGATTGAAGTAGGAATGCAAAATTCAGGTCTCGGGGCTACATTAGCACTTGCCTACTTTTCGCCGATAGCCGCAGTACCAAGCGCTATATTTAGTGTTTGGCATAATATTTCTGGACCAATTTTGGCAACTTGGTGGGGGAAAAACAGTGAGCATACAGAACCACCAGTAGATAAAGGGAAGAAAACTGCTTAACGAATAAGGGCTACTCAACTTGAGTGGCTTTTTCCTGTTAACAGGTAACCGATGCCTGATAAAATACATAATTATTAGAGCATTACAGATGTTAAAAATCAATTGATGAGGGAGTTGTGTAGTATGGATCAATTTGTATCGCCAAAAAAGATTTATCATGGGGAAGGATCGCTTACCAAGTTAGCGGATATTTTGAATGACTTAGCGGTCAAAAAGATTTTTATCTTAACAGATCCTATGCTGAAAAAACTTGGTGTGATTGATCCTATTCTGGAAATAGTAGAAAAATACAATGTGACAGTTGACTTGGTTACCAACGTAGTACCGGAACCGCCTGCAGAAATTGGGAATCAAGTAGTTGACGCGGTTCGAGAAAAACAACCGGATTTGGTTATTGGAGTAGGTGGTGGAAGTGCACTTGATCTGGCAAAGGCTGCTGCAGTATTAGCTGGAAATGACGGAAGAGTAGAGGATTACCTGAATTTGAGTGGGACAAATAAGTTTTTACATAAGGGGTTACCAAAGGTATTAATCCCGACAACAGCTGGAACTGGTGCAGAAGTTACTGATATAGCAGTGTTTTCACTCGAAAATACAAAGGACGTTATTACACATGAATACCTACTCGCTGATTATGCTATCGTCGACCCTACCTTAACATATACCTTACCTCCCAAAGTAACAGCTGCCAGTGGAATAGATGCACTGACACATGCGATTGAGGCTTATACATCCGTGAATGCAACACATTTAACCGATTCGCTTGCACTTGATGCAATGAAACGAATAGTAGGAAACATTCGAACGGCCGTGTGGAATGGTAAGGATAAAAATGCAAGAGAACAAATGGCACTCGGCAGCTTGATAGCTGGTTTAAGCTTTTATAATGCTGGAGTTGCAGGTGTGCATGGCCTGGCTTATCCTCTGGGTGGATTATTCAAATTATCACATGGTGAATCGAATGCAGTTCTCTTACCATATGTTTATGATCATATATGGATGGCTTGTATCGACAAAATGAAAAATGTGGCTGAGGCTTTTTCATTACCAACAGAGGGGAAGACTGATCGGGAAATTGCTCAACTGGTGGTAAGGAGTTTATTTGATTTAATTAATGATGTTGGATTGCCAACCACAATACGAGCCTACAATATTCAGTCAGCAGACATAGAAGTATTAACTAAAAACGGAATAAAACAAAAAAGACTACTTAGTAGAAGTCCTAAGGCATTAGATGAAAAAGCTGTAAAGCAGATTTACACAAATGCATATGAAGGCATATTGCAAAATTCGTAGTAAGGATGAGAAGGAAATGTATAAGACAATTATAGTGCCGAGGGTCTCGGAAACGGATGGGGTTGGTCATATTAACAATACGACTATTCCGGTTTGGTTTGAAGCAGCACGGAATGAACTATTTACATTATTTACCCCTGATCATTCGTTTGCTAATTGGAAAATGATTATTCTAAATATGAATGTTGACTACGTTGGCCAGATTTATTTCGGAATTAATGTATCTTTTTACACATGGGTGAAAAAATTAGGGAATTCAAGTTTACAGTTATATGAGGAAATTTGGCAGGAAGAGCGCCTATGTGCAAAAGGGACTGTCACATATGTGAATTTTAATTTGAAGGATCAGAAGTCTGAACCAATTCCTAATTCGATCAGAAAGGAATTGGAATCCCATTTTTATCAAGGGGAAGATAAATAAGATGAATGAAGAGATTAATCCATGAAGTGGTTTAATTTTCAAGCATTGTAAATCCTAAATATACGGATAATGAATGCTGATTAAGACAAAATAACTTATGGAGGTGTTGTAGATGAGCAAAAATAAGAAGAATAAAATAAATGGTGGAGTAAGTGATGAACAAGCTGTAAGGGGTAACCTGTCAAAAGAGTTTGATCATGAATTTGCTAATGAACCACTAACACCAGCCGAAAAGTTTAATAATAAAAAAACAAAAAAACGACAGTAAGAAGCATGCGAGTTACTAATAAGTAGAATAAGAAATAATGATTGCTATAACATACAAGTTTCCAATTTTGTATGTTATGGCTAATTTTCTATCGCGGTGACCGGCAGTAATGGTTCAAATGAGTACTTTCTTCAACAGATACATATGCAACGCATCAGCGAAAAAGGTTGTCCCAAATCAATCTCTGGCACAACCTTTTCACTGTTGGTTAAGCTACTATTTGTTTTGATCGCGGTTTCTTTTATTTTGTTTGTTGTCTAAATTAAGAAATTCGCTATTATTTTCATTTTCATTAGCAAATTCAACATCTGCTGCTTGCTTATTATGTCTGGTCCTATTGTTCTGTTTGCCCTTATCTTTATTGCGATTCTTATTTTCCTCTGACATTAAAAGACCCTCCTACACTTTTATAGGTGAAACTTAACTTCCTTCCCTTTGTAATTGCTAGAAGTTAAACTCACTCCTATTATCTTGTTCATTTTTATGAAATTAAATCAAAAAATGTCGGAATTCTTTTTTGTACATAGGGTCAGCGGTTTAACACATGATGAGAATTCGATATACTATAGTAGAAAGTAGTAAAATAATATAATTTGAGTAGTGCCAGCTGCACTATTCAGCCTGAGTTAAGAGGCTCTTTAATAGAAGGGTAACCCTTACTGGGCTAAGATCGGGTTTTCTCTATTTATTCAGGTTTGTCTGCAGAATAATTAAAAGAGGGTGAGAGGCTTGAAAAAATTATTATTAACAGGATTCGAACCGTTTTTAGATTTTCCAGTGAATCCCACAGCAAAAATAGTAGAAGAATTAGATGGTTCTACGCTAAACGGTTATGAAATCGTGAGTAAGGTATTAACCGTTGATTTTTCAAAAAGTGGGAAGCAACTGCTTGATGATATAAAGAGTGTGCAGCCAGATGCCTTGATTTCTTTAGGGTTAGCGGGTGGTCGCTATAAAGTCACACCCGAAAGGATTGCTATTAACTGTAATGATGGGGAATCAGACAATACAGGTCATGTGCCAAACGGAGAAGCGATTTTTGAGGATGGACAGGATGGTTTATTCTCCACGCTGCCGGTAGACAAAATGGTGGGAAGATTAGTGGAGTCAGGCTTGCCAGCAAAGATATCAAATACAGCTGGAACGTACCTATGTAATAATGTTATGTATCACGGCTTATATCATTTCCAAAAAGAGAATCTCTTCGTTCCATCAGGTTTTATCCATATTCCAGCCTCACACGAACTCGCTTTAAAACATAAAGGTATTCCTAGCTGGTCCAATGATGATTTGATGAAGGCGGTTCGAACTTGCATCGAGTGCGTGTGATAAAACTTTGATCGAGTGTCTCAACTCATTTCCGTATAGGATAGCCGTTAGTTCTGATTCGCATCATACCCATTCCGCCAAGTTGCCAGGTTTACTAGATACAATTGAACTGATGTTACTTTTCTGAGGTTTGGTAAAAGGTGAGAGGGGGGAAATACATAGAAGGAACAGCTTGTATTTTCGAGTAGCTGCTGTTCATACGCAGTCTGCTCCTTTTCGTTTGGTTCACTCAGCTGGATAGAATAGTACGAGAGATCCTTAACCTGACTAATCTATAACCGGCTTATTCAATAAATTTATAAATAGTATTGACTTCACGTCTTAGAAGTAGTAATATTATTTTTGCTGCTAAAAAACAGTGCTGATTGCCAGCGCTGGTAGTGAAAGAGAAAACAGAAAGAAGTTGTTTTCCAGATTTATAGAAATATAATTTTATAGTAGACAATCGGTATGGGAAATGTTATAGTTAATAGGTTGTCGAAAAAACAGTGAGAAACTTACCTTTTACATTAACACTAGTAATCAAGAAACTTTCTGTTGACATCAACAATAGTAATATGGTATATTAGTAAAGTCGCTTTTTTGAAAAGCGTACTGAAATTTGCTCCTTGAAAACTGAACAAAACAACCAAGTATGTAAGTAACGAAACAAAGC
>NZ_JBYQFJ010000011.1:0-118435 GCF_057836705.1 Virgibacillus carmonensis | reverse complement strand
CACACTGCACCGCTCTGCTTATGCTTGTCGTGTCTTTCAAGGCGCCCTGAGCTTTCTTAGTAACCCTTTTATACCTGCTTTATTTTCCATATCTCTGTTGCGTATTCCTGGATTGTCCGGTCACTTGAGAATTTTCCTGAATAGGCGATGTTCGTAACATTCATTTGCAGCCACCTTAATTTGTTGCGGTACACTCGTTCGACATGCTCATGTGTTTCCAGATACGGTTCAAAATCTTTTAACACAAAGTAAGGGTCATTATGGTATAGAATATTGTAGTAAAGATCTTTAAATTCAATTTCATCTGAGCCAAATCCTTTGTTTAACTGGTCTAAAATTGTCCGAATCCTATCATCGGTATTATAAATGTCCATTGCACTATAACCACCGTGTTCATAATAATTTAATACTTCATCTGCGGTTAAACCAAAAATGAAAATGTTTGAATCGCCAACCGCCTTTTTAATTTCCACGTTCGCCCCATCCAACGTACCTACTGTTAATGCACCATTCATCATCAACTTCATGTTGCCGGTCCCAGATGCTTCTTTACCTGCGGTCGAAATTTGTTCACTTATATCTGTTGCCGGTATGATCCTTTCTGCAAGACTCACGTTATAGTTTTCTATAAAAACAACTTTCAGCTTATCCCGAATTGTTGAATCATTGTTAACGATAGAGGCAACCTTATTGATAAGCTTAATGACCTCTTTAGCTAAATGGTAGCTTGGAGCTGCCTTTGCACCAAAAATAAACGTACGAGGTGTTATATCCATGTTTGGATTTAATTTCAACTCGTTGTATAAATAAATAATATGAAAAACTTTAAGCAACTGCCGTTTGTATTCATGGAGTCGTTTTACCTGCACATCAAAAATCGACTGATCATCCACTACAATACCATTTCGTTCATAAATAAGGTCAGCTAGTATGCGTTTGTTTTCATATTTCACTTGTGCAATCTTTTCTAAAAATGCGGCATCACTTGAATACTTTAATAAACTAATCAGCTGTTTTGGACGGTGTATCCATTGAGGACCAATGACATCTGAAATGAGTTCTGATAATTTCGGATTTGCTTTTAACAACCAACGACGATGCGTGATCCCATTTGTCTTATTATTAAAACGGTTAGGAAAAAGTGTGTAAAAGTGTTTCATTTCCTGTTTCTTTAAAATCTCAGTATGAAGCGGTGCAACTCCGTTTACGCTAAAGCTTCCAACAATTGCAAGTCGGGCCATATGTACTTGCTCATCGGCAATAATTGCTAGATCAGGAATTTTATCTCTAAGTGCCTCATGGTCAAACCAAATTCCTTTACAAAACCGTTCGTTAATTTCATCGATAATCATATAGATACGGGGTAGCAGATATTTCATCATACCCACTGGCCAGGTTTCAAACGCCTCACTTAATGTTGTATGATTCGTATAAGCAATTACCCTGGTCGTTACTTTCCAAGCATTCTCCCAACTAAGGTGCTCTTCGTCCATTAGAATTCGCATCAATTCGGGAATCGCTAAAGTTGGATGCGTATCATTGATTTGAATAACTGCCTTATCAGGTAAGTATTTTAACGATCTTTGATTATTTTTTTTGTAGGCTTTTATAATATTTTGAAGGCTAGAAGAAACAAGGAAATATTGTTGCTTTAAGCGTAGCTCTTTTCCTTCGTGCTTGGAATCATCCGGGTATAAAAATCCGGAAATTTGTTCAATGGAATACTGATGGTCAAGTTCTTGATAGTAGTTGGAACCTTCTTCCGTGATACTATCCTGCTGAGTCCTGCCAACTGGTTCTGCACTCCAAAGACGGAGCGTATTTATCACCTTGTTTTGATAGCCGACCACAGGAATATCATAAGGTACAGCCATTACTTTATCTGTGTTTTTATGTTTAAACTCAAGATTACCATCGTTCTTTTTGAGCATGTCTATTTCACCACGAAAATGGATACAAACCGCTTCATTCTCCCGTCTCGTCTCCCAGGGGTATAAATCTTTCAACCAATTATCTGGAAGTTCGATTTGGTTACCGTGAATAATTCGCTGTTCAAATAACCCATATCGATATCTTATTCCAAAACCGTGGCCTGCGTAGTTAAGAGATGCTAAAGAATCCAAAAAACACGCAGCCAGTCTGCCTAACCCCCCGTTTCCAAGGCCAGCATCGCGCTCCTGTGCATAAATTTTTTCAGCATTCAATCCCAATTTTTGGAGTGTCTGATTTGCCACGTCAAGCATCCCACAATTAAGTAAGTTACTTTCAAGTAAACTTCCCACCAAAAATTCCAGAGATAAATAATAAACTTGTTTATTATTTATCTCTGCATATTTCTTATTAGTCTCGCTCCATTGTGGCATAATTTCTTCATTTACAATGGCAGCAATCGCATAATAGATCTCTTTACTATGTGCATCCTGAATATTCTTAGCTGCATCTTTCTTTATTTTGTTTACAATCTTTTCAGTAAAATTTTCTACAGTTAGTTGGGACAAAACATGTTCACTCCTCATACATACTTCATTGATAAACCATCATAAAGACTTGCATAATCGCGCGCCGAATCTTTCCAACTGAACTGACTTTTATTCACGTTTTTACCAAGGATTGCCCACTGTTCTTTGTTATGGTAAGTTCTTAACGAATAATGCAATACAGCTAAAAGTTCATGGGCATTGTAATTTGTAAAGCTAAATCCGTTTCCTTCACTGGTAAATTCATTAAATGAAATTACTGTATCCCTCAATCCCCCCGTCTCCCGAACAATTGGTACTGTTTTATATTGCAGGGAGATAAGCTGAGCCAAACCACAAGGTTCAAATTTAGATGGCATGACGAAGAAGTCTGCTCCCGCATACAATTGACGTGCCATCCCCTCATCAAAGGTCAACAAGGTTACTAATTTATCGGGATAACGGTCAGCTGTTTCCGCAAAATAACGTTCAAATTCATGATCTCCAGTTCCAAGTATGATGAATTGAACGTCGTCGAGAAGAAACTCATCTAAAATAGCTTGGACGAGATGCAGTCCTTTTTGTTCTACCAGACGGGTAATAATCGTATAAAGGGGTTTTTTACCATCAACCGGTAATCCAACCTTCTCTTGTAGCAACATTTTATTATCCCTCTTTTTAGCTCTTGAAGAACGATAATTGATAGGGATTAACGGATCAATCGATGGATTATATTCCTTCGTATCAATACCATTAAGCACCCCGACTATATCAGTCGATCTTTCTAAAAGAATTGGGTGAAGTCCTTCACTAAAGTAGGGATTCGTAATTTCTTCTGCATAGCTTGGACTGACGGTCGTGATTTTATCTGCATGGAACAGTCCGCTTTTCAGACAATTCAGCATACCATTCCATTCCAAGCCCCCGATATGATCATCGGATAAATTAAAGAAATCAGCAAATGTGTCGAGTGACATGATGCCCTGGTATTTAATATTATGAATCGTAAATACCGTTTTTAGCCCTTCAATTGGCTGACTAATCTTGGCAAGCGCCACAGCTATTCCTGCTTGCCAATCATGGGCATGTAGGATATGCGGTTTAAATTCCAGATGTGTCAATGCCTCAGTCACCGCATGACCAAAAAAAACAAACCGTTCCCCATCATCATAATACCCATATACCCCTTTTCGGGTGAAATAATAGTCGTTCGCAATGAAGTAATAAAGAATATTATTATAGCTCAACGTATAAATTCGAGCTTCCTGGTTACGCCATCCAAACTCGACTTCAAATGAGGTGTGGTACTCCATCTGGTCACGCCATTTCTCCGATATTTCATCATAAAGTGGAAGGATGACTCGTACATCGATTCCTTCATTTGCTTTCAATGCTTGCGGAAGAGATCCGATTACATCTGCAAGTCCGCCGGTTTTAACGAAGGGTGTACATTCTGAAGCAACAAATAACACATTTTCCATAGTGAGATCTCTCCTTTTTGTTTGTCAGACACGTCCAGCTCCAGCGACTAGTGGACTTCCTTTATCTCCTGCGGGAGAATGTTCGATTAAGACCGTCGCTTTGCGCGGCAACATCGAACCACCCGTGTTGCACGGGCGCAGTCCATACGTCGCTATACGGGCGCTTTCGCTTTTGTTGCACTGATAAGAAAGTATAGATTTTTAGTGGATATCAGTATAAGAGCAACTAAGGCTTTCGCCATTAAAGCTTGGTGATAAGCCAATTTTTCTAATCACATGACTTTTCTTTTTGCGACAACATACGGCTTTTCAGCTGAACCGATTAATTTTTGATTCGCTGTCACATGAACATCTTTATCCAATATTACATTTTCTAAATGAACACCTGGCTCAATCTTACAACGTTGCATGATAATTGAATTTTTGATTGTTGCACCTGCTTCCACAGATACACCACGAAACAGCACACTGTTCTCTACCTCACCATCGACGACACAGCCATTTGCAAGAATCGACCGCTTAACACTGCCTTGATTGCCGTATTTTGCTGGTGGTTGATTCCCAATTTTAGTCCGAATAAAGGGTTGTTTGTAAAAAAGTGCGCGATAATTATCCTCCGATAATAGGTTCATATTATGCCGGAAATATCCTTCAATCGTATTGACAAAAGCACCGTATCCAGTATTTTGATAAGTCTGCACGTTTAACTCAGAAAGTTTTTCTTTAATTCCATGGATAAAAAAGTGATCTTTATGATGGGCAATACATTCATCAACCAATTCCATTAACAGATCCTTGTTAATAATAAAAACGCCTGTAAACAGTTGCGGATTCCGCTTGTCGTTCGTTATAGCTTTAACCCAGCCATCTTCATCCGAATCGATACGTAAACACGTTTCATGCTCTGAATTTAAGTCTTCTATCTGAGTAGAGATCAATGTAACGTCAGCATCGCGATCAAGGTGATATTTAAATGCATCCTGATAATCAGTATTCGTAATAAATTGACTCCCACTAATAAGCACATGTGTTGATTTACCCCGAATAAAATAGTCACGGTTATTGTGATAGAATCGTAAATCACCCTTTGAAATATCTGTCGGATCATTCCAGTCTGGGGGAAGAATAAATAAGCCTCCATTTTGTCGACCTAACCCCCAGTTCTCACCTGTACCAAGATGATCCATTAAAGAACGATATTTCGTTGAAGTAAAAATTGCTATTTCCTCTATGTTCGAGTTGCCCATATTGGAAAGGGGAAAATCAATTAAACGATAGCGTCCTGCGAAAGGTATAGATGCACCACTACGGAAATAGGTTAATTCATGAAAAAAGTGATGCTCATGTTCCAAATTAATAAGGCCCATCATAGTCTTCATCAGCATATTCCTCCCTTTTATTTAGATTAAGCTAATATGGATGCTAGTGATTTTTGATCGATAATAAGTGGTTCCTCATCCTCACCTACCTGAATACGGGTTCCCTCAGGGATAGTTGTGTTTCCCATCACAATCACTCGCTTCAAAATAACGTTTTTACCTATTGTTACCCCAGGGTGTAGAATGGATTGATAAATCTCACTATCTTGTTCTACTTCTACATTCTCAAATAACACGGAGCAATCTACTTTTCCAGACACCCAGCAACCCGAGTTAATGAGTGAATGCTTTACAACCGCAGTTTCACCAAAATATTGCGGTGGGAAGTTTGATTCGTTTGAATAAATTCTCCAGTTTTTATTGTTTAAAGAGAGTTGCAAATCTTCGTCAAGGAGATCCATATTTGCTTCCCAGTAACTCTGTATGGTACCAACATCTTTCCAATAACCTTCGAAACGGTAGGCGAATAAACGGAGATCGTCATTGACCATAGCAGGAATAATATCCTTTCCGAAGTCATGACTTGAATACATATTCGCGGCATCTTCCAGCAAATAGGATTTTAAAGTACTCCATGTAAATATATAAATACCCATCGATGCTAAATCACTTTTTGGATTTTCCGGCTTCTCATCGAATTCATAAATCCTCATGTCATCCGACGTGTTAAGTATCCCAAACCGCGATGCTTCATCCCAAGGCACGGGGATAACTGAGATGGTTGCATCAGCTTTTGTTTGCTTATGGTGGTGCAAAAGAGTTGAATAATCCATTTGATAAATGTGGTCACCTGAAATAACGAGTATGTATTCTGGATCATGTTGATCAATGTAATGAATGTTTTGATAAATTGCATCCGCAGTTCCGGAATACCAGTCTCCACCATCCTTTCCTGTATAAGGCGAAAGAACTGTCGCACCACCATGCTGTCGGTTCAAATCCCATGGTCCGCCAGTTCCAATATGTTTATTCAGTTCAAGCGGAGAATACTGTGTCATGACGCCTACCGTCTGAATTCCTGAATTTGTGCAATTACTTAATGTGAAATCAATTATCCGGTACTTCCCTCCGAAATGTACTGCTGGTTTTGCTAAGCTTTTTGTTAATGCCCCTAACCGCTTTCCTTCCCCACCAGCTAGTAGCATGCCTACACATTCTTTCATTGAAGAGCCTCCTCTAAAGAATTCATTATTTTTTCGCGTTTAAAAATAGTAATTGCTAAAGGGGGTATTTTTATTTTTATATGTTGCGTAAGACCATGCCATTTTTCAGGAAAACTAAAATGATCTGCTTCGTTTAATTGGTTTGTCCCCCCAAAAGCTGCTGCATCTGAACTGAAAATTTCCTTATATATCCCTGGTTCGGGGACACCAATTTTGTAGTCATAACAAACATTCGGTGTGAAATTACAAATAATAATTAACTCATCTTCAAGGCTCGTACTACGCCTGCGAAAAGCAATAATACTTTGTTCTATATTATGTGGGTCAATCCATTCAAAGCCTTCCGAACTATGATCCAATTCATAGAGTTCAGGATATGCAAGGTAAAATTGGTTTAGCGCTTTTACATAATGATAGATTGCATTATGTAGCGGGTAGTCAAGCAGATGCCAGTCAAGTTGATCCTGATCTTTCCACTCAGCATATTGCGCGAGTTCACCTCCCATAAATAATAATTTCTTACCAGGATGTGCCATCATATAACCGTATAACAATCTAAGATTAGCGAACTGCTGCCACTGATCCCCAGGCATTTTGTCTAGCAATGATTTTTTTCCGTGGACAACTTCATCATGTGAGAGTGGAAGCAGAAAATTTTCTGAATGGGTATACATAAATGAAAAAGTAAGTAAATTATGATGCCACTTACGGTGAATGGAATCATTCTCCATATAGGTTAGCACGTCATTCATCCACCCCATGTTCCATTTAAAATTAAAACCGAGTCCCCCTTTGTACGTCGGTGCCGTTACAAGTGGTAAATCTGAACTATCCTCAGCCATCATCAATGCACCTGGTTCATAGGAAAAAATAGCATCGTTTAATTTACGAATAAAAGCAAATGCTTCGAGGTTTTCCTCTCCCGAGTATGAGTTATAAATTTTTTCCTCACCTTCCGATTTATCAAAATTAAGATAAAGCATACTGGCAACTGCGTCAACGCGTATCCCATCGACATGGTATTCCTCAAACCAAAAAAGTGCATTTGAGATTAAAAAACTTTGTACCTCAGGTCGTCCAAAGTCAAAAGTCAGTGTGCCCCATGACCTTTTTTCAGCTTTACGGGGGTCAGCATATTCATATAAGGATTCCCCGTCAAACTTCCGAAGTGCAAACTCATCTTTACAAAAATGGCCTGGTACCCAGTCCATAATGACCCCAATATGATGTTTATGGCATTGGTCAACAAAATATTTAAAGTCATTACGCGAACCATAGCGAGCTGTTACTGAAAAGTACCCGGTTATTTGATAGCCCCATGACAAATCAAATGGATGTTCCGCAAGTGGGAGTAATTCAATATGGGTAAAGCCTAACGATTTGACATATGGAATCAATTCATCAGCAAGTTCTATGTACGTATAAAAGTCCTCAGCATTTCTCGTTTCCCCAGCATTCAATTTACCTGTTTTTTTCATTTTCCAGGAACCTAAATGAACTTCATAAATCGAGATGGGTGATTTATCGGCATCAAACGTCTTCTTTTTCCCTTGCCATTCATGATCATTCCATTCATACAAAGAAAGTATGGGAGTTATGGATGCTGTGGCAGGACGAAGCTCAGACTGAAGTGCATATGGATCAGCTTTCAACAGCTTGTGACCATTCATTGATTTAATTTCATATTTATAAGGAACATTTTCCGGAATGTCGGTAAAAAAACCTACCCATAGTCCCTCGTCAGTTATTCTCTTTAATACATGTTCACTGCCTTCCCATTGATTAGATTCACAAACAACCTGGACTTTTTTGGCGCTTGGCGCCCATACCACAAATCGATAGCCCTCAGTACCTTCCCAGTTTATAGGGTGACAGCCTAATAATTTATTGGCACGATAATTCGTTCCCTGATGAAATAAAAATATATCCTCTTCTGAAATGTTATAATACATTGCTCTGACTCCCCTTTTGCAGCTTTTAAGACCAACAGAAGTTGTAATTATTAAAATCAATCCAATAACTCTATTAAGCTAGTATAAACTATTTCTAGTTAAAATGTTCTGAATTTTATCGACAAATTATGAAGAAATTTATCAATTTTTGTCGTAGTAGTTTATAAAAACCATTAGGTTTACTTTATAAAAGTCTTGTGAATAATTTTAAAATAAAAAGGATTATGATTAAGCACGAAATCAGATAGGTTTCCTAAATGGGAATATAAACATATACTGGGAGCTAGGGTATGGCTTACGAAATGGGGTTATTTCTTTGAAAAGTAATGTAGCATGGATAGATGATATTCGCCTTTTAACTGTAAGGATTGAAGGTATAGATTCACTTGATACAGAAGAAACACCCGTAATTTATTGGAAGAAAGAGGAAAAACACTTTCCTGCTAAAATAGATAAAGTTATTGATGATTTTACAGTCAGTATGACATTTTCTGAAGAATTGCCAATGGGAGAAAGTCTTTTGCTTCTTTGGGGTAAAAGAAAAATACCAATTTATCCTGGGGCTATCGTCCGAACGGAGTGGTTTGAAAGCCAGTATTCTGATGTGAATGCTAAACTTGGGGCAGATTACCAACAATCAGCAACAACGTTTTCAGTTTGGGCTCCAACGGCTACTTCGGTGAATTTATGCCTAAATCAACAGATATTTAGGTTAAATCGCGAAAAAAGTGGCATATGGACAAGAAAAATAGTCGGCGAATGGCATGGCTTCACCTATCAATATGAGGTGACCGTGAATGGAACAACGACACAAGCTAACGATCCTTATGCGAAAGCGATGCTGGCCAATAGTGCAAAAAGTGTTATTGTTGACCTTTCTAAAACAGACCCAACTGATTTTCACAATGAGGAAAGACCTAAAGTGCAGAATTTGCAGGATGCCATTATTTACGAACTGCATGTAAGGGATGCAACAATACAAGCGAATAGTAGTGTTGTCAACAAGGGGAAATTTTTAGGTCTGGCTGAAACAGCTACAACAACACCAAACGGGTATTCGACCGCACTTTCTTATCTGAAAGAACTGGGGATTACCCATGTTCAACTTTTACCGATTAATGATTTCGCTCGTGTAGATGAGCTAGATTCCGATAGGGATTATAACTGGGGCTATGATCCATTATATTTTCAAGTTCCAGAGGGGAGTTATTCCACCAACCCTGAAGACCCCTTAGCAAGAATTAAAGAATGTAAAGAAATGATTAGAAAGTTTCATCAGGAAGGAATTTCCGTCATCCTCGACGTCGTGTATAATCATGTATTTATTATGGAAGAATCCCCATTTGAGAAGATTGTTCCGGGTTATTACTTTCGCTATCACACTGACGGCAGTTTAAGCAATGGAACTGGGGTAGGTAATGATTTTGCTACAGAACGAGGAATGGTGCGTAAATTCATTGTAGATACGGTTGATTTTTGGCTTCAAGAATATAAAGTAGATGGATTTCGATTTGACCTAATGGGGGCAATCGATATTGAAACAATGAAGCATATTCATGAACGTTGTAATAAAGAAACAGTGCCGATTATGCTTTTGGGTGAAGGGTGGGAACTTCCAACAGCCCTATCCGCTAAAGACAAAGCCACCGCTGTTAACTCCCATCAACTGCCGGGGGTAAGGTTTTTTAATGATTATTTTCGTGATTCACTTAAAGGAAATCAATTTGATACCGACAAAGCCGGTTATGTAAATGGCCTGGGTCATTTTATTGAAAGGTTGCCAAACCTAATTTCCGGATCAGCATTAGAAACGTATGGTGAACCTTTTGTATCTGAGTTGAATCAAACAATTAATTATGTCGAATGTCATGACAATCATACTTTATGGGATCGACTTTCGCTTACGAATGGCGAGAAAAATGCGTGGACCCGCAGGAAAATGCATCAACTCGCTTCAGGCATCACGTTAGTAAGTCAAGGTGTTCCCTTTATTCACGCTGGCCAAGAATGGTTCAGAAGTAAACAAGGGGATGAAAACAGCTATATTTCCGGGGATCAGATTAATCAGCTTGATTGGCGTAAAAGAGAGTTGGAAAACGAGAATATAGTATTTATAAAATCTCTCATTGCATTAAGGAAGAAATACAAGGTTTTCCGGCTTGCTTCAAAACAAGAAATGAGAAAACGATTTAAAGTTTTAAACACGCCTTCCCCTCTCTTCGGTTTTGTGCTGCTTGGGGAGAACGAGAATTTTTCCATCTACGTTAATCCAACTGAAGAACGTCACCGTCTTCACTTGCCTTCTTCAGGTAAGTGGCAGATTACTGTAACGAATGATGCAAAAAAGCAGCGAGCAATGGAGGAAGTTATTGGCGAATATACATTTATTGAATCTTACGAGTTAATTGTTTTAAAAAAATCTATCAAAGTTTAGTTCCCGTTAAGGTACACTAAATGAGTGAATGTAAAGAGCATATGTAAGAAAAGCGTAAACACCTTAGTTAGCACCGACAAGTTTAAGACGAATTCCTTAGTGAAAGTGTTATCACAAAGAGATTCGTCTTAACGCCCAATTCGAGATATCAACGCTCATTCGGAATATCTAAGACCTCTGGCGGGAGTAGACGCTGAAGCCAGACTGATAAACGCCAAATTTTATACTCTCTCTTTGTACGAACGTTTTCTCTGATTTTCGTTTTTCTTGCTTAAAACAAAGGGTCCGTCTTCCAGACGGACCCTTTGTACTATTAGTCAATCTCAGATACTTTCACAATCGCTTTCCCAAGGTTTGCGCCTTTAAACAGGTCAAGGAAAGCATCAATTGTATGATCAAATCCATCTGTAACTGTTTCTTCGTAGTTTAATTTTCCTTCTTGCAGCCATCCTGCTAAAGCTTCCGAACCTTCTTTGAAACGAGATGCATAATCGCCAACTGTAAAACCCTTCATCAATGAGCTGGTTTTGATCAAGTAGCTTTGTACGCGTGGTCCAATATCAACTTCCTCGTTATTGTAAGATGAAATTGCTCCACAAACAGGGATACGCGCAAACTTATTTAGCAGCGGAAGTACTGCGTCGCCAATTTTCCCACCGACGTTTTCATAATAAACATCAATACCATTTGGACATGCTTTATAAAGTGCGCTTTTAACGTCTTCTGTTTTATAATTGATTGCTGCATCAAATCCTAGTTCGTCTATAAGGTACTTAACTTTCTCATCCGAACCTGCAATTCCAACTACATGAGCACCTTTAATTTTTGCGATTTGACCGACAACTGAACCAACCGCGCCCGCTGCTCCTGAAACAACAACCGTTTCGCCTTTTTTAGGCTGTCCAATTTCCAGCAGTCCGAAGTAAGCAGTTAACCCTGTCATCCCCAACACGCTTAAATAAGCAGATGCCGGTGCAAGAGTAGTATCAATTTTCCGAATCACGGACTCCTTTGCAACCGAATACTGTTGCCATCCCAGCATTCCCGTTACAATATCATTTTCTTTAAAATGTGGAGATTTTGACTCAACTACTTGTGCAACTACACCACTAGAAATGGCGGAATCCAACTCAAATGGTGGTACATAAGATTTTACATCGTTCATACGTCCCCTTAAATATGGGTCAACTGATATATAATTTGTTCGAACAAGTACTTCTCCTTCGGCGGGGTCACCAATGGGTACCTGGCTGAATTCAAAATCCGTTTTTACTGGCATTCCTACTGGTCTTTTTACGAGTTTTATTTGTTTTTGCAAACGATTCATCCTCTCTTCGTACACAATCAAATATACAACTATAAGCGCTTACTTTCCAGTGTTTCGATTAGAGTTTAGCCCCTAGACAGGCACCTGCTATTAAGTGCCTGCCTCCCATTTATTTGACCCATTCATTAACTAAATCCTGATTCTCCTTGACCCACTTCCCTACTCCTCCAAATACTTTCTTAGGATCTTCTACGTAATTAACCAACCACCGTCCACTAAAAGATCTGTACCTGTCATGTAACTTGATTCGTTTGAAGCTGCAAAAGAAACAACATTTGCAATTTCAGCTGGATGTCCTACGCGACTCAATGCAGTATGACGTTTTATAGCTTCTGCAAATTTTTTATTACTAAGCCCCTCCTCCGTTAATGGTGTTTCTGTAAAACCTGGTGACACTGAATTAACTCTAATTCCATGAGGCGCTAATTCTGAAGCTAATGCCTTAGAAAATTGAATTACACCAGCTTTAGCGGTACTATAATGTGGAATTTTCGCTACAGGCTTATGGCCCGATAGAGAGGCAATATTAACGATAGCCCGATCTTTTTTCTCTGGTGCATCAATCATTAGCTTACTTAGGTGTTTAGACACTAAAAATACACTGGTTAAGTTAACGTCTTGGACAGCCTGCCATTCAGCAATATCTAATTCCAAGATACTAGCAGAGGCAGAACTACCAGCATTATTAATCAGAACATCAATATGACCATATTCTTTTTTTAAATAACTGGAAAGATTTTTAATTTCTTCCTCCTTTGTTACATCTGCTTTAAAGGGTACTGCAGGATTATTACCATAAATCTCATTTATCTCGTTCGCGGTTTTTTCGAGTTTTGACAGAGTCCTGCCGATAAGGATGACCTTCGCTCCCTCTTTTGCTAATAAAAGCGTAGTTGCTTTACCAATGCCACTACCCGCACCAGTAACAACCGCTGTTCTGTTTTCAAATTTCATGATTGACCGCCTCCTTTACCACCTAATGAATTTTTTAAATATAATACCACCACTGACCGTTTCTATTTTCTCTTTTACATGCTCCTTGTAACCGTAAATACTCCAAATGGGCAAGCGTTTCACCGATAGCAAACCTCAATTCGTGAATGTTTAAATCTTTTCGAAATAATTCTTTGCAAATGGTGTTAACCGTACCACCATCACCAATTGTTTCAATAGTTCGTACAAGGCGCTCATCATGATGCGCTTTAATTTCGTCAATTCTATCATTTGCTCCGTGAAACGGCTTACCATGAGAAGGAATAACAAAATCAGCATCCAGCTTTCGAACCTTTTCTAATGATTGTAAATAAGTAGCTAACGGATTTTGATTCCCATGGAACCAGTACGAAATATTAGGTGTGATTTTCGGCAATATATGGTCAGTTGACAGTAAAACATTTTTCTCTTTATTGTAAAACGTCACAAGCCCATCTGAATGCCCCGGGGTAAAGATCACCTCATATTCATATTTGCCAATAGGAATCGTTTCACCTTCCTGATAATAATGATTTACTTTTGGATAAGGAGTGACTTTTGAAACAAATTCGTTTGTGTTAGCTTTCATGTTAGCTGCAAATTCATCTGGAACACCCGCAACCTGATAATTGTCGGAAAGTTTATTTATAAAACTCTCTTGCCAAGCATTTAGTCCTGCGTCAGCATCAATCTTTGTCATGGAAACGCTTGCTCCTGTCCTTTCCTGCAGTCGACCGGCATAACCAAAATGATCTGGATGATAATGCGTAACTAAAATATCTGTAACCTTTTTTTCTGCTAATTCCAATTTCCATCTTTTTATCGTTTCCTTGTCATGAAGTCCCGTATCAATGATTTTCCAGCCATCTTCCCCTTCAGCAATAAAACAATTCACATGGTTAAGACGGAATGGAAGGCTTAGTTTTATAAGTTTTAATCCGTATTCATCCAGCATACTGTTATCACCTCCTCCTCTTCATGCTATTATTTTTCAAGATAATTCCCCCGTCACTTTTTACAATTCCAGTTTTTGCTTCTTCATATGAAGCCTGAAGTTCTTCGACTATTTCAGCAACGGATTGAATTTTATTGATTGATCCTATACCTTGACCTGCGCCCCATACGTCTTTCCATTCCTTTACATTCGAGCCATTTAACTTATTAAAATTTATCTCTACTTTTTCAAGGTTGTTAGGGTCTAATCCGGCCTGTCGTATACTCGGAACAAGATAATTAGCATTCACACCACTAAACGCATCGGTATAAAGAATATCCTCACTGGATGAATCGATTATCATATCCTTATAAGCTTCCACAGCTGAACTCTCTGCAGAAGCTATGAATCTCGAACCCATATAGACAAAATCTGCTCCGAGTACTTCGGCTGCTAGAATATCTTCTCCCTTGGACATACCACCGGCCAAAACAATTGGTCCATCCCAGAATTCCTTAACCTCATGGAGGAAGGCGAAGGGATTCAAAATCCCAGCATGTCCACCCGCCCCGCTGGCAACCAAAACTAAACCGTCTGTCCCTTTTTCTATCGCCTTTTTTGCAAACTTAATCGTAGTGACGTCAGAGAAAACCAGGCCACCATATTCATGGACAATTTTAACGACAGCACTCGGATCTCCAAGAGAGGTGATGACAATTGGCGGTTGATATTTTTCAATTAAGTTAAGATCTTCTTCATATCTTTTATTTGAACGATGCGTGATATAATTGATCGCCCATGGAGCTACTTCTTTATCTGGATTTTTATTTTTAATTTCCTGTAATTCCGTGGTAATTTGGTTCATCCATTCTTCCAAAATATCACTAGTACGAGCATTCAAGGCCGGAAACGAGCCAATGATGCCAGATGCACAGGCATTAATAATCATGTTAGGATTAGAGACCAAGAACATAGGTGCCATAATTACAGGCAGTTTCATGGATTGTTTTAGTTGCTCTACGGCTCTTTTCTGCATTTATATCGAGCTCCTTTTATCCAAATTACTAGAGAGGAGACCTCACCCAATGAATGCTCCTCCTCAGTTCCTTAAACTAAAAAATGCTATTACTATATAGTTAACTATTATTTATTTTGACTTAAAACTCCTCCATCAGCCTTCCCAAACTTTGGTAGTCGCTTTTCTTTAAACGCTTGAACGCCTTCCTGGTGATCTTTTGTTGAAACGACAGTTGCTTGTGTGATGCGTTCTTGTTCAAGGATTTCATCTAAGCTTGAATTTAGTGATTGATCCGCAATCTTTTTTATAAACCCATACGCTTTTGCAGGGCCTTCTGCTATGTTAGCGGCAAATTTGTTTACTCTTTCTTCAAATTCGTCTAATGGATAAACATGGTTGACAATACCTAAAGTATGGGCTTCGTCAACCATGATTGGTTCTGCACTAAATAATAGCTCTTTAGCACGATATGGACCGATTAACCTTGGAAGAAAATATAGCCCACCGCCATCTGAAATTAAACCTACTTTTGAAAAGCTTAATACAAATTTACTCCCTTCAGCAGCTAGGATCATATCGCATGCCAGTGCCAGGTTAAACCCTGCACCTGCAGCAAATCCGTGGACAGCTGCAATAATTGGTTTTTCTAAATCTCTCATCGATAGAATTAACTCATTCAACTCACCAATATGCTCATACGTTTTTAACGGGTTGCTTTCGCCCATCGTTTTTACATCTCCGCCAGCACTAAATGAACGACCTGAGCCCGAAATGGTAACGACTCGAATCGTTTCGTCACGCTTAGCCCTTGTTATTGCGTCCTTTAATCCTGTAATCATTTCAGGACTAAAGGCATTTAAACTATCTGGACGATTCAAGGAAAGATGCATAACACCCTCATTAATTTCGACTATTAAATGTTTCTTTTCTTTATGTTCCATAAACTTTTCCTCCTATTTGAACTTTTTTAGACTATCTGCTGTTCAGTCATACTTTCTAGATTTCCTTTTAATGGTGCCGGAATTGTTTCAGTCTTTTGCTCCACATAATTAAAACAAACAATCGTAGCAGAAGCCTGTGCAACAGCTACATCTGTATCGACATTTGTGATTGCATGCTTTACATTAAAACTTTTCGTTCCTATCGTTGCAATATTCGTGGAAACTTTTAGCGTTTGGCCAGCATACGCAAGCGCCAAGTAATCACATTTTGTCGAGGCTATAATGAAATTCAAATATGAATGTGGATGTTCCCCACCTATGCCGATTGCTTGAAAGAATTTTGTACGAGCTTCCTCGAGATATAAAAAATAACTAGTATTGTTAACATGACCAGCTGCGTCTGTTTCACTAAATCGAACATATACCTCAATTTCATGTGGTACTGACATATTATCCTCCTCCTAATTGGATTTGGTTTAGCAGGTTGTCTTCTTACACGCTTTCGATGATGGTTGCAATGCCCTGGCCTCCGCCAATGCAAGCTGTAATTAAAGCATATCTTCCTTTTGATCGTTTTAATTCATATAAAGCTTTTGTTGCGAGTATCGCTCCTGTTGCACCTAGTGGATGGCCATGTGCAATGGCCCCACCGTTAACATTTACTTTTTCAAAGTCCATTTCAAGTTCACGGTCACAAGCAATTACCTGAGCAGCAAAAGCTTCGTTTATTTCAATAACATCCATATCACGTAAGCTAAGCCCCGATTTTTCCATAACTTTTCTTGTAGCTGGAACAGGCCCAACTCCCATAATATTAGGATCAACACCAGCAACCGCTGATGCCCGTACAGTTGCTAGTGGTGTAATCCCTAATTTTTCCGCCTTCTCTCTCGACATAATTACAAGTGCGGATGCCGCGTCATTTAAACCTGAACTATTTCCAGCTGTTACAGAACCACCCTGTAGGAATGCTGGCTGCAGCCTCGATAGTCCTTCTTTTGTCGTTTGTGGGCGCGGATGTTCATCTGTTTTAAACAGAATTGGTTCCCCTTTTCGAACAGGAACACTAATTGGGACTATTTGTTCGTCAAAACGGCCTTCTTCCATAGCTGCAGCCATTCTTTGCTGACTGCGTAGTGCAAATTCATCCTGTTCTTCTCTGCTTATCTTATACTTTTCCACTAAATTTTCCGCTGTAATTCCCATTGGGGGATCGCCTATTTCTTTTGGTGAAAGCGTTGAACTTCGAAATTTTGGTGGCGCAGGGCTATACGCCTTTTCAGGTCGATCTAACAGGTATGGCGCACGGCTCATGCTTTCTGTTCCACCAGCAATATAAACATCTCCATCTCCAGCATTAATTGCCTCTGCGGCCAGGTTAATTGCATTGATTCCTGAGCCACATTGGCGATCAATCGTAAGCCCTGGTAAATTTGTTGATAACCCTGTTTGAAGGGCTGTTAACCTAGCAATATTCCCCCCACCGCTCAGCACATTCCCAAAAATCACATCATCGATCAATTCAGGATCAACATTTGCCCGTTTAACGGCTTCTTTAATCACCTCTGCACCAAAAACATGTGCAGGAACAGAAGCTAAAGCACTTCCTTGTCTACCTATAGGTGTTCGAACAGCTGAAACGATAACAGCATCTCTTTTCAAAATTCACACTCTCCCTCTATTGATACTTTTTAAATTTAATTCTCCCTTTAATGACCTCTTTACCATCCTGGTTAACAGCCATCACTTTAAAATCCATATGTTCTTCATTTGCTTCTTGCAGTGCCGCTTTGAGTGTAATAACATCCTGCAGAAAAACCATACCTGAGAACCTAATCGTATAATCCTGAATAAAACCCTCTTCAAAATAGGGCGTGAAAAGTTTTGATAGGTTGCCCATCGTCCACATTCCATGGGCAATAATACCAGGCAGTCCTGCTTTCTCTGCTTCTTTATCAATTGTATGGATAGGATTAAAATCTCCAGAACTTCCTGCATATTTAATCAAATCAATTCGTGATACTGGTTCAAGTGTTGCTTCTTCAAGTGATCCACCTTTTTGCAAATCAATTAAACTTTTCATCGGACCAGTTCCTTTCTTACCGCTTCTGAGATAATGACAGTTTGTTCTTCGGTAAAAATGATTTCCCCTTCAGGATCTTCACCAAATCTTTTTAAGATGATAAATCCTAATAGACCATTGCTGCCGTTTTTCTCAAAGTAATCTAAAACTCTGGTATAACAATAAACCTCTTCACCCACCATTAATGGTCGTTCATAATGATAAGTTTGTTCCCCATGAATCAGTCCAATATTTGGAAGGTGCAATCCATCAACCTCTCCGTAGTCAAAGACCCGCGAAAATGTTGGTGGTGCAATATTTCGCCCATATCTTGAATGCTTTCCGAATTCTTCATCTGTAAAGATAGGATGTGAATCACTGATGGATTCAGCAAATCTTTTCACCATCGCCCTCTCAACCATATTTTTGATTTTATTGGATTGTTTTCCAATCGAATCCTTAAACATACGTTCACATCTCCCTTACGTTTTTAGTAGATGGCTCTTTTAATAAAGACTGCTGTTTTTAGGTTGTGTAATGCCGCAGTGGAAATATACTCTGTCTAGCTACGGCTTCTAGAAGCTGCCGTCGCATATTTCCTCTGCTTATGTGCATTCATTTTACCGCCTAGCAAGCAATACATTTTTATTTAATAACAAACTTTAGAAAACAGCCTAGAGATTTAATCTTTTGGTCCCCCAGCAGCATAAATTACCTGACCATTAATGAATGAGGATTTCTCATCTGCGAAAAAGGTAACAGCATTAGCTATATCTGCAGGCTTGCCACTTCTGCCAACTGGAATGGTACCGACACTTGCCTTTACCAGTTCTTCAAACGGAATACCTATTCGTTCAGCTGTTTCTTTTGTCATTTCCGTCTCAATGAATCCGGGTGCGACTGCATTTACCGTGATTCCATATTTACCTAATTCAATAGCGAGGGTTTTGGTTAACCCCTGTAACCCTGCTTTAGCTGTTGCATAATTAGCTTGCCCACGATTACCGAGAGCAGATGTTGATGAGATATTAATAATTCGTCCATACTTTTTATCTACCATGTATTTTTGAGCAGCACGGGCAGCATTAAAGGATCCGTTTAAATGAACATTCATCACTTGCTGCCAGTCACTGTCTGTCATTTTAAATAATAGATTGTCTCGAATAAGCCCCGCATTATTAACAAGTATATCGATGGATCCAAATGCTGAAACAGTTTCTTCCATTGCTGCTTCTACGTCATCTGAATCAACAACATCTGCCCTTTTGGCAAAGACTTCATAACCTTTCCCTTTAAATTCTTCTACCGTTTCACTTAGTGCTGCTTCGTTGATGTCAACGATTGCTACTTTAGCCCCTTCTTCAGCAAACGCCTGAGCGATCCCTTTTCCTATACCCCGACTTCCACCTGTTATAAAAGTTACTTTCCCTTCAAATCTTCCTGCCATAACTAATTCCTCCTATTCTTAATCTTGTCTCTCTAGCTCCGTGAGCTGGTGACTCGAGCTACGCTTTTCTTAAATAAATTGTCCTAATTTAACATTACCTTTTAATAGATTTCTAGAAATGATTAAACGTTGAATTTCATCTGTTCCGTCATAAATTCTCCATAATCTTGCTTCCCGGTACCAACGCTCAATTGGCAATTCTCTCGTATATCCCATTCCACCATGGATCTGCAGAACGCGATCTACTACTCTATTACCCATATTAGATCCATACAACTTAGCCATTGATGCTAAATGTCGGTTATCTTCCCCCTGATCCAATGTGAATGCAGCATTTAGTACAAGCCATTTAGCCGCTTCAATTTCCACCGCTGAGTCAGCAATCTGCCACTGAATCGCCTGTCTGTCAGCAATCGGCTTGCCAAATGTTTTTCGTTCCTGCGAATAATCGATAGCCATTTGTAATAGGCGCTCAGCGGATCCAACTGCTCGTGCCCCAACAATCCATCTGGCAAAACCAATCCACTCCAAACCGAGATTGTAACCCCCATGAATTTCCCCTAAAATATTTTCCTCTGGAACGCGAACATTATCAAAAACTAATCCTGCAGGTCCCCATTCCCCCATTGTGTGAATGTATTCCGACTTCCATCCCATATCGCGATCGACGATGAAACAAGTGGCACCATCTCTTCCAGTTTTTTGGTGACTTTCTTTATCCGTTATGGCAATTACCATAACAAAATCCGCTTCATTTCCACCTGTAATAAACGTCTTTTCCCCATTTAAAACCCATTCATTTCCATCTTTAACAGCTGTCATCTTTATATTTCTTGTATCAGATCCTGCGTCAGGCTCAGTCATTGCAAAGCAAGATTTTTTATCTCCATTAATGGTTGGAATTAAGTATTTTTTCTTCTGATCTTCGTTTCCACGATAAAGAATAATGTCTG
Source organism: Virgibacillus carmonensis (assembly GCF_057836705.1). NCBI lineage: Bacteria > Bacillati > Bacillota > Bacilli > Caryophanales > Bacillaceae > Virgibacillus > Virgibacillus carmonensis. Next base: position 97,916 of record NZ_JBYQFJ010000011.1, on the reverse strand, counting down.
CCGAGCCACCGAATTCAAAAGGAACAAATGTTTTAGATACTTCCATCAAAACAATTGCTAACATCATTTGCCCGATATCTGCTCCGCCATATTCAGCAGGTGTATTAATACCCCAGAATCCAGCTTTCTTTGCCTTTAATTGAAGTTCATTTTGTTTCTCTTTGGATAGACTTGGTCTTCCCTCTCTTTCATTACGAAGAACTTCATTTTCAAGCGGAATTAATTCTTTCTCCACAAATTTCCGGATTGTTTGTTGAACCATTTTTTGTTCGTCTGTTAAACGTAAATGCATATCATCCACTCCTGTCTTATTCTTTACTATTATGTTATTCATACTAACTAGTAGGTATGTTTAGTTGAAAAGAAAGGAAAAGCCTGCGAAGGCATTTATTCCTTTCTTTTTTTAGATTCAATCCTCAAAACCTTAAGTTTTTTTCCTGTGATGAATTATAGTTGTAATCAGCCTTTGCTAGTCAAGTGGAATAGTAATAACTTCTCCATCTTCAACAGCGGCGGCTTCGGATTCCCATTGCAGACTGCCATCCTCATTTATTCCATGAAGATCACCCACCATTTTCTCTTCCGGAATATTTTTAATGCCTTCATTTACAGCGTTCATTATTGCCTTTGTATCATCCACTGTACCAGCAGCTTTCATTGCCTCTACTAATACATATAGACTCTGATAATTCAAGGCAGACTCAGATGTTGCATATTCTGCGTCATAAGTATTCTGATATGTTTTCACAAAGTTATTACTTGCTGGGGTGTCATAATCCTCGATAGGAAGAACACCGACTGAGCCATTAAGCATTTCATAACCACCCAAGAATCCTGACATTTCTTCTAGTTTAGCCTGATCCATAATCATAAAGCCGCCTTCGAATCCTAATTCCCTAGCTTGTTTAATAACAAGGGCAGTCGGTTCAGAAGGCCCCCCTACAAAAAGTACGTCAGGATCTTCATTCAACGCATTCGTCACTACAGTAAAATAATCCGTTTCCTTGCTGAAATCAATATCGTTCTCATAAACAATTTCTCCGCCCTTTTCTTCCCATACAGGCTTTACCGACTCAGTCCAATCCTTACCATATTGTGATGCTGTTGGGAGTAAGGCCATCTTCCCCCCAAAATTATCCATCATATAATCACTGAATGTATCCGGCCAAACGCTGTATTTAGGGGGGATTCCAATCAGTAAATCATTGCCTTGCTCATACATCCTTGGTTCACTCGTGTAGGCCATGATAATAAAATCATCTTCCTCATTAAATTCCTGAGTAGCAAACACTCCTCCACTGTGTGGTATATAAATTGCAACAGGATTATCTTCTGAAACCATCCGCTTTACATTCACACCAGTCTCGTTTGGCAAGTACTTGTCATCAAGCGCCACAATTTCCAGTTTGTACGTAGTACCATCTATTTCGAAACCAGTTTCATTAATTTCATCAGCGGCCATTTTTACCCCGTTTAGCACATTTAAACCGTATTGTGCTCCCGGACCGCTTAATGGTCCACTATAACCAATTCGGACAATTTCCTCTCCTTCTTCCACTTCCGTAGGCTCCTCATTTGCAACAACTTCCTCACTGCCTGCATCATCAGTTGAACCATCTTTTGAAACGTCCACACACGCTGTTAAAAGTAAAGCAAAAAACATCAGCATTCCCAACATAATTCCACTTTTCGTTACCCTCACTTTGTAGCCTCCTTTTTTTAAAACAATATATTATTGATTGAACGCCAAACGGTTTCAGCACCCCCTTTATGAAAAGTGCCTTCGAAACATCTCGAAAGTCTTAAGTATTTACGCGCCTATATAGGCCTTACGTATTCCTTCATTATTAAATAAATCCTCACTATCTCCTTCCATAACAATTTGCCCGTTTTCAATCACATAGCCTCTATTGGCTATTTTCAGTGCTGCACTGGCATTTTGTTCTGCCAATAGGACTGTAGTACCCTGTTTGTTGATTTGCTGAATGATTCCAAACATCTGATTTACGATTAATGGGGCTAGACCTAATGATGGTTCATCAAGCAAAAGTAATTTTGGTTTTGACATTAAAGCTCTCCCGATGGCAAGCATTTGCTGTTGTCCCCCGCTCAGCGAGCCAGCTGAACTACCCCTCTTATCCTTTAAAATTGGGAACAAGTCAAAGACATACTCACGTAACTCTCTTATTTCCTTTTTATTTTTTCGATGTACAAATCCCCCCATTTGCAGGTTTTCAAAGACCGACATACCAGGAAACAGTTTTCTTCCTTCCGCACATTGGACGATACCAAGCTTCACCATTTTATCTGGTGACAACCCATTTACTTTTTTACCAAGAAACTGTATTTCTCCCCGGCTTGGCTTATTTAACCCGCTGATTGCACGAAAAATAGTACTTTTTCCAGCCCCATTTGCACCGAGTAAAACAACAAGCTCCCCCTCATTAACGATCATATTAATTTCTTTTAAGGCTGTGAACGGGCCGTAATTAACGGATAGTTTAGATGTTTGCAGTTTTATTTGACTCATCTTCTTCACTCCCCAAATATGCTTCAATAACAACTGGATTGTTCCGGATTTCATCAGGTGTTCCTTCAGCAATTCTTTCCCCCTGATTTAATACCATAATGCGATCAGCTAATGACATAATCATTGACATCTTATGTTCAATAAGACAAACAGTTAGTCCGCTTTTTGCCATCTTTTTAATCAGTGCAGCGAGACCATCCGTTTCATCCGGATTAACACCAGCAGCCGGTTCATCAAGTAACACCAATTTAGGGTCCGTAGCGAGCGCTAAAGCAAAGGCGACTCGTTTTTTCTGTTCCTGCGTGATGCTCCCGATTGGCTCATTTGCCAAATGAGCTAATTCCACAAACCTTAATGCCTCAAAAGCCTTCTCTATACTCTCATTCTCTTCTCTTTTTTCGCGCTTTGTACGAAAGATAGCATCCCAGATTCCTGACTTTGTTCTTAATCTGTTTCCGATAATAACATTGTCGAGGACGGTTGCATTTTCAAACAGGTTTGTTGTTTGAAACGTTCTCGCAATTCTTAGCTTGGCAATTTTATTTGGAGGCAGATTTGTGATGTCTATATCTTTGAACGTAATTTTTCCTGACGTTGGGGGATGTAACCCGCTAATCAGATTAAAGAATGTCGATTTACCTGCACCGTTGGGACCAATAACAGCGTGGATATTCCCTTCCTTTACATCAAGATCCACACTATTTACTGCCGTTAATCCTCCAAATGCTTTTGTTAAGTTTTCAACTTTTAAAACCATTAACCAACCTCCTCCTTACTCGTGCTATCCTCTTGGGCTTTGTTATCTGGCTTTGCCTTTTTTCGTTTAAATCTGTTGGTAACATTGTTTATTGCGCCTGCTATTCCTTGAGGATAAAAAATTAATATTAAGAGTAAAATGGGACCGAAAAAAAGCATCCGGTATTCTTGCAGAAACTGAAGGGATTGCGTTAATGATACGATAATTAACGTTCCGATAACTGGTCCTGCTAACGTGCCAATACCTCCTATAACAAGATAGATTAACATCTCGAATCCAAGAAGGATTGCACCAACTTCAGGTCCGATAAATTGAACAAATGATGCGTAAAGCGCTCCAGACAATGCAGCAAAAAAACAAGAAGTAACAAAAGCTAAAAGTTGATTTTTCTTGGTTGATATTCCAATTGTAAGTGCTAGTTCTTCACTATTACGGATTGCGATAAATGTTCTCCCAACGAGAGATTGCACAATTCGTTTTGAAATGAAAATTGTGAGAACAAGGAGAAGCAGCACCAAATAATATTGTGATGTTAAACTATCAAAAGTAATTGGTCCAATCGGTGAAGGATTTGGAATTCCAATTAATCCTCGAACCCCGCCTGTGAGCGAATCCCATTTGTCGATAATGAGAAAAATAATATAACCAACACACATCGTGTAAATCGCGAAAAAATGTCCATTTGTTCTAAGTGAGATTAGTCCTACTAATGCTCCTAAGATTATAGACAAAACGCAAGCTGCAAGGAGAGCAAGCCAAAAGTTCCAGCCGGCTTTAACTGTTAATAGCCCTAATGTATACGCCCCAATTGCAAAGAATCCGACATGCGCGAGTGACAGATTCCCGGTATATCCCGTCAAAATATTTATTCCATACACGCTGATTGACCATATACAAACCAATACCAAAACATGAAGGATATATTCATTCGGCACTATAAAAGGTAAAAGAAGCGCAAGGACAAGAATAGACAATACAGCAACTCTTTTATTTAATATTCCCGTCATTAGTTGACCCTCCTTGAAAATAGCCCTGTTGGCTTCACGGTCAAAATGATAACGAGCAGCGCAAAGGCGATTACATCTTTATAATCACCTGAGATATATGTGGCACCAAAGCTTTCAACTATCCCAAGCATATAACCAGCTATGATAGCTCCTGGAATACTGCCCATACCCCCAATGATAATAATGACAAAAGCCTTCATAATAACGAGATCCCCCATGCCCGGGAAAACCAGATTAATTGGCGAAGCGAGCGTTGCAGCAGCAGCGGCTAACACTCCCGATATAGCGAAAGTTAGCATTGCAACTACATTGGCATTTATTCCAACTAAGTAGGCTCCTTCTCGATTTTGCGCCATTGCAATTATTGCAGAGCCAATCATCGTTTTTGTCAGGAAAAAGTGAAGAATTAACATAATAAACACAGCTGCAAAGATGACAAGTAACCGTTGCTGTGTAAAAGTAATACCAAAGATACTTACAGCGTCGCCATACGGACTGGTCATTTGTTGATAGCTAGGTCCCCACACTATTTGAGCAAGCGCAACCAGAAATAACAAAATACCAATTGCCCCCATCATTTGATGAAGTGCTTCCGCTTTTCTTAACGGATTAAAAATCAGACGCTCGCTAACAACTGCTAACAATGCAGTCGCCAGCATTGAAAGAAACATCGCAACCCAATAAGGTAGCCCGAATATGGTCATAACTGTTAATGTCAAATATGCGCCAATCATATAAAACGCTCCATGAGCAAAATTAGGAACGTGTAGAATTCCAAAAACCATTGTCAGTCCTAGAGCCACAAGACTGTAGATGCTTCCATTGGAAAGGCCATTTAACAATTGCTGGTAAAATAAATCCATCGTTTCCCCCCTCATTTTTCTTATATTAAATTCTTTCAAAATCACTTTCTAAAGATTAAGCGTGCCGCCGTCAATCACAAGCGTTTCCCCAGTAATAAAGGAAGCTTCATCGGATGCCAAAAATAAAACTGCGTTAGCAACTTCTTTCGGTTTTCCGATTCTCCGTAATACATTTGCAGTAGATAAAATAGGCCACTTCTCCGTTTTCTTCCAATCCTCCACCATCTTAGTATCAATAATCCCAGGAGCAATTGCATTAACACGTATATTTTCCCTTCCAAATTCAGTTGCTGCTGTTTTAGTAAGTGTAATTACACTGCTCTTTGAAGCTGAGTAAGCGGATACAAGTTTTTGCCCTTTAATCCCAGCAATACTGGCCGTATTAATAATGGAGCTACCTGACTCCATCCGGGGAATAGCATATTTCATTCCAAGAAACACACCAGTAAGATTTATATCAATAACTTTTTGCCATTCTTCCAGTGAAACATCAGGTATTTTTTTCTCATCACATGTCACCCCTGCATTGTTAAATAAGATATCGAGGCGACCAAATGTGTCAACCGTTGCCTGTACCATATTCTCAACATCTTCGGAACTCGCCATATCTGTAAGAGTGAATTCTGCTTTACCGCCTTTTTCCTTGATCAAATTTACTGTTTTCAGACCAGCTTCTTCACTGATATCAGACACCATAACCTGGGCACCTTCTTCTGCAAATCGTAAAGCAGTAGCCCTGCCAATGTCTCCGCCTCCACCGGTTACAATGGTCGATTTGTTTTCTAATCGCATACGATCACCCTTTTCTCTATTATCTTAAAATTTTTTCCATTTACAGTCTATTTTTAAAGTTTAGCTATTAACTTTCCATATGTTTTTCGGTCCGCCAAAACTTCCAATGCTGTTGGTATGTCCTCAAAATTATATTCTCGATAAACTAGAGGACGAACCACTCCTTGTTCATAAAGCCTCATTAAATTTTCGTGAATTTCCGTAACCTTATCTGGATTTAATTTGCGGAACAAGCCCCAATGAACACCGACAATGGAATAATTTTTGACCAGCGCATGATTTACTGGAGCATCTGAAATACGACCACCCGCAAAACCAATTACTAATAAGCGTCCATCAAAGGCAATACACTTTCGTGAACGATCAAATATATCTCCACCAACAGGGTCAAAGATTACGTCGGCTCCACGCCCAGTTTCTGTTTTTACAATCTTCACAAAGTCATCAGTCGTATAGTCGATTGCAATATCAGCTCCAAGGTCTTTGCATACCTGCACCTTCTTCGGCCCCCCAGCAGTTGCGATGACTTTTGCACCTTTTGCCTTTCCTAGTTGGATGGCGGCTGATCCTACTCCTCCTGCCCCAGCATGGACCAAAAGGACTTCTCCTTTTTGAATATTGCTTCGGTGATATAGTGCATAATAAGAAGTTTGATAAGTTATAAACATGCCTGCCGCTTCACTGGAGGATATTGTATTTGGAACTACATAGACGGAATCTTCCGAAACGGTTATCCATTCAGACAACCCTCCTTCGGGTAACCCCGGCGTTGCAATTACGCGTTGCCCTACTGATAGATGGCACCCTTCTCCTACTTCACGGATAATACCACATACCTCCGCCCCAGGTGTAAAAGGGATAGGCGGTTTTTCCTGGTACTTCCCCTGGCAAAGTAAAATATCAAAAAAGTTGAGAGAAGAAGCTTCAACCTGAATTAATAGTTCACCAGCTTTAATAGAGGGAATTGTTGACTCTAGTAAATTTAAAACATCCTTTGGTTCTCCTAATTCTGTGACCTTCCAGCTACGCATTACACTCTCCTCCTCATGGAAATTCTCTGTTATTTAATTTAAATTGAAACAACATATTTCAAAGACTCAGATACTAAACGCATGGTATGTTGATGATATAAAATGTAGTACTACCTTCTAACTGTAATGTCTTTTAAAATCCTGTCGGCCAGTTTGCTAGATTCCGTTTACTTTTAGATCCATTTTTTGCACATGCATATTCCAATGTTTGTGACAGGAACTTTCTCGTATCCCTTGGGTCAATAATATCGTCAATTAAGTGCTTTCCTGCAGCTTTATAAGGTGAACTGTCAAACCCCCATAATTTCAATAGTTCTGATCTTTTCTCTTCTGGATTTTCTGATTTCTGAAGCTCACGTCCGTGGACAACGTTAATGCCAACTTCAGGACCTGTAAAATTGATTTCAGCTGTCGGCCATGCCACAACAAAATCGGCACCCATGGTTGGACCGCACATATTTCCATAAGCCGCACCAATACTTTTGCGGATAATCACAGAAATCTTTGGAACAGTTGATTGGGCAAGTGCCTGATTCCACACCATAATCTTAGTCGGCATTTTTAATTTTTCAGCGTCACTTGATACACGGAAGCCTGGTATATCATGTAAAAAAATAAGCGGAATATTGTATGAGTCACATAAGCAAATGAAGTCAGTAGCCTTCTCGCATTCTTTTACTCCAGCGGCACCCGCAAATTTCATCGGCTGATTTGCTATCATACCTACTACCCTTCCATTTATTCTCGTTAAAACAGTGATAAGTGCAGTGCCATACAATGATTTCAGTTCGAAATATTCTCCATCATCAACAATTAGTTTAATTACCTTTTTCATATCATAGGCACGCTTTTGTCTTGTTGGCACGATGTTAACAATTTCATCAAGTTTTCGAAACGGATCGTCTTCCGTATCTTTATATGGCGGTTCCTCACTACTATTGAGGGGCATGTAGTCCAAGAACTGTTTCATTTCTTCTATTGAAGCTTCCTCGTCCTTGGTAAACCGTTCCACTTGTCCGGTGAAACCAGCATGTATTTCCCAGCCACCAAGTTCTTCGTTCGAAACCTTTTCCCCTGTAGCTACTTCAAGCATGCGAGGACCCGCCACTGCCATGGCAGTTCCCTTTACCTGTGTGACAAAGTCGGAAGAAACTGCTGTCCAGGTCGGGCCACCAAAGCTGTCCCCCAAAATGGCTGTAATCGTAGGAACTTCGCGGTTGTGTAGTAAAAGTTCATTAGGAAAAAGCATTTGGCTTATCCCATCCGACCCCATTCCGTCAGGCATTCTAAGTCCTCCGCCTTCCATTAAATTAAGCAATGGAAAGCCCCGTTTTACCGCGAAATCATGTGCTGCTTGGGTTTTGCGGAAATACACCATCCCCTCAGTCCCAGCAAAAACTGTTTTATCTGCTGCCTGTAAAACGACTGGACGACCGTTGACTTTTGCCAGTCCCGTGATGACTCCATCTCCTGCGCTCTTCTCTTCACTTCCGACTTGATCGGAATGGGCAAGCATTCCAAGCTCCAAAAATGTTTCTGGATCGACGAGTTTATCAATCCTTTCTCTAGCAGTGTAATGTCCCAACTTGTGCTGCCGGTCAATTTTGTCCTGACCACCACCGCACTTAGCTTTTTCTTTTCGTTTCACTAGTTCCGCTATTGCCTTCTCCATACTTTTCTCCCTCATTGATAGTGTTATTTAATACGTTGCTCAGCTGTGTAAATGGTAGAACAACTCGGGCTTTATATTTTCTGTCAATCTTTTCTATGACTCTACTTTTCTTTTAAAAGTCTTCGCAGTACTTTTCCACTGGTTGTTGCTGGTAAACTATCACGAAATTCCACTTCACGTGGATATTTATACGCTGCCATCTTTTCTTTGGCCCACTCCATTATTTCGCTTTCCATGATCTTATCTTTATATTCGGACTTTAATACGATAAAAGCTTTCACGCTTTCGCCTCTTTTTTCATCCGGAAAACCCACTGCGGCTACTTGCAAAATCGCCTCATGATCGCTTAATAAAGTTTCAACATCTTCCGGAAATACACTGAACCCTGACGATTTGATCATCTCTTTTACACGGCCGTTGAAATATAAATATCCATCTTCATCAAGCATTCCAATATCACCTGTAAATACCCAGCCATCCCTCAGTGTTTCTTCTGTTGCATCTGGTCTATTAAGGTAACCTTTGAAGACACCCGGACTTTTCACTGCAATTTCGCCTTTATTTCCAGGAGATAAATCTTCCCCTGTTTCCATATCTACAATCCGTAATTCTGTATCATAGGTAGCGATTCCGCATGTACCAAATTTTATTTGATCAATTGGCATCATTGTGTCACATGTATGTGTTTCACTTAACCCATAAGACGCTTCAAAAAGCAGACAGCCATCTGTGAGTTTCTTCCATGCATCCGCCAGTTTTTCATCCACTGCCATACCAAAACTTGTCGAAAAATTTAATTCAAGTGATGTCAGATCTCTGTTTTCTATGCCTGGATAATTTATTACAGCGGCATTCATTGGGGCAACAGTATATAATTTACTCACTTTGTAACTTTCTATTGCTTTAATCGCAGCTTCTGGGTCAAATCGTGTCAGTAAAATACATGCGGAAGCACTGTAAACAGGAATATTCACCCCCATTACCATACCGGCAATATGACAAAGCGGAGCAACTGCCAATGTTTTATCACTTTGGACTACCTGATACCCGTTAGAGGAAGTAGCTGTTTTAAACAGTGCATTTCCAAATGTAAGCATCGCTGCTTTCGGTCTTCCGGTTGTACCTGATGTAAAGACCATCAGTCCAACATCTTCCCAAAGATCAATTTGCTCTGTTTCCAAAATAGGGTCACTCGCTTCAATAGCTTCCACCATATCTAACGTGTTTTTAATTTTTACTTTTTTGACTTTGAGCTCGTCGGGTACCGGTAATGTCAAATCATCAGAAAGAAAATCTGCGTAATTAGTCGTAATCATAAATTGGAGTGACGGTAGTTTTTCTTTAATATTTTCAACCTGTTTGTACAATTCCTGACCAGCAATGACAGCCTGAATTTCGGCTTCGTTGATGAAATATTCAAGCTCTGTCTCCTTATACATCGGATTTAATGGTACAACAATTGCACCAAGCATTTGTATCGCATAATGACCAATCAGGTATTGCGGACAGTTTTGCATAAATAATGCAACCCGCTCCCCTTTACTTACACCTCGATTTTTAAGAAACTGTGCAAAACGTTGTGTTTTATCGTTTAACTGCTCCCATGTAATATTATTTCCATAGAAAATATATCCCGTCTGATTCGGACATTCAATCGCATTCTGAATTAAATATTCATGTAAAGGTTTTTCACCCAGGCGATAGTTTAACGTCTCAGAAATACCTTTTGGCCAGCTTTTCTTTAAAACAGATTTCACTTTTCGTCCTCCTATTTGATGGGATCCCTACACCGATTCTTCTCTGATTTTTCGTCGCAAAATTTTTCCCACATTTGTTTTTGGTAGTTCTTTTCTAAATTCAATGACCCGTGGCACTTTATATGCCGCCATATTCTTTCTGCAATACGAGATTAATTCCTTTTCCTCACAATCCTTACCTTCCTTCAATACCACGACTGCTTTGACTGATTCTCCCCGATACGGATCTGGAATCCCGACAACGACTGCTTCCTGGACTGAAAGGTGTTCATACAAAGTTTCCTCGACATCCCGCGGGTAAACATTGTAACCACTTGCAATAATTAAATCCTTTTTGCGATCAACGATAAACAGATAACCATCTTCATCCATATAAGCGATGTCACCTGTATACAGCCAACCATCCCGTAGTGCTTGCTCGGTTTCTTCTGGCATATTCCAGTAACCTTTCATCACTTGTGGCCCTTTAATAATTATCTCGCCTATTTCCCCAGCAGGAAGTTCTTTTGTCCCATCAGCAAGGTCAACAATTTTATAATCAGTAGATGGAACGCCAATGCCCACACTGCCAGGTTTTCTGGTACCGGAATATGGATTGCAGTGTGTTGTCGGCGAACTCTATGACAGCCCATATCCTTCCAATATACTAGCTCCGGTTTTTTCTTCAAATGTGCGCAAAATTTCCCGAGGCATTGGAGCACTTCCACTATTACAAATTCCAATACTATCAACACCATATTCGTGAACTTTCGGATGGTTGATTAAAGCAATATACATCGTCGGCACTCCTGGAAAAGAAGTCGGTTGTACATCCTTGATTGTTTGTAACACTTCCTCCAGTTCAAACCTTGGTAGCATGATGCTCATCGCCCCCGTATAGATGGAAAGGTTCATACATGACGTCATTCCGTATACGTGAAACAGCGGAATGACAGTAAGAAAACGTTCCTCTCCTAGTTTGATTGCATCCTTAAAATATTCATACGATTGCATAACGTTAGCCAGCAGATTCCGATGTGTAAGCATAGCTCCTTTTGAACGGCCGGTAGTTCCCCCTGTGTACTGTAAAATTGCTACATCTTCACTTGCATTGATGGCAACTGAGTCAGGAAGTTTTTTTGCCTTTTCCAGAAAACTATTAAAGCCTGTTGCTATGCCATCTTCCGTATCCCGCCCTTCCAAATTAACTTTAATTACACGTTTTACGGATGTGTTCTCAATGATTTGATTTAAAACAGGAAGCAAAGGCTCATAAATAACGATTGTTTCAGCACCTGAATCAGCCAGAATGTATGCTAGTTCCTTTCCGACCAGCATTGGGTTCAGCTGTGTCGCAATGGCCCCCGCCTGCATAATCCCGTAATAACTGATAACATATTGTGGACAATTTGGCAGCATTAGTGCTACTCTGTCACCCTTCTTTAATCCATTCACCTGAAGAGCAGCTGTGAAGGAACCAGCCAGCTCACCGAGTTTTTTATACGTAATCTCTTTACCATAAAAATAAAGGGCAGGATTATCTCCATAATTTTCAATTGTTTCGTTTAACATTTCTGGAAGTGATTTATTCGGTATTTCTAGTTCCTTTTCAATATGTTTTGGATAATGCTTCAGCCAAACTTTATCCATCATCATTCCTCCCTGAAGAAGATTTCAATTTAGACAGCGCTTACATTTATAATTTTTATGGACATCTTTCTATCCTTATAGTGCGTGTAGTGCGTGTTCAAAAAGTCGGGCAAATTAGAAACAAGAAGTTCGAGGCGGCGTAGTTTTGAGGATCGGAATGTAGGCTATTCCTACATAAGAACCGGAAAAACAAGCCAACGAAGAAATTCGCTTCTTATCTTATCATTTGGAGACTTTTTGAACATCCTCTTATAGATGAAACATTTGATCAATAACATTATACGATACGCCTTTACGCTTTAACTCGGGTACAATATTTTCAAAAACATGTGCTGGATGCCAGTTTTCAACAAGACTTGCTACCTGATCAGTCATTTCAGGTTGGCGTCCCATCCAATATGTGATGGAATCATGGGAAAGCATGATTTGTTTTTCATATCCTTCCTCCAGAAGCTCTAATAAAGTTTCAATTCGTTCTGCATCAAATGGAGCCCCGACTAGTTTTTGAATTCCAAATCGGTCAAAGCCTACTTTTACACCAGTTTGAAGTGTTTTCTTATGGTATTCTACATTCGTATTTCCGCACATATGGCCAATAACGATTTTGGAAGGATCGACTCCAGAATCAGTAAGCATCTTAGCTTGTTCAGGGCCCATTGTTCCTTCTTGAGTATGGGTAAGGATCATAATTCCTGTTTCCTGATGCACCCTTGCAGCTATGTCAAAAAACATCTTTTCATACGGCGTAATTTCGTCTTTACTTGATGCAAGTTTAATAATTCCTGGACGAATACCCGTTCCAGCTATGCCGTCATTTATTTCTTTTATAAACATGTCATAAATATCTGTTTCTGCTGTGCCTAATGATTGACGAAAATTTAAAGTAAGGTGTTGCGCCTTCTCCCTCATAATAGTATCCAGTGGCACAGATAATCTGTAAGCCTGTTGCCTGCGAAATTTCTTGTAATACTTCTGGATTTCTTCCACATTCATTTGGTGTCGGATCCACGACTGTTTTAACCCCAAATTTCATTACTGCATTTGCAGCCTCGATTCCAGCACTTAATGCTTCTTCCCTATTAAATGCACCTAGTGTCACATCACCGTTGTAACCCGGGTAGCCAAATATGAAATGTTCATGTATCAAAGTTTTTCCCATGTTCTCAACTGGAATTTCACCAGTTACCGTATTTATCCGTTCACCCATTCTTATCAACTCCTCATAATTATAAAAAACTAGGAAACTAACCCCTTAATCACTTAGCTGTTCTTCTGTAATTCCCTCCATAAAACTTTTCCGCTGCTTGTAGTCGGGAAACTATCTATAAACTCCAAAATTCTTGGATACTTATATGCCGCCATTTGATCTTTAGACCATTCGATAATCTCACTTTCAGTTACTTTTCCAACAGATTCATCAGTCAAAATAACAAATGCTTTGACCGTTTCTCCTCGCTTAGCATCTGGTGCACGGACAACACATGCTTGCTGGACCGCAGGGTGTTTATATAAAATGGATTCTATTTCTGTTGGCCATACTTTAAAACCAGACGCATTAATCATCCTTTTTAAACGGTCAACAATGAAAAAATAGCCTTCTTCATCTATTTTTACAATATCACCAGTGCGGAAATACTGTTTTCCTTCTATTTGGATATGTGCCTCTCGATTATCTTCTTCTCGATGATAATATCCCTTGAAAACTTGGGGGCCGTTAACGATAAGTTCTCCTTCTTCATTGACGCCAAGTTCTTTCCTAGTTGCTGGATCAATTACCCGTGCATCCACATCAAACGATGGGATTCCTAAACATTGCAGTTTCGGTCGATCAGGTGGATTGAAATGTGTATGTGAAATCGTTTCTGACAAACCATATCCCTCTACATAATTCAGACCTGTTCTTTCATATAATTGTTCTCCAACTGCTTCAGGAAGCGGTGCACCGCCTCCACCAATAGCTTGCAATGATGATAGATCATAGTTTGCTAGATTCGGATTTGCTAAAAAGTCGATTAACATCGTACTAATATTTATCCAATGGGAGCAACCGTATCTCTCGATCGCCTGTCCAGCATAATCACGGTCCCAGCGAGTCATTAGCACAATCGAACCACCCGCTACTATTGGCGTAAGTGTACTATGCAACAATCCTGTCACATGAAATAATGGTAATGTGGCAAGTGCAACGGCATCTGGAGTCACGTTCATCCAATGATATGCTCCGGTTGCATTTGCTTGAATCGTTTTATTTGTGTGCATACAGCCTTTAGGCAGACCAGTTGTTCCAGATGTATAGGGAATTACTGCAATATCCTCACTATCTCCTTTGTAAGGTGAAGGCTGCTCTTTCGCAGTTAATGCATCTTTCCATTGGATATCTCCTGTGATTACACTAGCTGGAGCAGTAACTTCTGGCGGTAAGTCACCTAGTGCATTCTCCTCCTTAATGTAGTCTGAATACGTTGCAACGATAATTTGATCAAGAAATGTATCTTTCTTTAATGGGGTGACTTTGTGGTATAATTCCTGCCCAACCAGTGCCTGTTTTATGTTACAATCTCTCACATAAAACGCCAGATCTTCTGTTGTACTCATGGGATTAATTGGTACAACGATTGCGCGGATCCGCAGTAGAGCAAAAAAACTAATTACATATTGAGGTGAATTTTGCATGAATAAAAGCAGTTTGTCTTCACTCTGTACTCCTAAATCATTTTCTAAGTAACCTGCAAGTTGTTCGACTTCAGCTATAAGCTGCTTATACGTATATGTTTGCCCATAATAATGGATTGCTACTTTTTTCGGATACTTTTTAGCAGTTATCGTTAAATTATCATATATGGTGGTCTCAGGTACTGTCAGCGTTTTAGACAAACGAGCGGGCCAAAATTTGAAATGATTTGTATTCAACAACACTCATCCTTCCTATTTCTTTCGTTTTTCTGTCCTGAAATGCCTATTTTCCTTTGCCGACTTTTGCTTTTTCGGCTACAATTGTTTTCCCATCAACTAGTCGAGGAATAACAGACAGTATTCCTTTCTGATTTACAAACGCGATATCGTCTTGTAGTTCGTAGTTTTCAAGCATCCTTCCTACTTGGGAATCACGAAGTACATTCTGATCTGACACATTTTCATAAAAAAGCTTTGCTGCTAAAGCGCTGTCAGTTAAATCTGCATGATGACCGTATTCATTTACTAATTGTTCAATAAAATATCCAGCTCCATAAAAGTCCTCGATGCAGAATTGGTTTTTAGATCCGGAACAAACAACAATAATTGTTTCATTATCATACGTTTCCGCAATTCGTTTACTTACGGCATTTCCATTTAATAATGAAGCAATATATACTTTTTTAGCAGATGACGACCTTCGAATAGCAACTGTTCCATTTGTGGTCGATAATACCACTGTTTTGGTTTTGACATGATCCTTCAAAGCCAATGGAGCTGGATCCAAAAATCCATCGATCGTTTTTCCATCATATTCTCCAACAAGTGAAACATCTTTTGGCGCATAATTTCTCGCTTCCCGCAATGCTTCTGCCTCATCCATCACAGGAATCACCCGCTCAGCTCCATAGTTCAGGCACGCTGTGATTGTCGATGTCGCAAGTAGCACATCAAACACAACCGCAATTTTATTTTCATCCATTTGCACCGTATCAATTTCTTCCTTCTTCCATAAAAGATGTATTTTCATCACCTATCACACACCTTTAGCAGAAAGCAGTGCATATTGTATTAAGTTCGCAACAGATCGATTAAGATGAGCAAATCTCGGGTCATTCGTTTGCCCTTTGTGGTAACGGTAATAAATTTGTTGGCAAATTACGGCAAGCTTAAAGTATGCAAAAGTCAGGTAAAAATGTACATTTGACACATCACGCCCGCTTTTCTTCGCATATTCCTCCAAAAATTCCCTTCGCGTGAAAAACCCCTCCTTGATCGTTACTGACGGCTTTCCATAACCCTTTTTCAGCTGTTCTGGATCATCAGCTTCCATCCAATAGCCTAGAGCCGCTCCAACATCTGCTAATGGATCACCTACAGTTGTCATTTCCCAATCAAACAACCCTGTCATTTCGCTAAAATCATCTGAAAACATCGCATTATTTAACTTATAATCATAATGAATAATTGTAGGTGCTGGTGACACAGGGATATTATCTTTCAGCCATTTCGTTAAATGACCTACATCCGTTACTTCCTCCGTCTTAGCCCGTTCATATCGCCTAATCCAGCCTAGCACTTGCCGTTCCATAAAACCCTCTGGCTTAGAAATGTTTACTAATTCTGTTTGATTGTAATCAACTTGATGCAAATCTACTAATTGATTAACCATCAACTTGGAAATTTTCCTTCCTAATGCACGATCATACTGTATACCCTCAGGAAACTTCGAATCTATCACAATCCCTTTTCTTCGTTCCATTATAAAAAACGAACTTCCAACAATCTGTTCATCTGTTGAAAAAGTATATGGCTTCGGTGCAGTTGGATATAATGGATGCAAACCAGACAAAATCGTATATTCCCTTTGCATATCGTGAGCTTTCGGTGCAACAGGTCCAAGTGGTGGTCGGCGCAACACTGCCTCCCATGAGCCAATTCGTAACAAGTATGTTAAATTCGAAAGACCAGCGCCAAATTGTTCAATTTCCAATGGCCCATCAGGAACATCAGAAATATTTTCCCGAACAAATTTCAGCAATATTTCTTTATTAAGTTCCTCTCCGTCCCTAACATTAATCGTATCGCTAAAAGAAGCTTTCATTGCTTTCTCTCCCCTCAGGCTGTCTGCAAATATTCTTGTAATTTTACTTTAAACAAATCTGGAAGTTCTGCAGTTTTTTGATTAGAAATATCGAAGTAAACAACGGTCGCTTCTCCTTTTGCGATCACATTGCCCGATTCTTTATCGAAAAACTCACTACTCAGTGTAAAACTTGTCTTACCTATTTTTAAAACCGCCGTATTAACTTTCAGTATTTGCCCAAAATATCCTTGACTGATAAAATCACATTTTGCGGATGCAAGCATAATAGTAAATTCATCGTTACGGATATCCATACCTAATTCTTGTAAAAAGCTAAGTCTTGTATCTTCCATATAAGTAAAATAACTTGCATTATTAATGTGGCCTAACATATCTGTTTCACTAAAACGCACCTTAATATCCATTTTCGTACACTCCCTGTATTCAGTGACATTTTTTAACCTTTATACTAATCAGTAGGTATGTTAATTCCGGTTAAAATCATATCAGCGTAAACTTCCCCTAATTGCTGTGAGGAAACATCGCCCTCTGGTTTAAACCAATTATAGCTCCAATTCGTAACTCCTAATATTCCAAACGTAATGAGATCTGCACTTAGATCTTCCTTAAATTCCTTTTGTTCAATTCCTTTTCGCACAACATCCTCAACATTTAGGCGGAATTGTTCCCTTTTCCCCTTAATACTCTCCATGTTTTCATTGGTTAAATGCCGCATCTCCCGAAAATATACACGAGCACTCGGACCATTTTTATCGATGTCCGTGATTAATAGGTTTATTATTTCTGTTAACTTTTCTTTTGGCTGCATATCATTATTACTTATAATGTGATTCTGGCGTTCTAATAAACTTGTAATATATTGATGATGGATTTCCATTAATAACTGCTCTTTACTGGAAAAATAGTAATAAAACGTTCCCTTCGTAACTCCCAATACATTTACAATATTCTGAATAGATGTTTCACTAAAACCTTTATTCTCAAAAAGCAAAATACTCTGCTTCGTAATTTTACCCTTCATATACATTTTCCTCGCTAGTTTGTAATATTAATTTCGTTCTGCATCTATCACAACTTCTAGCCCAATCTATTATTACAAAGCGTGTGAACCACCATCGACAGCTAAAATATCGCCACTCACGAAATCAGAAGCTTTTGAAGCTAAAAATAATGCAACTCCCATCATGTCAGCGTCATTTCCTAGTCGATTCAATGGTGTTCCTTCTAAAATCTTCTCTTCCCCTTTTTCCAGTAGTCCCTGAGACATCTTTGTCGGGAAAAATCCAGGCGCAATTGCATTTACATTGATATTATACTGCCCCCATTTAACCGCTAAATCCTTTGTAAACGTCATAACTGCCCCCTTACTTGTGTTATAACCGATTGTGTCCATGTATCTTGGATCTGTTCCACCGAATCCGGCAACAGAAGCAATGTTGATGATTTTCCCCTGATTCTGCTTAATCATCGTCTTACCCACTTCTTGACTCATTAGAAATGTTCCTGTTACATTCACATTCATAACCTTTTGCCATGCTTCATATGGCATTTCCGTAACAGGCGCACCCCAAGTAGCCCCGCTATTGTTAACTAAAATATCAATGGAACCAAAGTGTGAAATTGTTCCGTCTACAACTTTTTTTACGTCCGCTGGATTTGATACATCACATTCAAAAGCTAACGAATCAACCCCTAGTTTCTTCAATTCTTCACTCATTTTTTCACATGCCGCAAGCTTTCGTGAGCAGATGACAACATTTGCACCTGCCTCAGCAAATCCTTGGGCAATTTGTGCACCAAGTCCTCTTGCTCCGCCTGTAACAATCGCTGTTTTTCCATTTAATCTGAATAAATCAAGTACGCTCATAGTAAATTCCTCCTGTTATAAATATTTTCGAAGTTCTAATTTAGCAATTTGCCTACGGTGTACCTCATCAGGTCCATCCGCTAGTCTAAGTGTGCGAGCATTTGCCCAATGATTAGCAAGCGTGAAATCATCACTGACTCCGGCACCGCCAAATGCTTGAATAGCCCGATCAATTACTTTTAATGCCATATTTGGTGCAACAACTTTAATCATCGCAATTTCTGCTTTCGCTTCTTTATTTCCAACCGTGTCCATCATATACGCAGCTTTAAGGGTTAATAGTCGTGCTTGTTCGATATCGATTCGTGAATCGGCAATCCATTCTTGTACAACTCCCTGATCAGCTATCTTTTTCCCAAAGGCAACTCGATCTTGAACGCGCTTACATAAATCTTCAAGTGCACGCTCTGCAGCACCAATCAAGCGCATACAATGATGGATTCGGCCAGGTCCAAGTCTGCCCTGTGCAATAGCAAACCCTTTTCCTTCTTCCCAAAGCATATTTTCAGCAGGTACTCTAACATTCTCATAAACAATTTCCGCATGACCATGTGGTGCATCATCATAACCAAAAACTGGGAGCATTCGTTCAATCGTAACACCTGAAGCATCTAATGGCACCAGGATCATTGACTGTTGCTCATGCTTAACTGCAGTCGGGTCATTTTTCCCCATTACGATTGCAATTTTACAACGTGGATCCCCAGCTCCGGATGACCACCATTTTCGTCCGTTGATAACGTATTCGTCACCATCTTTAACAATTCGAGATTGAATATTTGTCGCATCACTTGAAGCAACATCAGGTTCTGTCATCGAAAAACATGAACGAATCTCTCCGGCAAGAAGAGGCTCAAGCCACTGTTTCTTTTGCTCTTCAGATCCATAACGAGCTAAAACTTCCATGTTACCTGTATCTGGTGCACTGCAATTAAATACCTCAGGTCCAATCATCGATCTACCCATTATTTCACAAAGAGGTGCATACTCCTGGTTGGTTAAACCTGCTCCATAATCACTTTCAGGCAAAAATAAATTCCATAATCCTTCAGCTTTTGCTTTCTGTTTCAACTCTTCCATGATAGGAGGAATTGCAGTCCACCGACTTTCCTGCTGGTTCAATTGTTCTTTGTAAACCTTTTCATTTGGATAAACGTGCTCCTCCATAAAGGTATTAAGTTTTTTCTGCAATTCAACTACTTTTTCCGAATAAGAAAAATCCATCTTTTTTCCCCCAAGCAACTAATTTTACTAACCTACCGGATAGTATGTTCAGAATCTTAAATTTAATTATAGCAAAGTAAGCTATGAATGCAACCTATTTTTGTTTGTTTTATCGAATCAATCGCCTTTAATTTTACCTAAAACCTATCCAAAACAGTGTATTCTAAGGAGGGATAAGGGGACAGTTTTCTTGTCCCACAAAAATGCTTTAAAATAAGAAAAGCTCAGGGCGCCTTGAAAGACACGACAAGCATAAGCAGAGCGGTGCAGTGTGGATGAGTTTCCTCGCACGGAAGCGAACTGCTTATGTCTCGCGTGTCTAGGCGCTGGAGCTAGACAGATAAACGCCAAAACTTATACTTTCCTTGCTTATTATAAAAGGCATGCCACCGTCGGCATGCCTTCATCATCTAAAAAACGAGCTCAACTTTAAGCTCGCTTTTTAATTACGTTATTTAATATCTGCTATTCCTGGCCGAGAGCTTTTAATAAAGAAGGATATCACTAAACCAATGATGGCAAAGATTCCAGCAACGACAAACGATACATTGACACCATGAACAAGTCCATTGATACCTTGATCAGGTAGTTTATTGTTTGTCATGACCGTTACAAGTAAAGCCGTTCCAACTGCGCCTGCTACTTGACGCATTGTATTGTTCATAGCTGTTCCATGTGGAATTAAATCGTTTGGTAGCTGGTTCAATCCTGCAGTTGTTACTGGCATCATGACCATCGCAACCCCGAGCATCCTTACTGCGTTAACCACCGTTAAATACATAAATGTTGTCTCAGCTGAAAGATTAGTAAACATAAATGTTGTAACGGTTATGATAGCTAACCCGATAATTGCCAACCATCTAGCACCAAATTTATCAAATAATCTTCCTGTAACAGGATTCATAATTCCCATTAAGAGTGCACCAGGCAATAACATTAATCCTGATTCCAATGCAGTAAAACCTAGCATGTTTTGCATGAGTAACGGTAAAATAACTGATGCTCCGATCATAGCAATAAATACCACCATACCAAGAATTGTTGTTAAGGTGAATATCTTATTTTTAAACACCTTAAACTCCAGTATTGGTTCTTCTAGTTTTAACTGTCTTAATATAAACCATGTAAGGGCAACCGCACCAATAATCATAGAGATGATGACCTGAGCACTAGCCCATCCACTACTACCAGCCGTACTAAATCCATATAACAATCCACCAAATCCTAAGGAAGATAAGATAATGGATAATATATCAAGTTTTGGAAAGGTTTGTTTTGTAACGTTTTTAAGAATGAAGTAAGCAATAATAATGTCGATGATAATGATTGGTAATATTACATAGAATAAGCTTCTCCACGGGAAGTGTTCCACCAAATAACCGGATAATGTTGGTCCTATCGCTGGAGCAAAAGAAATAACTAATCCAAACATCCCCATTGCTGTTCCCCGTTTTTCAATAGGAAAAATGAGAAATAGTATCGTTTGCATTAGTGGCATAATAATACCTGCTCCGGCAGCTTGAAGGACTCTTCCTATCATCAGGATAGTGAAATTCGGTGCAATCGCACAAATTATTGTACCTAATGCAAAAACACCCATCGCTGTAAGGAATAATCCCCTTGTAGTAAAACGTCCAATTAAAAATGCCGTGATGGGGATCATGATACCATTAACAAGCATAAAAATGGATTGTAACCATTGGGCTACGTTCGCACTCAAATTTAAATCACTCATAATGTGTGGCAAGGCTGTCGCTAAAAGTGTCTGATTCAAAATAGCTACAAATGCCCCTGAAATTAATACAATCATAATTGGCCATTTATTAAATCCAGAATCACCTGGTTGCGGTGGAGTTTGATTCTCAACCATATATGTTTTTCCTTCTTTCTTTAATTTTAAAATATAATTTAACTATCAACGTCCTATTTGAAACGTACAAGAGGACATTTTACCATAATAGCTAAAGGACTAAAAGGAAATGGATTTGTTTAGCTGAAAAAAGTAAGCTGTCCTCCCTTAACCTTACAAGGGAGGACAGCTTACTGATTCGGTTCAAAAAAAGTTAATTGTTATGGATTATCCTTGATTTGTAGGGCGAACAATTATTTCATTCACATCCACATTGGCTGGCTGATTTACTGCATAGAATACAGCCTCTGCAATATCTTCACTGTTAAGTGGCTTCATAGAACCCTGACGCTTTTTCAAGTTTGACAGTACTTCTTCATCTGTAATTGTTTCCGTTAATTCTGTTTGAACCGCACCTGGTGAAATAGATGTCGTGCGTACATCGCTCTCTGCTACTTCTTTTCCAAGTCCTTCCATAATAATACGAGCGGCAAACTTGGTTCCGGAGTATACGGCACTAGAAGGCATTATTTCATGTCCAGCAACCGAGGATGTTGTCAAGATATGTCCCGCGTTTCTTTCCAACATGTGTGGAAGAACTGCAGCCACGCCATATAGGACACCTTTGATATTCACATCGACCATTTTGTCCCACTCATCCACCTTGGTATTTTTCATAAAGGACAACGGCATTAGTCCAGCGTTATTAAATAATACATCTATCTGTCCGAATTCTTTTATCGCAAAATCAGCAAGATCCTGCATTTGTTCTCGTGAAGTGACGTCTGTTTTTTTAATAGCTACGCCACCTTTTCCACCGCTTATCTTACCTTTTATTTCTTCAAGTCGTTCTTCTCTACGTGCAGCAAGAACGATATTAGCACCTTCATTAGCAAACTTTTCTGCTGTTGCTTCACCAATACCACTGCTTGCACCAGTAATAATTATAGTCTTTCCAGTCATGTTACCCATTATTATATATCACTCCATTAATTTTTATGATATATAAGTTTTCCCTACAGTACTGTTTTCAAACATAAGACCTTATAGGGAAATAATTCACTTTCTTTGCCACCTATTCCTTTGTTAGTCGGCATTATTATTTATGTACGTTTGCTCTTCCCCCGCACTTAAAATACCTGTTGCTCTACCAACTGTACCTCCCTGCAGGTCCCAGATTGCATTGTGGTCATCATCTATACTTGAAAAGTTGCCTTCTTTCCACTTCTTCAATATTTTACTATAAGCACTTCCGTGATCCAGTTCCACTTTGTCTATCCCGTCTAACAACCACTGAATTCGATTTGGATGAATCTCATAGAATCCCCATTTTTTACTAGCTTCAACTTTTTGATGAGACATTCCATGAATATATTCCTGGTAAACGTAGTCGCCTAGTTCATTCAGCTTTCTTTCTTCACCAAAAGGGTTCAAATCTTGCTCTTTAAACGTTGCCAAATCTTCTTCTGTTATAGTTCCTTCTATATCTTTTCTTTTTTCTTGCAGTACATCTTCTGTTACCTCTTTTTCTTTTGCCTCTGATGCTTCTAAAGTATTATTCACATTTTCACTGGAATTTGATAACCAACTATAGGTGCCCCATGCAACTAATCCTAGTAGTACTAACGCGCAAGAAGCGATAATAAAAGCTTTTTTCATTTAAAGTCCTCCCCGACATATTACTCTCCTTCTATCATGTATATTGCTTTGATCTCTATTTAAATGAGTTGAAGGAATTTTTAAATAGCAGTAACATATTTTTACGCCTTATATTATATTTCTAGCATAAGGCAAAAATCCCTTTAATTTATTCGATAAAATCTTGCTTTTGATGGGAGAACATTACATACAAACAAAAGCAAAGCAGTGAAAAACATGATTAATGTGCCAAAAATTACGGTAAATTGAATGGAAACCAAATGTGCCATTCCCCCTAATATAATGGTAGATATGACAACCAAAGCTGCTTCAATTAGTCCATAAATACTACCAACGCGCCCCATCATCTCAACTGGTATATTAGTTTGATAAAACGTATAAAACCCCGTGTTTGCAAATGCTAAAGCAAAGGAAAGAATAAAGAATCCGATAGCCGCTCCTAGAAAGTCAGTGGAAAATGCATAAATGATGTAACCTACAGACAGAAAAAAAGACCCGCCTCCGATTAAGATTGATAGTGTTAATTTTTTCACTAAAAATGTATTAACAATTGCTCCCACTACAATTCCAGCACCAGCAATACTAACTAGAAAACCATATCTTCCATCAGATAGAAACAAAACTTCTTTTGAAAATGCCGCTTCTAATGAATCAATAGCAGCAGTCATCACCATCACACAGCTAAACAAGAAATATATGACCATAATGTATACATGCTGTTGACTAAAGTCCTTGACTAACTTCAAGTCTTTTTTCAGAAGAGTGAAAGATAGTTTTTCTTGATTAGAATCAGCAACATGGGTTTTTTCCAAATTTGGCATGAACAACGTTACCATTCCCGATAAAATAAGAGCAATTGCATTTATATAGATGGCAAATACTGGTGTACCTATAATAAACAAAATACCCGCGATCGCTGGCCCAATCAAAAATCCCCCTGAATCGACTAAACTTCGAAGTGCGTTAAACCGTTTTCGTTGGTCTTTTGGTATTAATTTTGTGATATAGGTCATTGAAGTCGGTTCAAACATCGCACTTCCCATGTTAATAATAAAAACAAGAGAATAAATCACCCAAAGTGATGAAAGCGATGGCAAGATAGCAATAACTATTGCTCTTGATAAATCTAAATATACCATCAGATTTCGTTTGTTCAAACGATCTATCAGGCTACCAGACCAACTATTTGTAGCAATGGCAGCTAACGGTTTGATTATATATAAGGCAGCTACGGCAAGCGGTGATCCAGTCATACCAAGCACAATTAAATTTAAAGCAATTAAATAAATCCAGCCTCCAACATTTGCTAGACCAATTCCAAATAACAAAATGGATGGGTACTTCCACGAAGCTACTAATTTACTCATACGCAATTTATTTCCTCCTCATTTTTATCAAATTTAGAAATAAAAAAACTCGCCTCCAAGACTTTAGTCTTGAGGACGAGTTGTTGCGCGCCGTGGTACCACCCCAGTTTAATAATATGTCACCATATTATCCTTTTCAGGTACGGCATGACCTTCATACATATACCTTAGCCCTATAACAGGAGCTCCTGTCACACCATCACCAAATATGGATCCAATGTGCTGCTCAGAGGCTTGCTTCCAACCATCATCCTTACTCCTTTTCACCAACTGGAGCTCTCTTTAAAGGATTGCCGATTGTACTCTTCTCTTCTTAGCATTTGTATTTGGTTATGACCTTTTAACGTTAGAAAATAGATTACCAAATCCTTAGCGGGATGTAAAGGTGTTTTTTTGGAATAACGGATAAATCACTTTTATTACTATGCCACACCTTATTCTGATCCTTATAAGGATAATGGTAGTTCTCTTACCCCTCGAACAATCATACCTGTTCTCCATTCAAGATCCTTCTTATCGGCATTCAATTTAGCATTCGGATGGCGTTCAATAAAACTGTTGATTGCAATCTCACCTTCCAAGCGTGCAAGGGGGGCACCTAGACAAGCGTGTATACCTTTTCCAAATGCTAAATGTTTACTTTTTTGCCGGGTAATGTCGAAAACTTCGGGGTCGTTAAATTGATTTGGGTCATGATTTGCTGAATTCAGGACAACAATTACTAAATCACCCTTACTTATCGATTTCCCTTTAAATTCCAAGTCTTCTCCCGCCTGAAGAAGCACTTCGTTACAATGGAGTTGTATCACTTTTAATTATTGCTGGACACGAAACAACTGTTAATCTAATTGGCAATAGTGTAATGGCTTTGTTGGAGCATCCGGAGCAGCTGGACTTGCTAAAAAGCAAAACAGAATTAATCAATACTGCAATTTTATAACTCTTGTTCTGTTAGTTGATCCCCTTGTTCTTCAGAAATTATTAGCTTGCTAATTAAGTCTTCTCTGGGTTCTTCCCGAACAGTCACAAATCTTTTTCCAAGATATTGAACGAAATCATTCATATGTTGATTGATATCTTGTGCATATTCACCATTTGATCCTTCAATCATCGAATTAGATCATAGGCTAAACTTATCACGATCCGCTGTTGGAATTCCAAGCATCTCACAGATAACGATGATTGGAAGAGGAAAGGCAAACTCATCAATGAGATTCATCCTATCCTTTCCCAAAGTCACCTGATCATTTCGACCTGTGTCTTTGTCATTTATATGGCATGTGTTAGATAGTTTTTGCTTATACTAGTTGATTGAAAACTTGTATTGTTCTTATGGGAAGGTTTGGTATAGGATTTGATTAGAGGGGATGATTTCATGACGATTAACTTTCATGACCAAACCAATAAGCAAAGCTATACAACACGGAAAGCAGATGCCAGTTGGCTAGCATTAATGGAGAAAACAATTGACACCCAAACCGCTAAGCATGCATTAGATATTGGATGTGGTGGCGGAATCTACACTAAAGCTTTAGCAGATTTGGGAATCCCCGCAGTAACCGGCGTGGATTTTTCAGAAACAATGATAGATGGAGCAAAAATGAATTGTAGCGACTATAAACAGATTAATTTTCAGCTTGGAAATGCTCTTGACACGGGATTGCCTAGTAAAAAGTATGATGTGATTTTAGAACGGGCGCTGATTCATCATTTAAGTGATTTGAAATCTTGTTTTAAGGAAGCTTTTCGTTTGTTAAAGCCTGGTGGTGCTTTGGTCTTACAGGATCGTACTCCTTCCGATTGTTTACTTGAAGGAACTAGCAACCATATTAGAGGATATATTTTCTCCACGTTCCCTCAGTTAGTGGACGTAGAGATTAAAAGACGACACAATAGTGATGCTGTTTTGCAAGAATTAAAAGCAGCTAGATTTACCGATTTAAAGGAAGCAAAACTATGGGAAACAAGAAGGACTTATTCTTCTAAAGAGGAATTACTAAACGATATTCGCTCAAGGACTGGTCGCTCGATTTTACATGAATTAAATGATCATGAATTAGAGCAATTTATCGCGTTTTTGGATGGTAAACTTTTTGAAAAGGAAATTGTAGAAAAAGATCGTTGGACGTTTTGGAAGGCGACTAAATTATAAGGGTTTGATCAATATTATTTATCAGCTTGTCCTAATCTGAGGTATTACGCATTGCACAAAAATTTGAAATCAAGCTCCTACCATAAAAATACACACTGAAATAAAACATAATGCAGTTTTGGCCTGCATTATGTTTTATTTCAGTGTAACAAGTGGAAAATCCCTCTCTACATTTCCAACCATTATGTAATCACCTCTCACACTTGAAGAAAATGCCGTTTTGCTTTCTTGCCGCTTCAGTAATAGAGAGTACGTTAAAACTTAAATCTTTTAACTTTCTATATTCTTGATCATTATTTGTTTTTATAATTTTTATAAAATTCCCAATTTCGAACACCATATCAAGATCCCAATCTTTTGTTTTAAGTGAAACTTTTTCTTTTGACGATGTTTTGATTAATCTTAGATCATTAATAGTTCCCGCATTTTCAAATTGCAGTGTGCCTTCTTCACCATGAATTTCACAAGAATTATAAGAGTTAGATATTTTCGAACAAATAATGGTAGAAGTGAAATTGGTATACGTTAAGACTAGTGTGCCATTTCCGTCTACACCACTTCCTAAGATAACTGGATGATAAGCTATTTCTTGTGGCTTTCCAAATAAAGTGACAGCTATATAAATCGGATAGACCCCTAAATCTACTAAGGCTCCACCCGAAAAATCTGCCGAAAAAATGTTGGTTGTTTCTCCTTGCAAATACTGATCATAGCGAGATGAATACTTGGAACGGTGTAACATCATGCTACGAACTTGACCGATTTCTCCTACTCCCTCCTTTAACCTCTGAAAATTAGGCGAGTGTATGTTTCGCACCGCTTCAAATAGCTTAACGTTATTTTCTTCAGCTATTTTGTGTGCTTTACTCAATTCTTTCGTATTAGAAAAAATAGGTTTTTCACATATGACATGTTTTTTATGCTTTAAAAATAAGGTAACCTGTTCAAAATGAAGGGAATTAGGAGATGCAATATAGACGCATTCGACTTCTTTGTTTTTTGCTACTTGTTCTAACTCTGTAAAAGCATTGGTCGCACCATGAACCTTTGCAAACTCTTTTGCTTTATCTTCAGAACGTGAATAGACAGCAGAGAGTACAAAATTATTCGTTTCCTTTGCGGCCTCAATAAACGAGGCCGTAATCCAACTCGTTCCAATTGTAGCGAAGTTCACATAGCCCACTCCTTAATTTCGAATTCTTGATTAAAACTTTATCACTTCTTTCATTCTTGCGGCAGTTTTATTAGGATTTGCATTCTTAGTGATTGCACTACCAATAATTACTATGTCCGGTTTCTCCTCAACTATTTCAGGTAATGATTCTAAATTGATACCACCAGCAACTGCAACCTCAAATTCAAGATCTTCAACTAATGAGAAGAGTTCTGTGTTAAATGAACCCTCTTTTTGCTTATCTTTCCCAACGTGAAGAGTTACAAGGTCAACACCCAGTGCACGAAGTTCCTCCATTCGCTTTTTACTAGATACTTCCAATAAATCTACCATTACCCTTTTGTTATAGTGTTTTGCTATTTCCATTGTGTCTTTAATGGTCAAATCAGATGAGAATGCCATGACAGTAGTAATGTCTGCCCCCGCTTCGAATGCTTGTTTCGCTTCGTGCCCACCAGCATCACATGTTTTCATGTCAGTAACAATAATTTTATTAGGAAATAACTTTCTTATTTCCCTGACCATCGCCATCCCATACTCCTTAATTACACCTGTTCCTACTTCAATAATATCAATATCTTTTTCTGTTTCTTTAACGACTTGCAAACATTCTTCTCTAGTTAAACGGTCTAAAGCAAGCTGTAACTTCATGTTTACATCTCCTTCTTCTATCTATCTATTCTTTCTATTTCTCCTAATTGCATTTGCACATCTTCTAAATAAGGCAGACCTTCATTATCCCCTGCTACACTTACGACCATTGATCCAATTGTATTAGCGAACTCAAGGGTTTTCTTCAACGGCCAATCATGTAAAATACCGTAAATCACACCGGCATCAAATCCATCACCAGCACCCACTGTATCCACTACTTTTCTTGGCTTGACGGGGGGAGTTTCGATTAATTCGTTATTAAAATAGCCGACTGATCCCTTTTCGCCTTGCTTAACAGCAATATAAGAAATTCCTAGTTCCTTAGATTTCTCAATGATTTCTGTCGGATCGCTTACCCCTAAAATAATATCCATTTCTTCATCTCCAGCAAGTAAAATATCTACGTTCGGAAGAATGGTTGATAAAGCTATTTTCGCTTCTTCTTTGCTCCATAACTTTAAGCGAATGTTCGGATCAAATGAGATTTTCAATCCATGCTTTTTTGCTAGTGAAATAGATTTTTCAATAATTGGTATATTTTTCGGATCAATTGCTGGAAATATCCCTGTTATGTGCAATATTTTAGCTTCCTGAAAATAAAGTTCATCCAAATCATCCGGTGTCATAGTCAATGTAGGTGATTTTTCGCGATAATAAAATGTTCGAACACTGCCATCTCCCATTATTTCTTTAAAATTCAATGAAGTTGGGTAACCATCCATCAATTTCACTTGAGAAATATCAATTCCTTCTCCACGAACAAAATTTCGAATAAACTTTCCAAACTCATCATTCCCTAACCTACTAATCCACCCAGATTTCAATCCTAGACGTGCACATCCAATTGCGAAGTTTAATTCAGCTCCACCTATTCTTTTTTCAAATGCATTGACAAAGCGCATTGGCCCAGTGGATACGGGATTGAAAGCAATCATTGCATCTCCAATCGTAATTACATCATTCATGATAATTCCTCCTTGGAGTAGTCTATAACATCTACTATCTGGTCTCTACCAATAATTACCTTATCCGTCATTTCAACAAACAAGCCAGTTTCAACTACTCCCACTAATAACTTCAATCTTTCATGAAGTCTTTTTGGATCTAAAATTCTATCAAACTTACAATCGAGTATATAGTTTCCATTATCTGATCTAAATACGTGATGATCCTTTTTTCTTATTTTAGTCGTACATCCTAATTGCGAGATTTTTTTTGCGGTAACTTCCCATCCAAATGGTACTACCTCAACTGGTAAAGGGTAGTTTCCTAGCCCAGAAACCATTTTTGATTGATCCGCAATAATAATTAATTGATTTGCAAAGGAGTCAATTATTTTTTCTCTAACGAGTGATCCCCCACCGCCCTTGATAAGGTTAAACTGTGTATCAATTTCATCTGCACCATCAATAGCTACATCAATTTTTTCAATTTCAGCGAACGATTTTAAAGGAATTCCAAATTCGTTAGCCCATTTTTCCGTTTTACGGGAGGAAGGTACCCCATATATATCTAATCCTCTTTTAATACGCTCGCTCAACTTTTTGACCATCCAATATACAGTAGTCCCTGACCCCAATCCAACGATCATACCATCCTTAATAAATTCCACTGATTTTTCTCCAGTAATCTTTTTTTGATAATCCATTAAATTCCCACCTTACTATTTCGTTAAAACCAACAAATGGCCCCCAGTAAACTGGAGCCACCTGTGTTATTTTTTAAGTTCTAAAATAATCCCGGATTAATCATTTTTGGAATATAGAAAGCTATATCTGGGAAAAAGGCTATAAAGAGTAACACGACGATAACAATAGCAATATACGGCAGTACTGCTATGAGAGACCTTTCAATTGATAAGTCTCCTATTTTCGCCGCAAGTAATAAACACAGCCCATATGGTGGTGTAATAAGACCTACCGCCAGTGTAATAACTATAATTAATCCTAAATGAACTGGGTCAATACCAAACTGAAGTGCTGTTGGCAAAATAACGGGTACGAACAGAATCATTGCTGGAATAGCATCCATAAATGTTCCAATAAATAGGAAGAACCCAATAATTATTAATATGAATATCCATCTAGCATCAATGTTATTACTGAAAAACTCTTGCGCTACTGTCCCTAGTCGATAATAACTCATCAATTCACCTAATGCACTTGCCGCTGCTAACGCGAAAAGAGATAAAGAACTAAGCGCTAGGGTATCAACTAATATCTTAGGTAAATCACGTAACTTTAACGTTCTATAAATAAACATACTGATAAGCAATGTATATAACGAAGCTACTGCCGCTGCTTCAGTTGCCGTAAAAAACCCCGTAATAATACCTCCGATTATAATTACAGGAGTTAACAGTGCGGGAATTGTTTGAATTAATAGCTTAAAAAACTTACCAGCTGCTACACGATCATATCTAGGGTATTTCCTTTTTATAGCCAAGATGTAAATAAAAATCATCATAGACAATCCAATTAATATACCTGGTACAATTCCACCAAGAAATAATGCTCCAACTGAAACATTTGTTAATCCAGCAAAAATAATCATTGGAATACTAGGAGGAATAACTACTCCTACCGTTGACGAAGCGGCTGTAACCGCAACAGCTGTTTCTTTGTCATACCCTTTTTCTTTCATACTAGGAATGAGAATTTTACCCACTCCTGCTGTATCCGCCTGTGACGCCCCTGATACACCTGCAAACATCATTGATACTAATATATTAGCATGAGCTAATCCACCTCTAATTGGACCTACTATTGCTAGTGAAAGGTCTATTAGTTTTATAGAAATTTTACCAGAGTTCATCAAGTTTGCTGCTAAAATGAACAAAGGAACCGCAAGTAATACAAATGAATCTAATCCATTGAGCATCTTCATAGGAACAGTTAATTCAGGAATATATGGTATATTAAAAATTCCTAGTAGCGCTACTATACCAATTACAAAAGCAATGGGTATCCCTATTAGCATTAGCACAATAAATAAGCCTAACAATATGAAACCCATTACTCCTGCACCTCCTTACCTCTTAATAACTTTATATGATTCACTAAATGGGATAAAGAATAAATCACCATTGTACCACCCATGATAGGGATCGAAATCCAAACATATCCCATTTTCATTTCTGGTAATGCGACCCAATTATAATCCCAAAAATTCTGGACAACTTGTATACCATAATAAAAAATGGCTATGTTAAAAGAAATGAGAACAATATCATTAAAAATTCCCAGTGAGATTCTTGCTTTTGGTTTTAGCTTTTTTTGGAATAAATCAAAATTAAAATGTTCTCTTCTATTCACCATTACAGAGGCACCCATGAAAACTGCCCAAATAAATGAATAGTTCGCTACTTCCACAGTCCAAATAGCTGGAATCCCCAAATGTCTTGTTGCGATCTGTATCATAATGACAATAAAAAATATCGATAAAAATATAACGCCTGCTGTCAACTGCACTTTTTCAAGCGCTCGTACAAAACGATTCATTGTATAGCCTCCTAACCGAAAGCTTAAAGTAAAGGGCACAGATTGTGCCCTTCGCTTCAGTTATTATTTAGCATCTCTAATTTGTTGCAATAAATCTTCTACACCCATTTCTTTTGCTGCTTTATCTTGTAATGGTTTAGCCAATTCAATGAATGGCTCTTTATCGATTTGGTTGACTTCTGCACCCTCATCAATTGCTTTTTGTTTGTATTCTTCCTCTTGCTTATAAAGTGCTTCTCTTTCGGCTTTAACTGATGCTTTTGCAGCCTTTAAAATGATTTCTTTTTGCTCATCTGTATACTTATCAAATTTGTTACCGTTAACTAATAAGAATCTTGTTGTGTAGTCATGACCGGTTTCTGTTATAAATTTACCATTGTCTGTTGTATGGTGGTTTTGTTGCACAAAATATGGATAAGCGTTTTCTGCTGAATCTACTACATCCTGTTGTAATGCTTGGTATAATTCTCCCCAAGCTATATCTGTTGGAATAGCACCTGTCTGTTTCCAGTAATCAGCTACAACACCCGATGTTTGTGTACGAATTGTCATTCCTTCTAAATCAGACATTTTAGTGATTGGTTTTTTCCCATAATAATGTCTAACTCCTGCTGTCCAGTATCCTAATAGCTTAAAATCATTGTTTGACTTTTCATTAATAATTTTAGCCATTTTATCGCCAACTTCTCCGTCTACTACTGATTCCCAATGTTCATAGCTATCGAATAAATATGGAAGGGCAAATAAATCCACTTCTTTAATACCTGTCTGTGTCATGAATCCTGGTGAAACAAGTACTACATCAGCTGCACCTAATTTAAGCTTTTCAACTAGTTCAGATTCTTCTGTTCCAATTGTTCCTGCATGTACTTCCACTTCGATATCGCCATTTGATTCTTCCTCAGCTACTTCTTTGAATTTTAATAACCCATCTTGGTACGGATTTTCTGGCGAAGTTTGATTATGAGCTGCTATAATTTTTATCTTGTCGCCACCTTCATTTGAACCTGTTTCTTTTTCATTACCACATCCAGCAATTACAGTGAAAGAAACTAGTAATATTAAAAATGCAATTAAATTAAACTTTTTCATTTAAAAAATCTCCCCTCAATTTTATTTATATTAATGCTTTAATTTATCGATAAATTGTGATGCCATTTCAGTTAATCGTTGATAATCTTCTGGTGATTTGAGCTTATCAGCATTTACAAGATTACTACCGATCCCTACTGCAACACCCCCTTGGATAAAGTAATCATTCATATTTTGAAGCGTAATACCACCTGTTACCATTAAAGGAATATGTGGTAGTGGTCCATGAATACTTTTTATATACTTTGGCCCAAAAACATCTGCTGGAAAAACCTTAACCATACCTGCCCCATGTTCATAAGCAGTTAGAATTTCAGTTGGTGTCAGGGCACCTGATATAGTTAATATCCCGTACCGATTCGATAATTTTATCGTGTCTACATTTAATGTTGGTGATACAATAAATTCTGCCCCCGCCATAATTACTGATCTAGCAGTCTCCGCGTCCAATACGGTTCCTGCACCCACTAATACTTTATTAGTAAAATCCTTAACTACCATTTCAATTAAAGTAGTAACTCGTGGTGTCTCAGCAGTTATTTCAATCGTTTTAACTCCACCTTTATACAAAGCATCTACTATTTGGATAATGTTCTGTTCATCGGCATTACGTATTACCGCCACAATAGGATTATCTTTGATACTATCGATAACAGTCATAGATTTCATTGATTTCCCCCCTCTTTTATTCCAAATTTGCATGTAGTTTATTTAGTTGTGTATTACTCTGTTCAGTCTCTTTATTTTGCAAAAGGTTTACCATCAAAGCATCCAATAATAAATGTGCTGATTGATCGAACTGACTACCAAGTGGTTGTATTGTTTTAGGTTCATGTGATTCACGCTTCTTTGTTGCTGCGGGAATGTATAGACAACAATCACTAAGCCGGCCAATTTTAGAATCCTTGTTAGTCGTAACAAGGGCTAATCTAGCACCTACATCTTTAGCCTTTTGTGAGAATTGTGCTAACGACCCAGTACTACCTGAACCGGATATAACTACTAATAAATCATCTTTTTCAATACTAGGGGTGATAGTTTCTCCTACCACAAAAACCTTATATCCGCTTTGCATTAAGCGCATCGCAAATACTTTTCCAATCAAACCAGATCGGCCAGTTCCTGATATAAATATTCGTTTAGCATTTTCGATTTTTTTCTCTAACTCTACCAGTTCATTCTCGTCAATTTGTTTTAAGACGCTGGTAATTTCATCTACAACGCTATTAATGATTTTTTTCAAATTTCCGCCTCCTTGGTCTATGCCAATTCACATAGTGTTTGTAATTTGTTAGTCAAACCTTTAATCCATTAACAAGATGAACGTCTTATTAACTTGGGTTCAAAGCGATAGATTTCCTCCAAATCCTCCGTATCGGTCTTTTTAATTTTATTTAATAGTAATTCTCCAGCCTTTTTCCCCATTTCAAATGTCGGTTGAGCTATTGTCGTTAATGAAGGGTTATAAAAGCTCGCAAATGAAACATTATCAATTCCAATTAGCGCTATATCCTCTGGAATCTTTATAGCATGTTCTTTAACGTATTTTAAAATTTCAATTAATACCAAATCATTCATAGCTAGAATAGCATCAGGTGGGTTTGGTAATTCCAGCATCTCTTTCAATCCCTCTTGTATTTGTTGAATATTTAAGCTGCTTATATATTCAGGAACAATAGGAAGGTTATGCTTTTGTAGTGCATGCTTGTAGCCGGTAATTCTTTCCGATCTCGGAGTTATTTTCTCAACTGTTGACGGAGTTATTATTCCAATCCGGTTGTATCCTTTTGATAAAAATTCTTCCACTGCTAATGATGCTGCATTTTCATTGTGTAATAGTATCGAACTTACTGGTACTTCGGGAATTCGTCGGTCCATAAATACTATTGGGTAATTCTCTTGGATCATTCGTTTATAAAGTTCCAGATTGTCTCCAGTTGGAAATACTATAATGCCGTCCACTTGTTTTGCACGAAGCATTTCAATATATTTTTTTTCTTTAATTGGTTCGTCATCTGCGTTACAAACGATAATATGAAAATCAAACTCATTACACACATCTTCAATAGCTCGAATTACTTGTGTTGAAAATTCATGCAAAATGTTAGCTACAATTACACCAATGGTAGTAGTAGATTTTTGTTTTAAGCTTCTTGCTACTATATTTGGTCGGTATCCCAATTCTTCAATAGCCAGCTCTATCTTCTTTTTTGTTTTTACGGCCATATAATCATAGCGTTTGTTCAGATACTGTGAAACTGTGCTTTTTGATACTTCAGCATATTTAGCCACATCTGCCATCGTAACCGTTTTCATTTAAAGGATCTCCTATGTCCATATTTAACGTTTTCATTCCACTAAACCGGTTTAGTAAACCGATTTAGTAAAGTATAGAATAAATGAAAGCGTTTTACAATAGGTTTAACCAAATTAATTTTTTTATTTTAGATTTGTCTTTTTATTCCAGTTCCTTAATTTAAACGTAGTCCTCCCTCAAAGATTGCATAAAAAATAGGAAAGGATACCACCTCTCCTATAACTTTATTTTTTTATTTTTTGATCTTCATTCTGTTTTTGATTCACTAAAAACTTTGTGGGTGTTTCATCTGAACTTCTGATTAAATTAGCTATATAGGAAGATGTGTGATGGTAACCATTTTCGATCTTTTCAGCAAGGTAGTTCGTTCAAATAGAATGGAACGAAAATATTCAATTTGCCTTGTCACCTTTTCTGTCAAAGCCTCCTGGTTTTCAATCCTGCTCAATACTTCATCTTGCATATCCTCTTGCTTCGAAATCTGATCAGACAATTGTTTTTGAAAATCATACTGTTCATCAACTTTTGATTTAAATGCTTCATTTTCCAGACAATACGTTTCCAGTTGGTCCACAATCTCTTGATTCGATTGGCTCAAATTGTTAACTTGATCCATCATTTCCTGTTCTGAGAATCGTTCATCTTCCATTATTACCTGTAACTTCTTATTTTCATTTTCTAATTTCTTCAGCCGATCTACAACAAAACGTTGGTCTTTCTCCTGTTGAACATTCATTACTTTTAATTCATTTAACCTATTGCCGACTTCTTTCCATTTACTTGTTTGTGCATATTCTTGTTGTTCATGTAAGGACTTAAGTCCATGAATGGAATGATTTAATGACTCATTCACCTTAAGTTGTCCTTTTACAAGCTCTTCGAAATGATCTCTTTTAAAATAGCTTTGGTTGGGTTCATCAATATTCTCTTCATTTTTATAAAGATCACCATGCCTAACGTTGTTAATAAATAATCCCATCTGTATTTTCAACCCCTTTGTCACCTATACACTTTTATCCTATGCATTTGTATGATAAGGGGGACAAATGACACGGTTTTTTTGAAGTATGATAAAATAAGTTAATCATATTCATGGTGGTGAAATATATCAGAGTACTATTGGAATTACTTCGTATTATATTGATTTTTGCTTTACTTGATGGTTTAGCTTGGATACTTATTGGTGATTTGTACACATTGAATGTGATAACAGAAAAATATCAATGGCTAGCAGCGAGTTAGTTTTACTATAAAAACATAACCATATATTCTTCATCGTAATACCAATCATTAATTTTCAATGCTTTTTCTTCCACACCAAATGATTTAAAGCCTAAATTTGTATATAATCCTTTTGCTTTATCATTTGTTTTAACTACTGTTAGGTTTAATTTTTCAATTTTATTTATTGATATTGCAGTCTTGATAACTTCCTTAAGTAAAGCTTTTCCTGCACCGATTTCGCGCTTATCAGGAGTTACATACATAGCAAAGATATTTGCTCGATGCTGAAGCTTTTGATGTTTTTCCTCCACCAGTGTGACCATCCCTATAAGGATTTCATTTTCATAGGCTCCAAATGTATAATTACCTTCCGCATCCATATTAGTTGCAACTTGCTCAATCGGATTTTCTCTTTTAATTGCTTCTTCATAGCTAGTTGCGAATGCTTCCGGGTTTTGTCTTAATGCCTCTAATCTTAATTTCCAATAGCTTTCTGCGTCGGATGACTTCAATAATCTAACTTTCATACTAATTTACCCCCTGAAGTTTTTATGTACGGACTTATGTACGGACTAATGATATAAGGTATTCGACATAATCAACTAAATTCCTGCATTTTAAAACGCCACTATCTGCAAGTGCAGACAATGGCGCTTCTTACTAATATATGTTACTCCTTCATTTTTTGTTCCATCTGTTCAAATTGTTCCTGAACTTGTTTATCTGGATCTTTTGTCATTAAGCTTACAACAATGACAGCAATAAGACTAAGGAAGAATCCAGGGATTAATTCATATAAATCCGAGTTTGATAAACCAGGAATAACTAGCCATACAACAATTGTCAAACCACCGACAACCATTCCAGCAAGTGCTCCCCACTTCGTCATACGCTTCCAATATAAACTTAATAAAATTACTGGACCAAATGCTGCACCGAAACCTGCCCATGCATTACCTACAAGACCTAATATTGTATCACTTGGTGTGTATGCAAGCATTAGAGCAATAATTGCTACTACCAATACGGCCAATCTGCCGACCATAACAAGTTCTTTATCAGATGCATCTCTTCTAAAGAACGTTCGATAGAAATCCTCTGTAACAGCACTTGAAGTAACTAGAAGCTGTGAAGAAACAGTACTCATAATTGCTGCAAGAATTGCTGCAAGAATGAAACCTGTTATATAAGGATTGAATAATACTTCTGCAAAGGCAATTAATACAGTCTCAGGATCCTGTATTTGTCCAGTTCCATTAAAGTAGGCAACTCCTACAAGACCAACTAGCATTGCACCAACGATAGAAATAGCCATCCAGCCAATTCCGATTCGACGTGCGGCTTTCAAATCTTTGACTGACTTGATTGCCATAAACCGAACAATTATGTGGGGCTGTCCGAAATACCCCAAACCCCATGCTAAGAAAGATATTGTCGTAACAAAGGATGCACCTTTGAAAAAGTCTAATAATGTAGGGTCAATTTGTCGTAATTCATCCAGTAATGTCTGGGTTCCACCAACTTCTGTTATAGCTACAATAGGAACCAATATTAATGCTAAGAACATGATAATACCCTGCACAAAGTCTGTCATGCTTACTGCTAAGAAACCACCAAAAAGTGTGTAAGCGACGACAACACCAACTGTTAAGAACAGTCCGATTCTATAATCGAGTCCAAATGCACTTTCAAATAATGTACCACCTGCAACCATACCTGCACATGCGTATAAAATAAAAAAAACCAGTATAACTATACCAGAAACTAGTCGTAACGTATTAGATGAGTCAAAAAAACGATTTTCTAAATAATCCGGAATAGTAATGGAATCTTTGGCAATTTCTGTGTAGGTTCGTAGTCTAGGTGCTAATATTAGATAGTTTACATAGGCACCCACAGTAAGACCTAATGCAAGCCATCCACTGGCAATACCTGTCATATACATTGCACCAGGTAAACCCATAACCATCCAACCACTCATGTCGGATGCCCCTGCTGATAATGCAGTTACAGCCGGGCCTAAATCACGTCCACCTAACATATAATCTGATAAGTTCTTTGTCCTTCTATAGGACCAATAACCAATTAATAACATGCCGACCATATAAATGCCCAGCGAAATAAATACTCCTACTTCCACATGATCTCTCCTTTTAGTCTATTGTTTGCTTTTACTGTAAAAGTTATGTCCCTTTTTGATCTTGCGTTGACCAACTGCAAGAAACATAATAAAAAGCAATAAATAACGCCAACGGTTATATAAGTTACCATTCAACCAAGGCACATTCAAGCAAAGACAACATAAGAGAAATAATGAAAAATTGAGCTCACATATTAATGTGACAGGGATGACATCGTTTGCAAAAAATGTAAAAGAAATAAAATTGCGACTTATCAATCAGGGTATTTCGTCCATTATTGTGGAAAATTAGAGGTTTTCTGATTCGTGAGTTATTTTTTCCAAATAACCGTTATAATTTCCCATGTATATTTTTAAAAAAATCAACGAAAGGTAGAACACACATTTTAGTATTGTTTTCTTCTAAATAGTAGGTCAAAACTTTACCACTCCTACAACTATCACTACAAAAACAATGGCAAAATAACTATATCTTTTCTTCACTAAAAAATAGCCTGCTATAGCTACTACTATTAACAACCATATAATGTTAGCTACCATTTCTGACAAAAGCTCTGGAAAGAAATACTGAATAGATGAAAAAACAAACATTACAAGGATAGTAGTCACTAGAAACGGTTCAATTTTATTTCTTTTACAAATTCCGCTGTATTCCTTCATATATTCTCTCTCCTTTATATTTTCTAGTTTTTATGTGATAGGCAAGCAATAATAATTAGACATATTAAAATACGACCAAAATAAAAGTATCCTTCATAAAAGAGCATGAATATGCCTTATGAAGGATACTTCCCCAAGATTGTTATTCATAAATAATTGTTTTCGGTTTACGAAGGAGACACATGATACCAGCAATCAGGTAGAAAATTCCACCTAATACTCCAGCTCCTGAACTAATAATTGCAACAACTACTGAAGTAACAATAAATAGTATACCCGCAGCTTTTGGCTTTTTATTACCCTTAATAAATACCATAGAAATTATACCTAAAACAATGGCAATAATCGATACAATAGTAAGTATTAAACCACTATTCCCCATCGAATTTAAGAAATTGTTCAAGTCAGCCATGGACATGGATACGTTAGGGTCTTGCTTTGTCGCTTCTTTAAAAAACTCCTGAACCTGATCTCTGTTATTATCTACCCAAACCATAACTCCACCAATTGCAGCAATAAACGCATAAAATAAGGCACCAATTATACCTAGAACAACTTCTCCAGTTCGTTTCATATATGTACCTCCTTCCAGTTCAAAAAATAATATCTATTAATCTACGTGTTATAAGTCGATAATGTTTCATTTTAATCATAAATTCCCCCATTAATCAAGTATTTATCAAGAGGTTTATCATATGTATGGATTCAAAAAAAATGTAGATGATCATAAAGCTTTTCAAAACACTTTATCAGAACAAGGTTAATATAGGTTGGACAGAACCCGTACCCCTAACAACTAACCCTGGGAGCCGTCCAACCATTACAAGTCAATTAGTATGGCATGCTTTAAATTTATATCCTTTTACTAAAAAACATAGCCAATAGGCCTGTTCCCATCCCAATTATTGTACCTACTGCCGCATTTCCAAATAATATACCAAGCCCTATACCAAGTAACATGCAGCCTACAAACACGATTACTCCTCTGTCGAATCTCATGCTCTCCACCCCCATCCATTATGATAAACACCGCTGCAAACCAATTAATTTTTTATGATAGCTTGTTATATTTTATTCTTGGATAGGCTAATAATTACTTTTAATATATATTTTTTTGTACATTTCCCACTATTGAGTCAAAAAAACAGCACAAATCTCTAATTGAGTTTGCGCCTCGAATTCGATTTGTATTGTCTCCTAACTTTCCAATAATCGTTTTTATTGATCGTGTACTGATATGTTTTAGTTGTTCCATCGAATTTTTGAATCATTGGTTTGAATACACTTTACTCTCTTGCCCCTATCATTGCAGATAACTTCATAACAGTCCTCCAGTTACGCAAAGTTGCGGGCACATCCAACTTTTGAAGATGAGTCGGCATCCTGGATTTATGTAAGTTCTGGCGAAAATACAGGTAGACCTCTTGCCCATTGATTTGATACTCATCTATTGCATCATCAAAATTGACTAATTGGTCTTTTCTTTCCTGTGAAGGTGATTCAGTTAAAAAGGAGACATGAATGCTTTCACCTTCCGATAAATTTTCAAATGAATACGGACATCTTTTGATAATCTGTTCCAGTTCAGTCGCTGTTCTTAAAATAACAGGAACTGAAAATCGAAATGTTGACTGGATTTCTTGTTCAAGTTGTTGAGTTAAATATGCAGCATTCTCTTCAGAATCAAAAACGACATTACCACTTTGAATATAAGTTTGGACATTCTTCAAACCCATCGATTCTAGTAATTCTTTCAATATTGCCATCTTAACTTTGTTGCGCTTACCCAAATTAATAGCGCGCAATAGCGCAATATAGGTGGTCATTTTTTCACCTCTTCATCAGAAAAAATTCGGTACAAATAATCCCCATGTCCTGTGGCTAACATAACTTGTTCTTGATGGGAAATCCAGAAGAAGGAGAATACTAATCCTTCTTCACTTCCACCACCAGTAGGCTCATAACTCCATTTGTTACGATTCTCGTCAACAATAATCTTGTAAAAATACCGTTCGTAAAGTTTCCCGTTATTTTTCCAACTATCACGTTGTATTAATCCATCAACTTGAATATTATTCAAACCAGTTTCTTCCTTCATCTCTCGAATAACAGCGTCATAAGGACTTTCCCCTGCCTCGACTGTCCCTTTAGTTATTTGAATTCCCGATTCTTTTATCGAATGCTGGAATACTAACACCTGGGGTTTTCCATTTACTATTCTAGTAACATATCCGTATGCCTTTTTTATAGGTTCCATACCGGCTCACCCCTTAACCTCTTTTCAACCATTTAGACATGATAATATCCTTAGCTTCATAATCTAGTTTTTCGTATAGGTTAATTGCTCGTCTATTATGGGCGAATACATGCAATGATATTTTTTCAATTCCATTGGCGAGTGCATGATCATCCAACCCCTGCAAAGCTGCTTTGCCATAGCCTTGCCCTTGTAATTCATCGAAAATAAGAAAATCAAAAATAAAGGCTTCTTTTTGTCGATGACTTGGGTCAAACTGATACCAAAGCCAACCAGCCTTTTTCTTATCTTCTATTTTCGTAATGGCATACAGAAATTGGTTTTCGCTATCCAAACCTTCTGGTAATAGTTTCTCAAATTCCTTTTCAGCCTTTTCTGGTGCCTCTTCTTTTGTCCAAGTTCCCGCTTCTACTTTTTCATCTGCATAACCCAGAATACTTTTTGATGTGTAATGAGCAAAGTCATCCTGTGTCATTGGAATTAGTGTAACTGTCATTTTGGTGCCTCCTAGAGTGTGTTCATTTTTTGGGTGATATATTATTTTATCCTAATCTAGCTCAAGTAACTTTATTTTTTCGTAACATTTTTAGACCTTCTTCTAAATCTAGATCCCTAGCAATATGTTCAGGTGTCCAAGGTACATAAACATCTGGTTTTATTCCTACACCAGACATTCCTTTCCCCGCGTCTATTCTAGTAAGTCTTGACGTTGGGTACCATAATTCGAATTGGTCGTTCCAATTGTTAACTGCTAAATTGGAATAATCGTTCAATCCTGCAGTAGGTCTTCCAATAACCGTTACCTTAGAAGATTTTTTGCATACTTCAACAAATGAATCCCCTGAACTCCCACAAGTTACATCGGTTAATACAATAACTTTAGAAGGAGAACTTTTTCCATTTATTATTTCATTGCCTAGCTCAGGAACATTGAACTCTACAAACCCAGCTTTTTTGTTTCTTTCCAAGTCCCGAATGAGAATAGTTAAAAGTCTAATAGTCTCTGCATCTTGTATACTGTCTGACATCGAATTATACTGATTTTTTCGCAGCTGATAATTACGTTCAGTGTGATTGATCACCATCGTATCTTCATTAAGGCTAGATAAATCTATTGTTTCTTCCTCGAACAAATAAGATAGTAATTCAAAATAGGGCAAGTCACTCCCCCCACGGTTAACTCTTACATCGATAATTAGGTTCACACATTTATTTAGTAATTCTTCTTTCTCTTTAATTAAATTGTTTATTGCGTCAGGATTATTGAAGTCAGTAAGTGTCATGAGTAAAGTATCCTCATCAAACTTTTCCATCGAATACTGCGGTGTATAAGGCTCTTGCTCATACATCTGTAATTTAATTTTGTAAGTTTCACCATTCCTATCTAAAACTTCACAAAACGAATAATTATTGATAATAGATTCCCACTTTTCTCGTTCAGGGGCACTTTCTGCTAGAATTCTTTTATGTTTTTCCAACAATTCCGGAATTTTGATATTTTCCAGAGAAATAAGAGCGTCACCCGTTCTCATTTGTGTTTCTTTTCCAACTGATGTGATATATAGTCGGTCCTTATATCTTCTCACCTTAAACCCTCTATCATTGGTCTCCTTTTTATTTATTAACTTGAATAGCATATGATTATCCTTAAAGTCTATTAAATAATCTTGAACAATCTCTGTGAAATTTTCTGCGGTGATCGCATTTAATTCTTCTAATTCATTTATTTTATGCTTATACGTATCTGGGTTATCCCATCCTTTTTTGTCTTGATGTCCTGCATAATCATTGTGCATGATGTCCACGACTTCCCTGAAAGTTTCACTATACATTTTTGCATTCCCCTCTCAAGTTACTATATAGTAACAGTTTCGCCTCGCACCTTAATTATTCCTGCAAAACAGCATTTTTTATGTACAAAAAAAGAGCCTACCCAAAAGGATAAGCTCTTTCATTGAATCTTTTATGCTACTTTGTCCATTCCATCATCCAGTTCGATGGATTTTTGCATTTGTTTATTTGCTGAACGGTAAAATAGTCCAATAATGACTACTGTTATAACTGCAGCAATTACGTAGGAAATATTAATTGGTAATCCAAATCCGATTTCTGCGTATAAAATATATGTTACTGACGCCATTGTGATAAATACCGCTGGAACAAAAGCAATCCAGTAATTTTTCTTTGCTAAGATCAAATACATAGCCCCTACCCATAATGCAATCATTGCTGTTGACTGAT
The DNA here is from genome assembly GCF_057836705.1 of Virgibacillus carmonensis. Lineage (NCBI taxonomy): Bacteria > Bacillati > Bacillota > Bacilli > Caryophanales > Bacillaceae > Virgibacillus > Virgibacillus carmonensis. The sequence continues at coordinate 53,721 of NZ_JBYQFJ010000011.1, read as the reverse complement.
TTGCCCATGAAAAATATCTCCACAATAGGGTGAAATCAATTTTTGTTAAAGCAAATGATAGTACAAAAAATGGAACAATTATCCAAATACGATTCAACACTTTCTTTTGTCCAATTTTAAAATAATCTGCAACAATCATTCGTAGACCTCGGAAAGATGTATCACCAGATGTAATTGGTAAAACGATAACACCAAGGATAGCAAGTGTACCACCTATTGCACCTAACATTCTTATAGACACTTCACTTACAACTGCTGCTGGGCCACCAGCAGCCAAAATTTCATTCAATTGATTACCGCTAAACAGGCTCATTGCTGCCGCTGCCCAAATCATTGCAATTATCGCCTCGGCAATCATCATACCATAGAAAATTTTGCGACCTTGACTTTCATTCTCCGTTGTACGAGAAATGATCGGTGATTGTGTTGCATGAAATCCAGACAATGCTCCACATGAAATGGTTAAAAATAACAGTGGAAAAATTGGCAGATTGTCTGGATGCATGTTCGTAAAATTCATTTCTGGAATTGGTGCCCCTGTAACAATTAGACCAATCCCGACACCAGCTGCACTAATCAATAGTAATGCGCCAAATAATGGATAAACTTTACCGATTATTTTATCAACTGGTAAAATCGTTGCCACGATGTAATAAACAAAGATCGCAGCGACAATAACACTTAAACCCAACCAATTTGATGATAAGTTATGAAGTAGTGTTGCCGGAGCAGTTACAAAAACTGTTCCAACTAACAATAATAATAAAACTGAAAAAGCATTTACGACATGCTTCATACTCTTTCCTAGAAACTTACCCGCTAATTCAGGTAAGTGAGCACCTCGGTTTCTAATCGAAATCATACCTGTCAAATAATCATGAACCGCTCCAGCAAAAATTGCGCCTAAAACAATCCACAAAAACGCTACAGGGCCATATAAAGCTCCTAATATAGGACCAAATATAGGACCAACCCCTGCAATGTTCAATAATTGAATAAGTGAATTCTTTTTGGTATTCATCGGCACGTAGTCGACATCATCCGCCATACTAAAAGCTGGTGTCTTGCGAGTCGCGTTGGATCCAAACACCTTTTCTACATATTTACCATATGTGAAATAACCTACTATAAGTAATACGATTGATACTAGAAATGTTATCATTTATAATTCCCCCATATATGTGAATGCGCTTTCATACTATGATCTAATTATAAACAGAGTTGTGAAGTAATTGTGAAAAAAGTGATTAAGTTGTCTAATTTTCTACCTAACGTGTCGAAAATAGTACATGAAAGTAATTATAGCTCAAGCTGTTCCCGAAGCGCTTTTACATAATTACGGCTAACTGGAATCTTTTCTTCGATATTGTTCAGTTTTAACTCGTAAGCCCCATTAAACCAAGGAATTAATTGTTCGATTTCCTTTAAATTCACAAGAAAACTCTTATGAGTTCGGTAAAAAGAATAGCCCTTAAGCTTAGTCTCTAGTTCCTTTAACTTTATTCTGGAGTGATAGATGTGGTGTCGTGTATAAATCACTGTTTCCCTGGATTGATGTGTACAATAAACAATTTCCTTAGGAGAAAGGTATACAATTTTTCCTTCTTCCTCTACAGCAAGCTTTCCAATCGGCCTCTCCTTGCTTTCTTGTACCAGATCCGTGTAGCCAGCCAATAACAACTTTTCTAGTCTTTGAACAGTTTCTCCTACTTCATCTTCTGAAAATGGTTTTAATAAATAGTCAACAGCGCCATACCGAAAGGCTTTAACTGCGTAATTGGAATAAGCTGTAGCAAAAACGACTTTAGGCGGTTTTTTCATGTTCTCTAAAGCAGCGACCATTTCCATTCCAGACATATCGGACATTTCAATATCGACAAATATAATATCAGGATTTTGAGTCATTGCTTTTTCTAGACCTTTCTCGCCAGAATCTGCTTCTGCAATAATTATTATGGAAGAATGGTTAGTTAATAAATGTTTCAATTCCGCGCGTGCGTATAATTCATCATCCACAATAATAGCCCTAAGCTTTCTATTGGACATCGTTTCGTTCTCCCTTCACTTCTTGAGGTAAGTAGAACACAACAGTCGTTCCCTTCCCTTCTATTGAACGAATATCTAGCACCGAATCTTTTCCGAACATCATTTCCAAACGACGGTTCACATTATAAAGACCAATCCCTGTACCTGTTTCAGATGCGATTGGCTTATGAAGTAGTTCGCTTAAACGTTGCTTGTTAATACCTTTTCCATTATCTTTTATCGTCACCAATACACCCGCGTCTTGTCGCTGAACCAAAATTGCAATATTGCTTTTCGGTGTTAAACCTTTCATTCCATGCTTTAGGGCATTTTCGACTAGTGGTTGCAAGGTCATAGTGGGAATTTTACAGTTCATTAACTTTTCATCTTCCACTTCAAATGAAACCTGAAGCTTTTCCACAAATCTTTCCTTTTCAATCGATAGGTATGCATTAACATGTTCAAACTCCCGCGCGAGTGTTGTCGTCTTGTTAGTTGAGCTTTCCAGATTTTTTCTGAAATAACGTGATAAAGCAATCAATAACTTTCTCGCTTTGTCCGGATCTATTCTAACTAACGAAACAATCGTATTGAGTGCATTGAACAAAAAATGAGGGCTAACTTGGGCCTGTAATGCTTTAATTTCCGCTTCCTTCATTAATTGGTAGTATCGCTCCCCATCCGCAATTTCTAGTTGTTGGCTCAATAGAGATGAGAGCCCTTTTATGAACTCAATTGTGACGGAAGATATGTCTTTTTCATCTTGAAAATAAAACTTTAATGTTCCAACCGTTTCAGATTTCCTTTTTAATGGCGCAATAACTGCTTTATCAAGAGGACAGCCTTGGAAGTTACAATTGATGGCTTCTTTATCTGCAATTAATAATTCTCCTTCGCGTAACACTTGCTGCGTACCTTTTGTTTGGATTTCTTGGTTTGATTTATGATGTCCTGCTGCAACACCTACATGTGCAAGGATTATCTCTCGATCCGTTATCGCAACAGCTGACGCCTGCACCTCTTTTAACAGGATTTCACAAGTTGCTTTAGCTGTTTTTGTAGATAATCCTTGTCTTAAATGAGCAATCGTCATTTCAGCAAGTCGTAATGATTTTTGTGCTTGCGTTGCACCCATTTTTTCTTCTTCTTGAAAAACACTACGGATAACTAATACGAATATAGCCGTACCTATTCCATTGGCAACAATCATCGGTAATCCAATTTCCGCTACGAGTTGGATAGCTTGGTCAAAGGGTCTTGAAATAAGTAATATTAGACCCATTTGTAGTGCCTCTGCTAAACCTCCAACAAGCAATGCAACAAGTGGTGGAACATGCCTCTTGCTCTTTTGAAGGCGTTTATGAATGAGACCAGCCAGTAATCCTGCAATAACACCTGAAATACTGCAAGAAATAGCTGTAAATCCACCTAAGGTGAAACGATGAACACCAGCAATAATACCCGCACCAAGTCCAATTTTCCAGCCACCGATTAGACCTGCGACAACAATTCCAATCACCCTTGAATTAGCAATCGCTTCATCTTCCTCAAGATCCATCGCCCAACTCGATAATCCCAATGAATCTGTATCTACTACTAATCCTGTGTATGTACCAAGAATGCCAAATAAACCGAACATAATCATAACTGGAAGCCGTTGTTTATCCGTCACATCCTGTTGATGGATAACGGTTCGGAAATAACGTACCCTTGTCATCAAAAAAGCCACTGTAACAATAATTCCAATTCTCTCCAGCATTAATAACAGCAAATCCCACACTTGTCTCACCCCCAGATATAATCCTTTACTTATTATAGATGATAGATACTTGATAGAAAAGAACGCAAGATGCAATTCTTGTGGCACATTTTAGCAATAATTAAACAGACTCTGAATTCTTAGACTTGTATAGTTATGAATGAGGTGACTTTAATGTATAAAACAATCTTGCAAAATAAAAATATACGGTATTATTTAATTGGTGGTGGAGTTTCCCGGTTAGGGGATGTATTATCCGGAATGGCGTTTTTGTTTCTGGCATACGATTTAACTGGATCTGCTGCACACACAACAGGGATGGCCATAGCGGAAACAGTGCCATATTTATTATTTGGTTTAATTGGTGGGGTAATAGCCGACTGGTTACCAAGAAAAAAGTTACTGATAATTCTTGATTGCCTACGTATTCCATTAGTATCTTCCGTAGTAGTTTTCTATTACTTTGATATGATGAGCTATCCGTATTTGCTCATTACTAGTTTTTTGATACAGAGTATTGGATGTTTCTTCAATCCTGCTCATCGGGCTGTCCTACCATTGATCACAAAAACGAATGATCGTACCATGACAAATAGTTTGAATGATACTGTGAGTCGAGGTGTGACTGTTCTTAGCCCCATTATTTCAGTCTTGCTTTTGTCATATGGGGTCATTTATTTCTTTGTGATCGATGCGTTAACGTATGTTATTAGTGTTGTCTGTCTCTCCCGGGTGTCCTTTACCGAGCAGAAACAAGAAATGAAGAAATCACTTAAGCATGTCTTGCTAGCTATCGGAGAATTTTTTGTATGGTTGAAGGGTCAAGGCACGCTCAAGTATTTATTCCTGCTAACTTTCATTGTCGTTTTTTTCAATACGTGGGTTTGGGAAGTGGGTCTTTTACTAGCATTAACTGATATGACTAGTAAAAACGAAGAAATCTATAGTATCTTGCAAGGGGTATTCGGTATAACGGTAATTGTGATCAACCTTTGTGTTCCATTTTTTATTAAAAAAATGAATGTAAAAGTCTATCTGGTTGGCGCTGGAATCTGGGGTACAGGCATACTTTATTATGGGATTCTTTATGATATTGAACACTTTTTTGTTGGTGCACTATTAGTTGGCATTGGTTTGCCGATTTCAAGTCTTGTTAGAGTATACCTGATTCAATCATTTGTGCCTGAAAATAAATTGGGACGGGCATTCAGTTCAAATGCTGTGTTATTATACCTGGCTAATACACTTTCTTTAGCGACTTTTGGTTTGTTAGCAGCTTCGTTTCCGATTCGAACATTAATGATTGGTAGTGGTTCACTTATTATTTTGGTCAGCTTAATCGGTTTAGTTATGTTTATGATAAATGCTTCGAAAAACGGTCGGCGTTTTTCCATAAACCCTTTTGAATAAATTGTTATACGAACTAACGTTTTTAAAGCCAACCCGTAAGGCAATCGCAAGAATTGTTGTTGTTGTTTGGGTTAGAAGGTAATGACTCTTCATTAATCGATACATTTGTAACCAAGAATATGGGGACAATCCAGTTGTCTGTTTGAATAAATGCGCAAACTGATACTTATTTAAACCTGATTCTGCTACCATTTCATCAAGTGTCCAGTCTGCGTCATAGCTTTCTTTTAATGCATCTATCACCCTTCCAATCTCAATTGTTGCCTGAAAAGTTGGCAATTCACGTAAATGGGTGCCAAGGCCATATTGCAGCATCAATATCGCTAATTGTGCAAGCGAGTTTTCGATAAAAAGCTGTTTCATTTCTATCGAAGCATCCTCATTGTAGAACATAAATTCACGCATAAAGGTAACCCACTTTGTAATTTGTGGATGTTTAAAGGAATGTAGTGCATATTCAGGGTCTATTATAGGTAACTTTAATTCAGTAGCAATGCTTCTGAGTAGAGATTGATTGAGTTCTACTAGAAACTTTTCTTGAGTGATCTGTAACTGTTTATGCTCCACGTATGGATTGACGATTAAATATTCACCTGAAGCAATTGTTAAATCATTCCGTTTCGTTTGAAATGTGCCTTTCCCAACTGGGGAAAATATCAACTTATAGCAGTCATCGCTTCTCCAGTTTCTTTCTCCTAAATGATCATTTCGCATGAGGAGTATGCCGTTTTGATGGTCCAGTATCATAAGTGAAAGCTCCTTGTGCGATTATATTCATCACAAAATTTTACGGTAAACATGTGTGTTTTGAAGTGCTTTAAATCCAAGAGAATAGTATAATTTTTCAGCACCAGTATTTCCTTCCATATAACAAATTCGAATTTCATTGTAGCCCTGATCCAACATTTTATTCATAGCAAACTGCAAGGATTTTTTACCGTATCCTTTTCCTTCATAGGCAGGTGAAACCATAAGATTATCTATCTCTCCATCACCAATTGTTACAGATGCAACAATTTGATTGTTATCTAAGATAAGAAAAATGTTTTCCCTAATAGTTAGTAGTTGTTCCCGCTCCTCATTACTAAATGAAAGGTTATATGGTTTTATATCATTCGTTTTCTGTATCTCGTAATAGCACTCGTTTTTAATTGTTCTATATTGTTCATAATACTTATCTTCATACTGATGGAATTCCAAAGCAACATCAGGGAAATTGTTTCCTGTATAGATTAATTCGGGAGACCCCCACCATTTGTTGAAACCCATTTTCTCACAAAAATCAGCGGGATCATCTATATCTACTCTGATATAGGAAATGATCGCTTTTGAATTTTTTAAATTTAGAGATTCAATTAATTCGTGGCATAGGGTCGTACCAATTCCTCGTTTACGAGATTTAGGCTTCACATATAACTTAATTTCTATTTCGTTTTCTTGATTATCGTTCACGAATGAAATCGCATAAGCAAACCCATTTATTTCTGCTTCTTCGTGGATTAAAAATGAATTTGCTTGGTCGCGAATTATTTCAACCTCGTTCATTTCATAGCCTGTATCTATATTCACAATCATATTGCTAATGCTTTCGCTATCGTCGTACTTAAATGGTCGTATCACTTTGGGCACTCCTTATTCATCGTGATAAATTCCGTAACACCTGCATCGAACTGTTTTTGTTTCACGAATCCAAATTTTTCATACAATCGTATGGCCCTTTTATTAAATGTTGCTACAGTTAAACGCATCGGTTTATCAGGATGCGTTTTATGTATGTCATTAAGAATAAAAGAAAAAAACGCACTACCAAATCCCTTACCAGTAAGATTTGGCTTCATTCCTATTCCGATATCAATATTCTTCTCTTCATAGGCATTACTTTTATTACCTGCTGGAACCTGTGCGGATTTACCAGTGCAATAATAACCAATTAACTCATCATCCTGATCCACAATTACAAAGTGGGGATTTTTCTGCATCTCATCAATTTCGTTAGAATTTAACTCATTGTTATATAAATCATATGGTTTTTCATAGAGCCAATTTAGAATCTCTACAGCGTAGTCTCTATTCATATTTCTTTTTTCTAAATGCATAACTTCGCTCACCCCCCCAACCTGTATCACTCTTCTTTTCCATTTTCGGATGTATTATCTTTCTTTTTCTTCTTTCTGAAAAAGTTTGTAACGATAACAACCACTACTCCGATAACCATGATTGGTAAAGAATAAGAAGTAAAATGTTCTGGATAATACTTTTTCCATCCGATATCCTCATTCATACTTAATCCAATAATAAATACAAGTAATCCAATGTAAAATATTAGATTCCCTAGTTTTGTATACTTCTTAATTTTAATACACCTCTTTAGGTTTATATAATCTACTTTTTCTTGATTATTCATTTCATCAATGCATTTAATAGGACGTTGTTAGGCTAAAAATTGTGAATTATTCATCCTCGTCTATCATATCAAAAAAATACGAGTTTGCGGAAGAATTTATGTTGGTGGTAACAATCAAGGTTCATCAGCTACTTCGGTTATTCATCAGCAAATTTACGGATTTTATCATTCTGCATAAAAAAATACCGCACTAGTTCATTTCCAACTAGTACGGCGTTCTTCTACTTTTGATTAACTGTTTTATTTTTACGTTTATCACGAAACTTTTTTATTAATGGATAAATCATTGGACCATATTTAATCAGTCTTTTTATTAATTTTCCCATGGATATCTCCTCCATTACATACAAGGGCTTGTATAATATTTCATCTTACTTGTATCTTTCCTTTTCCATGAAATATTAAACATACTATATCCACTCTGTTCGGAGCATAGAAAAAACAAGCGCATCATGGGATTGGTTACGTTGAAATAAATACCCACGCAATATGCCTTCCTGTTTAAAGCCTACCTTCCCTAACAAATTATTGGATGAAACGTTATCCGGAAAGGTTATTGCACCCACTCGGAATAAACCTAAATCTTTAAAAGAATAATATAAAACTACCTCAATTGCTTCTGTTGCGATACCCTTTCTCCAATTATTCGGATGCAACTCGTATCCGATTTCAGCTCTTTTACTCCAATTGCTTAGGTTATTTAAGCCTATTGTCCCAATGAAAGTATTTGTTTCTTTCCAAATAATTCCCCATCTCATACCCTGCTTTTCCGAATAGGTACTTTGGAATGAGTCAATAATCTTGGCTGCCTGATCGACGCTTTCTAAACTATCCATGCCGTAGAACTCTGTTACAGTAGTATTTGACATGATTTCAAAATATGCTTGATCGTATTGATGATCGATATGTACTAACTTAAGTCGTTTTGTTTCGAGTGTTGGAAACTCCATGATAATCCCCGCCAATCTATCTAATTTTCAAAGTTAATACTCAATCGAACCATATCTCGACATTGTATCCCATTTTCCATGATTTTTTCTGCATAGTTTTTTATAAAAAAGTCATGTTCAATTCCACTAATTCGAAAGCCACATCTTTGATAAAGTGCCAGTTGTCCGATACTTGAATTTCCTGTTCCTACTTCTATGTTTTCATAACCATGTACTTTCGCTTTTTTTATAGCATGCTTAACCAATTGTTTGCCAATCCCTTGCTTTTGCTTATCTTCTGAAACAGCTACATTTATTAGTTCAACTGTAGCTGAATCAATTGGTAACAAAACATAAACACCAACTATGTTAGTATCAACTTTTGCAACAAAACATTGACCTTGTTTCAGGTACCTTTCCACAAGCATTTTGGAAGGGTCAGCTAATAGCAATAAGTGCATCGGAGGGTCTTCTTTTGCATGTAATTTCTGGATATCCATATCAAATTCCACTCGTATTCATAAGGATTATCCTCCACCCATCTGGGTCCTCAATTGTAATCCCTTTTTCTTTCCAATACTGATTTTCAGGTTCTACCTGTTCATGACCCATGTTTTGTAATCTGGTATAGATCTGATCAATTTCATTTTTGTCAGGTATGTACAAAACCAACAAATTATCTTCTGAAGGTGCAGGACACGGACTACCATCAACATGTTTCGTGAATTCCAAGTGGTAGGAAGTACCAGGCAGACCATAAATAACACCGGTATACCCACGATGACCTGTAAATTCTGTCAAACGCGTTAAGCCAAGACCCTTCTCATAAAAATCGCTTACTTTTTCAAATTTATCCGTAGGTCTAGCTATTCTAATTTGTGCTGTTGTAAAGTCATTAAATTCCATATTGCATTTCCTTTCTTCTTGGTATGAACCACTTTTTTCGTTAATTTTTACTACCTTCTTGTAGAAACACTACTATTCACTCAACTTATTTTTTTGCAAAAATGTTGGACATGTATAATTGTATTCTTTTATTTTTTTGTTGGCCTCTTTTATTTTCTTATACTTCTCTTTTCCTTCTAGGTTAACAATCTTTTCTTTCAGTAAATCAATTTCTTTACCCAGTTCCACCCACCTTGGTAGTACATGGTTATTCGCTAGGGTTTGATAAAGTTGCTTATCAGACGGGTTATAGTAATTTTTGTCCAACTTAAGCGGCTTTCCTTTACCAGGTAAATCATCAAAATGCCCTTCTCGTTCGGCTTTTCTAACCATCTCAGTCATAAAATCAGTATATTCTGCCTGGTATTCTACATCTTTCTTTTTCTGATCACGACTTTTATGGGACTCATCCTCACTCAACACAATCATCCCCAATCTCACGAATAAAGAATTTATATCACACGACACCAGTCTACCTTATTTATTCAACTTTTCATGGTTAAAATCCTGCAATTCAATGATAAAACTTTAGTTATAAAAAAGTGAGGGCCTATGCATATGACCGAAAATGAAAGGATTAGGGTGAAGAATTTTTATGGGATACAACCAATTTTTCATGGATTATTATATGCTGTACGTGAGGGACAAAATGTAAATTGGGAAATTGCTTTGTCAAAGTTTCTGAAATTAAAGGCATGTAAAAAAGTACAAGCAGCATAAGTTGTTCGGTTTCGTATTATTTATTCTTTAATGGTATGGTATATACAGAACCATGAAAGGGGAATCTGATGAAAAAACTTATCAGTCTGTTACTTGTCACTGCTTTGTTGGCACTTAGTGGTTGTTCTTTCTTAGAGGAGGCAAATAACTCCTTGAACTATGTCAATGAATCTACTGAATATATAAATGAATTAAGCACATTTGCAGAAGATACTTCCTCGCTTGTTAGCGAAGCAGCTAATAACTCGGAAGCCAAAGCTGAATTAGAATCGCGATTAACATCTCTAAAAGAAAATATTCAAGAATACAATGGTATTGAAGTACCCGCACTTGCAGAAGACATCCATCAAGAATTAAAAGCTAAAAATCAACAACTTGAAGAAACGGTCAACCAGGTCTTACAAAATGGTGAAGTTGCAATCGATCAGCTACAACAATCGGAACTCTATCAAACCATTGCTGACATCACAGGTCTACTAGATCAAATTGAACAATTAGGATTATAATATCCATTGCCGCTTCTTTATAGAAGTGGTATTTTTTATTTTACCGAATGCTTATATATTGGGCCATCATATACGGCTGTATGATATTCCCCAGATTCACCCATAGGACAAACACTTTTTTGCACGATATCATGAATGAACGATTCATCCAATCTTCGGCCTACCCAATTTTTAGGAAGCTTCTTTTCATCAACTTTGATTACCTGAGCTTTAAAACCAACATCTATTACTTCCTGTAGCAATCGTAAAACATTTTCTTGTTTCGTCCATATAGGATAAAGCGCTTCTAAATCAGCCTTTTCAGCTACTTGTTCTCCCCATTCACGATGCCCATCTAAATAAATATCACCAAATGCAATCCCGTCAATGTTGTATTGTTTTTTTAAATCTTCCAGGGTACGAACAAAATCTTCTGTATACGTTTCAAAATCGGTTTCGATAAAATGGACTGGGATTCCAATGCTTTTGGCTTGCTCAGCAATCTTTTCCCGTTTTTCATCATGTGCAACAGTTTCCTGGCTCTGTTCCCAAATAGTCGTGATCAAACAAGATACTTTAACAGTTTGTTGTTGTAGTTTGTACAACGTAAGGCAACTATCTTTTCCTCCACTGAATGATAATGCTACTTTTTTAGTCATTAAAATCACCTCTTTATCGATTATCGCAGTTTGACGGGCGGTAAAAAAAGAAAACTAGACATTTAATGAAGTTTTCACTTTATATGTAATCCTTCATCCCGTTTTCAAAGGCATTCTTATCATCATTTTCAATCCCATGTAAGGCTTCCTGTAATGCAAAAGTGCGTTTATAGAAAAAAGCTCTTTTTGCAATTTGATTTCCATTCGGGTAATGAGCTATGCACTTATTGAAAAATGCTTCCTCATAGCTTGCCAGAATACCTGCAAAGTCATATGCAGGATCTCCTAATTCAGATCCCCCAAAGTCAATAATACCGGATATCTCTTGTTTACTTGAGTTATATAAAATATTAGATGCACCAAAGTCACCATGAATAAGGGTAGGTTTAAATTGATCATCTTTTACCTGTGTTAGGAATTCTTCAAATAAGCCTGAAACATCTTTCCTAGCTTCATCTCTCATAAATGGAAAAAGCTTTTCTTTAATACGTTTATATAAATCCATAAACTTTGCTTGAATACCAGATTTTTGTTTTGGCAGGATTTTCCTCACCTGTTCTTCAGAAATAGCATGTAGTTCCATTAAAAAGCCTACCAGTTGAGATGCTATTTTATCTAGTTGAAATTCGTCTGTAATTTTTGTAAAATTATCTCTCCACAGCGGAATCCCGGTTATTAGTTTATATCCCGTGAAGACCTTACGTACCTCAAATATTTCAAATGATTGATAGATAGGAACAGGAGTTGGCAAAGTCACACGCTGATTGACATGTTCCAAAATCATAGTCTCATGTCGTAGGTTTTCCATCCCTTGCTCGTATTTAGGAAACCGGAATACGATAGCTTTATTTACAATTATAACGTCATTATTTTGCCCAATTTCATTTACCTGAACATCATCAATCGTTAATCTTGGATAAACTTGGTTAATTCGATCTATATAAGTGGTAAACATATGCATGCTCCTTAAGCTACTAGACTCTTTCCTCAACTTCTCTTGTCAATAACCATTCACCATCGATAGTTTTCCAAGTTTCAATGGTAAATAACCTAGCTTTTTCTTGATCATTTTCTTGGAGAACTTGTTCATAAAATACGATTGCTTGATCAGCCGCTTTCATTCGTATTACACGGTTCTCAAATTTCTTGGTGTACCGACCGATTGAATTTTCAACAGAATCTCTTAACCCTTCAATAGCCTCAGATCGGTTGAAATAAGTAAGCTTTGTGTTATCAGTAAAAAACGCAACATAGTAATCAGAAGACATTCTTTCTACAAAAGTAGTATCACCTGTTTCCATGGTTTTCTTCCATTCCTGTAAAAATTGATCATGAAAAGTTTTGAATGCTTCAACAACCATTTTTACACCCTTCCCATTAATTCAACTTAACTTCATCCCAAATTCATTTTTGAGAATTTTTATATCTCATCCGCAACCTTATTCAAAAATCCTTCTACTATTTTCGTATAGATAACCTGCAAAAGGGATGATAGACACATGTACATTATTATTCGTTTTAGGATATATCATTGTGGTTTTTACCTCATCGGGTTGGTCTTCTCCAACCATATACAAAATGGGCATGTTTAATGTGGCTAAATCCTTCGTTTCATCAAACGGATACCAGTCTGGATCACGAGCCATGTAGAGAAACTGTCGCCAGTCACCCTCGTGCATACTATCAAACAAGGAAATTGCATCTTCATTTTGCAAAATTTATGTTTGATGTTCGACATCTACTGCATGCATTTCCTCCCAACGAGCAACCGACAATATTTGTTGATTGATTCGATTCCTAAATGATCAAGGGTTTCCGATAAATCCTGTGCGCAATCCTCAAAATAGTTTGCTAGATCATTGGAATTTGACTTACCATGCCCTCTTAAGTCAGGAAGGATTACCTTGTAATTTTGTTTAAAATATTCTACTTGGTGTTCAAAATCTGTTGTTCCCGTTTGCAAGCCTGTATGAAGAAAGACAATTGGTTCGCCTTCTCCTACAATTTCTGTATGTAGTGCCATGAATAATCCCCCTTTAGAAGTACTCTGAATAATAAATCACTGTATCTATCAACTAATGGTAACGCACTTTTTCACTGTTTCATTTCCCCCTACCTATTGCTTATCATTTGAATCCGCATCCTTCTTTTCCCTAACCCATTTTCCGACAATTGATGAATAATGCCATTTCTCACTGCAGCTTGGATCACAAGATATAAAACAAACACCGCACCTCCCATGAATATTAAGTAGAGTAAGATTGGCGCAAGCGAAAATGCTACTTCCATCTGACTCCTCCTTTCTCTTATTCTAATTTTAATATGGCTGTCTTCTAAAAGATTGTTGTTTTTGACACAAAATCTATAAAATGCGACGTAACTAAAACCATGTTATGTGCGCTGTGACCGCTACGGAAAAATACTACGCTTTCCGCGGGCTCGCGATGAGCCTCCGTGTTTTTCCTTCGCTAGGGTTAGAGATTTACCTATAATTCTCTCCCATTCACCTCTTAACTTTACAGTGATTGGAGCGGAGGGCAGTCGACTCCTGCGGGATTATAGGCATAGGTGAGACCCCGCAGTGCGGAGCACGAGGAGGCTCACCAGCCGCCCGCGGAAATCACGTTGCTATTATGTCGCATTTTATATCAACTTCGGCGGTATGAGCAACAAACTATACGAAAACAGCTTTTAATATAAACTTTTACCAGGTTTTAAGGGTTTAGAATTACTTCCGTGGCCCATGTCAATCACGATTCCTTTATCAAATCGTTTAGCGCTTAAGCGTACAAATATTACCGCGATTCCTATCGATAGAATTAGCATAACGATGGCCCCAATTACTCCCGTTAATGTCGGAAAGCTTACTTTCCATGACAGCAATGTGAAGGCAACATCAGCAAGAAATCCTAAGAACCCACTAGTATTACCCATTTCAGCAGTCACGTCAACTGCATCAATCGGCACAATCAGAAATATATAAGGAATCGCTGTTAATGCTAAATAGATATAGGATGAAATCATTAAAATAATTGCAGTTCCAACTTTAAGTCGGGCTTGCGGATTTTTAGAATTATATTTTGCCCCAATTGTTCCTAGCCAAAGGCCGACTGAACTAATCCCAACTGTGATAATTGCTTTTAACACAATGCCGATAGCAAATTGCAAAAGTGTAAAGCCAAGGAAAACGCCAACAATACATTCAATAACAGTTAGCAAAATAAACGGCAATAACCAGCTGATCCAAAGCTTACCAACTGCTATGTCGCGTCCAGAAAGTGGTAGTGTACGTAATATCCAAATGGATGAGCCTTCGCGGGCAACGGATGATGCTGCCATGCTACCGTTGAAAATTGCATAAACAAACAGTAAGGCCCCTTGGGCGATTGGCCATGAAATATCATTATGTCCTTGTAGATCACTAAGTTCAGCTCCACTACTTAAAAATCCAAAGACCGGAAAGATGATAAAAAAGATCAGTGGCATGAATACTAGCCATTCACGCATGTCTCGTTTTATTGCAAACCATTCCTTGATTCCAATAGCAATTGCTGGATGATGAACAGATGTTTTGGTCTTACTTTTCTTACTGCGTTTCTTTGACTTTTTACCACTGCCTTCACTTAATCTGATCCAGCCCGTTCGAAAGCCTCTTTCCACAAGTGAGGTAGCAATAACCACGCTAACGCCTGCAAGTAATAAAACTAATAACAAGGGCAATAAAAATTGACTTGATCCAGTTGTAGATTCCATGATGGCAGAGCTTCCCCAACTCACTGGAACCCATTCTGGCATTAATGGTAAACCACTCATCAATCTTTCTGTCATTGATTGATCACTCACGATGTTTGGGAATACAAAAAGTAAATACACAATTAACCCTGAAAGCGCGCTCATAATCGTCATAAATTCATTTGCACGGTTTCCTGGTATTAATTGAATAAGGACCAAGTTTAGTAAATAAGCCATCGAAAGACCTATAATTACAAACGCTAGAGCGACCAAAATTAATACTGGGTAAAAAAGAATATTTGCGCTAACGGCAATCCCATAAACAACTAACGGAATGACAAATACTAAAAAAAGACCAAATGGAATTCCGATGAAGCTTTGCATGTATTTAACCCAGAAGATATGTCGTGTTGGTATTGGCATGGTGAATAACATTTGTAAATCTGTTGCAGCGTATAAATGCTTAAATACTTGCGGTAAGCCGACCAATAAAATAAATCCAATGACAGCTATAAAACCATACGAAATGATACCTTCAAGAATTGGTCTAGGTAAAGATTGGCTAATACTCCAAACCCCTTTAGACATAAAATATACTACTATTCCTAAAAGGATTGCTGAAATTGCATAACCTACATAATTTTTGTAGGCTTGCGTCTTCATGGTATTAGTGAATATTTTCAGCTGACTGCGCAGTAATATTTTCATCATTTAAAGTCACCTTGCTCAACCTTTGAAATTTCGGAAATTAGTGCTTGTTGATCTTCGTCACCCGTCAATTCTAAGAATATGTCTTCTAGACTCCTGTCAGCGTTTCCTTCTTGTTTTTTCAATTCTTCCATTGAGCCAAGGGCTATGATCGAGCCATCTAAAATAATTCCAATACGATCACATAATTGCTCAGCGATTTCAAGAATATGTGTGGTTATAAAAACAGTCATTCCTTCATTACATAATTCACGTAGTAGTTTCTTTAAGTTACGAGCACTTTTAGGGTCTAAACCCACTGTTGGTTCATCTAGAAAAAGCACATCAGGATTATGTACAAGCGCTCCGCATATTGCTATTTTTTGTTTCATTCCATGTGAATAACTTTCTATCAAATCATCTGCACGATCTGTTAATGTAAAAATTTCTAGTAATTCCTTTGCTCTATTTATGTAATCATTCTTTTCCAGTTTGAAAACAGATGCGACAAAATGGAGGTAATCCCATCCCGTTAGTTTCGGATAAAGATTCGGTTGATCCGGAACGTACGCAATCATTTTTTTTGCATTGATTGGATCTTTCCATATGTCACTTCCGCCTATCTCCACGTTTCCTTTAGTAGGTTCCAATAGCCCCGTCATCATTTTTATTGTTGTCGTTTTTCCAGCGCCATTTGGACCGAGAAATCCGAAAAGTTCTCCCTTATTAACATTTAAATCAATACTATGTACCGCTTCCTGTTTTCCGTAAGACTTCGTTAATTCAGTTAATTTAATCGACGATACACTCACCGTCATTCCCCCCCCTGAAATTTTCTATATATTCTTTATTGTATCGTTTTTCACTTCGCCTGTCACCACTCGTTCATTGTTGATTAATGTCGATTAAAAGATAAGGAGAAGTAGTTATTGAGAGTAATTTAATAAAAATGGCCTGCAATGTCTGCAAGCCATTCTTAGTTATTTCTTGATTAAGTTGAGTGCTTGTTCTAATACTTTATCCCCTTGCATCATCCCATATGCCCTCTGATCAATAATGTCTGCTAAAATACCCCTTGGTTCTACCTGTGCTTTGATTTTCTTCTCCAGATAACGAACCTGTGGACCGATTAACACAACATCCAGGTCATTTAAATGATTTTTCAACTCGGATTCTGCTACCGCTTGAATATCCGCTTCAATTCCTCGCTCTTCAACTGATTTTTTCATTTTATTTACAAGCATAGATGTAGACATGCCCGCTGAACATACAAGAACAATTTTCATTTTATTTATCCTCCAATCGTTGCATTCGTTCGTACATATCAATCATCTCATTAGCTAAATCCTTTACGGTCATGGCAGTCATCAAGTGATCCTGTGCATGAACTAAGATAACAGTAACATCATTTTTTTCGCCATTTGCTTCTTCCTGTAGAAGTTTTGTTTGTTCATGGTGTGCTTTTGCAAATTCTTGGTCTGCCTCTGTTATTTTCTCACGTGCTTTATCAAAGTTATATTCTTTAGCTAAAGAAATTGCTTCCATTGCATTAGATCGTGCATTGCCAGCATGAAGAATGATGTTGAATGAGAGCATCTGCATTTCTTCCAAGGTTTTAATCATTGTTGTTTATCCCTCCATCCGTTGTTTCATTTCTCTTGCTCCTGCCATGACAAATGGAATATAGAGCAGAACAGCAACTGTTAGGTTAACTACTTGCAAAGCAATTCCGCGCCAGCTACCACCTGTCACAAGATAACCACTTAGAATCGGCGGTGTTGTCCACGGTAAGATTACGACTGTCCTTGGTACGATTCCAGTTGCAAGTGCTACGTACGATATAATGGTTAATGTAACAGGTACTAAAACAAACGGTATTAACATTACTGGATTTAATACAATCGGCAAACCGAAGATTACTGGTTCATTAATATTAAATATTCCAGCTGGTGCGGATAGTTTTGCAACTTCACGATAGGGATGTTTTTTCTCATTCCGGATTACAATAAATATTGCTAGTAAAAGTGCAATTGTTGTCCCTGATCCACCCATAAAGACAAATGAGTCTAAAAACGGCTTTGTAACTATGTTTGGTACATCAAACGCTGACATGCCATTTTGGAACAACTTTAAATTATTCTCTATTAATGGTAAATAAATTGGTTCAATAACCGAGCCGATAATGTTTGTGCCATGCAAACCAAAAAACCATAATATATGATTTAGAAGTGCAATGATTATTGCTGCAGGTAATGTATTACCTAGGCCCTGTAAAGGTTTTTGAATTGCACTAAAAATTAATTCAAATACACTTATATCTGCAAAAACGCTCATAAGCGCTTGGAATAATCCTACTAAGATCAATATAAGAGTAGCTGGTATAAGTGCTGTAAATGATCTTGCTACGCCATCTGGAACACCTTCTGGCATCTTTATCGTCATTTTTGAATTCACTAAAATCCTAAACAACTCTGTCAATACTAATGCAACAACAATTGCGACAAATAATCCTTGTGTTCCTAACCAAGCCATACTTAATCCGAAATCCCCCGTAACTGGAACAAGCATAATGTATGACGCGGCTGCTATCAAACCTGCTGACAGTCCGTCAACATTATATGATTTAGCCAAATTATATGCAATAGAAAAAGCGATTAGTAAACCAAGTACAGCAAATGTTCCATTCCATATACTGCCTCCCACTTGCTGCCAATTTCCTTCGCCAAATATTTCATTCATCCATTCAACAAAGCTAAAATTGCCAAGTGGTGGAAAGTTATTGACCAGGATAGCTAGTGACCCAATAATTACTAATGGCATGATCGCGACAAATCCATCACGTATGGCAACCAGGTGTCGTTGGGCACCAATACGCCCAGCAATTTCAATAAATTTTTGCATAAACTTACTATTCATTCTACATCCCCCCTGAGTTAAATTGCGGTAAATAAGATTTATGTGCTTCCAGCAGTTCATCAAGTACTACCTTGCTATGCTTTTCATCAGCAATTAATGGATTCATCACAAATGCTAAGTAGGCATCATTGTAGTCTCCTGACAGGCTTGCATGGATAACAAGCTCTTCAAACGCTTTCATTTGATAGATAATGCCTTTTATTGTGTGTGGTAACGGACCAACCACTAACGGTTTCGGACCATGTTTTGTAATGACACAGTTTACTTCGATAACAGCATCATCGGGAAGATCTGGGATTGCTCCATTATTTAAAGTGTTTACTGTCTGAATATCTTCTTTGTTATTATAGATAGAATCCATCAGACTGCAGGCTACATCACTATAAAATGCCCCCCCTCGTTTTTCCAGCTCACTTGGTTTCTCACGTAGTTCAGGGTTTTTGTATATTTCAAAAAGTGATTTTTCTAATTCCTGTACAACTTCTGCACGTGTACCATGTTCTTCAAAGGCCTTGATGTCCTTTTCCAATACGTCTTTAGTTTGAAAATAGTATTGGTGGTATGGATTCGGCAAAAGTTTAAACGTTTCAATAAATTCCTTTGACCAGCCAAGACTGACAATATTTGCTGGAGAATAATTAAGTCCATTTCCAACTAATTCCCCTAAAACTTCGATGGTACGATCCATCCCTTTCACATACACTTTCTTACCAAAGACAAAATGGTTCATGCCAACAAACTCTATCTTCACATCATCTGGTGAAACATCTAAAATCTCAGCAGTTGAATGACGCATGTTATATGGAATGTTGCAGACACCGATTACTTTCTTATGGGCCGAATGCTTTAAAAGTGCTTCTGTTACAATACCAGCTGGGTTCGTAAAGTTGATAATCCACGCATCTGGACAAATGTTATGAACGTCTTCAGCAAGTTCTAATAATACTGGTATTGTACGAAACGCTTTGAATATACCACCCGCACCGTTTGTCTCCTGACCAACAAATCCATGACTTAGTGGAATACGTTCGTCTTTTGATCGAGCATCTAACCCCCCAACACGTATTTGTGTAGAAACAAAATCTGCCTTCTCAAGTGCTTTCTTTCGATCGAGTGTCCATGTTAGTTTAATAGATTTGCTGGATTTCTCGATCATTCTTGATGCTAGCTTTCCAATCGTTTCGAGTTTCTTCTCCCCAGCTTCAATATCAACAAGCACGATATCTGTTACCGGAAAGCTATCGTGACGACGAATAATCCCTTCAATTATCTCTGGTGTATAGCTTGATCCCCCACCCACTACTACTAATTTTAGTGTCATTTTTGCAAACTCCTTATCATGTTGTTTTTTGAAAGCGCTTTTAAAAAAAGTGATAGCTTACTAATAAATCCTACTATTCATGTATATGTTTACTTGTTGTTTAAAATGTATCATACAAATTTAAAAACGTCTATACATTTATTATTTATTGTAATAACAAATATTGAACATTGTCTTAAGATGTATTATCTTGTACACTTTAGGCATACATGAGTCGAAGGAGAATACCATGGAAAAAAATCAATCATTACACGCCTATATTAAAGATGAGATGCTAACACGGATAAAATCCAATAAATATAAAAAAGGTGAACAAATCCCTACTGAACTTGAGCTTTGCAAAGATTTTAATGTTAGCAGAACCACAGTTAGGACAGCGCTATATCAGCTCACTTTGGAAGGGTATCTTTTTCGTGTACAAGGAAAAGGCACATATGTGGCTGAAAAGAAAGTAAAACAGACACTCTCCCAGACTGTAAAAAGGTATAGTGATCAAATAGCAGTTCAAGGAAAAACAGCCGAAATAACATTAATAAGCATTACTGTTGTACCAGCATCAGAACTCATTCAACAATCATTAGAAGTTTCGGTTGATGATCCGATTCAACGTATTGAGAGGGTTAGAAAAGCAAATAATGAACCAATTCAATATGAAGTTTCTTACATCCCTTGGAGTGCCGCTCCTGGAATAAAAAAAACACATGCAGAGACATCTTTATACAGGGCCTTGAAAGAGGAATTTAAAGTTCATATTGCGAAAACAACTGAACATGTTGAAATTGCACTAGCCAATGAACGATCTTGTTCTTATCTCGATTGCGAACTCGGTTTACCGTGTTTTTATATCGAAACAGTCGCTGAAGATGAGAAAGGTAAAAAGATAGAGTACTCTAGGTCTTATTTCCGTGGGGATAAAACAAATTTTGTAATCGAACGAGATTATCCTATGGAGGGAAAACAATGAAAGTTTTATTTAACGCAGATGACTTTGGTTTAACCAAAGGAGTAACAGACGGCATCATAAAGGCGCATACCGATGGTGTTGTTGGCTCTACCACATTAATGATGAATGGTTATGTGGTAGATTATGCAGTGGCACAAGCTAAGCTACATCCGTCATTAAAGATAGGTGTTCACCTTGTATTAACATGGGGAAAGCCACTCAGCAAAGCAGTACCAAATCTAGTAACTAGTAATGGAACATTTAAATATGATAATACATTCCGCAATATGGAACATCCTGATGTGCATCAGGTAGAAAAAGAATGGCGCACACAAATTGAAGCATTTTTAATGACAGGATTGCCTCTTCATCACCTTGATAGTCACCATCATGTACACGGATGGGAACCACTTAAAGAGGTGATTATTAAACTAGCAACAGAATACAATGTACCAGTTCGACATGTGAAAACCTTGACAGATAATCAAGACATTCTACTAACAGAAAAACTATGGTTAAATTTTTATAATGATGGCGTTAGTGAAGATGTTTTTGATGAATTATGCGCATTAGATGTTAACTCTGTGGAAGTAATGACTCACCCAGCATATATTGATAACGACCTACGTCAAGTTAGCTCCTATTTGGATAAGCGTGAAGAGGAACTTGAGCTATTATGTGGGTTAGTTACACCAGACTGGGTTGAAACATTAATTTAATATTGGTAGATAAGCCAAGCTTTTTTAAAGGATTTTTCGCGGATATATAATTAGATAATATAAAATGTACGCCGTTATTTCGTGATATCTGTTTTCTCTGTGCTGTCACCACCCGTATCTTGTCGTATTTGCCGATTATCAAAAGGGGTTTCGCCTCTTTTTTTATGACCTTATTCTTTGCCTACACAAGCCTCCCTTAGCACCAATATACTGCTAAAGTGTGAAAGGAGGGTTTTAATGAATAAGTACACGATTTATTTAACCATAGGTTTGATTATCGTCTTTGCGATCCCAATCATTTTAAACATATTTATTTTTTATGAACAAACTTCCTCGGATAATACATTGACTAATGAGGAAAATATTAGCAAAGGTATCAAAATATATTGGGGTGTTGATTCCGCTAGTTCAACGGATGAAGGCTTGTATCAATGTGTAAATGAAAATTTTGGACATCCAGAAATATGGGGACGTTATTTAGGTGATAAGGATGGAGTTTCAACCGGATTAGATACCAATGAGGTAATCTTTCTGCATGAACAAGGTGTAAGAATATTACTCATACACAACCATTTTACAGATGCAACTGGCTATGATCATGGAGAAGAAGAAGCTGAAGAGGCAATTGCATATGCCGAAGACCTTGGCGTCTTATACGGAGTTGCTATATTTGGTGATATCGAGCCAGTTTATCCAGTAGATTCTGCTTTCATGGAAGGTTGGTATGATACATTATCCGATTCTGTTTATGAGCCGGGAATTTATGGTGTTTTTGGCGAAGGAAGCGCCCTATTAAAGGCCTATAACGCAATGAATCAAGAAGCAAGAGGAAATACAATTGTGTGGACGGCATTTCCACAGAGTGAAATCACCACTAAAGAGAACGCTCCGGAATACAATCCTCAAGGGCCAGAAAACTCGTTGCTTTACGGTTGGCAATACGCGATTGAAGCCGAACAATGTAGGATAAACACAAATTTATATCAAAATGAGATGCTAGATCATTTGTGGTAGATTGGTAGTGACTATAAAGGCGATGACAATGTCGTCGCCTTTATTTTTGTGATGAAATTACTGGCTTACATCAATTTAAATTGTAAACTTCAGCCGCTTTATTAGAACTTATACCATTAGTTAGAATGGCAACTTAAACCGATGTAACATGCTCAGCTCCAATAATCTGGATCTGCCATCCGTTGCTCTTCTACTGCATCATCCAAATCGGTTGGAGTGATTAAATATATGGGATAATTCCTTGCCTTTTTTGCCTTTTCATAAAAAAATTGATTACTTCCTGGGTGTTCATCATCTAATAGGATTAGGCACCCATCGCTTTTTTCAACAAACCAATCATTTTTCGCTTTGAATTGAAAACCACCCTTATATTCTCCCTTATACAGCGGTTGATGAAAATCAGCTGCCATAATAAGTTCTTGATACGATTGTTGAATCGGCTCTGGCCACCGATTTTCTTGATTCTCAAATGGCGGAATGATACCAAGTTTTACATCATACGTTTCTTGTAAATCCAAAACTACTTCCCCAGTCCACAATTCGACACCCATTTGACCTGATATTAATATCCATTCCAGGCCTTCTTCAATAAGCATAATCAATCTTTTTTTGATTGCAGCCTTGATGAACGATATTTTATGATCGTCCGCTTTAAATATACCTAATTCCATTGATTTATAGCCTGTCACTGTTAGAACCTTCATCATGTGCACCTTCCTTTAAACTATCCAAACGATATGAAGTACTTTAGAAAAATTCGCCATTCGCCTCGTCCTTAATAGCGAATGGCGAATTTTTCTTATACCGGTGCTTCCTTAAAACCTTTATGCTTTCCTTTCGTGAAAAAAATAGCAATGCTACTAATATAACAGCTAATATCAGCCCAGTTACAAATATCTTATATCTGCATTTGTTTCTTTTTATTAACTTTTCTGATATAAAAGCACATTACCACGTTAATAAAAAATACAAGAAAGATGACTATAACAAACATAACCGCAAACCCCTTTATGTAGGTTGAAACAAATTCGTTAAAAATAAAATATACATAATAATTGCCGATAAAGCTAATGTAAGTATGATCGTCATTATGCTTCTTAGCATTGAAATCCAATTATACACTCCTCCAAAACCTATCACGCCGAATAGAAAGGTGGCGAGTGTTAAAAATAACACAATATAAAATGGATGCAATCCACTAATGGCAGTAATAAAATTACCGAATTCTTCTGAAGAGGCTGCAACAAGAAACAATACAATACATCCAACAGATACAATAGATGAAGCCATATTTATTTTATCCATCAAGTTGATCACTCCAACTTTCTTTTTTCATCATTAATTACTTCTATATCAACAGTATGAATTCCTTTCTATATTCATCAATCAAAACAAAAAAGGGCAACACCTCTGAAAGACGTTGACCTTATATCTTAAAGATATTTAATTAACATTCATGACAATAACCCCAACAACAAAAACAATCAGTGGTATATACCAAAGTATATCTGTGAAATTTTTTCTAACCATTTCATTATCTTTATCCTTCATGTTGCAGGCCCCCTTGTTATCCAAAATCACAACGTTTTATAGTTTAAATCCCAAGGGAGAAAAAGGCAACACATTTTTGTGATCTTTTTAACCGAGATTACTTAATTGCTGATATATGGCTTTTTTCCATTGCAAAAATCCTTCTGTTAAAAGTAAATCTTCATTTCTTGGTCGCTTAAAAGGTATGGTAAATTCTTTTTTAACAGTTGCAGGATTGGCTGACAAGACAATAATACGGTCTGATAAATAAATCGCTTCTTCAATGTTATGTGTGACAAAAAGAATCGATCGCTTATACTCTTCCCAAATTGACAACAACCATTTTTGCATATCCAACCGGGTAAATTCATCCAAGGCTGAAAATGGTTCATCTAAGCAAATCAGTGCTTGGGGACTTAATAAGCTGCGAATGAATGCGGTACGCTGCCTCATCCCACCTGAAAGTTCATGGGGATACGCCTTTTCATAGCCATTCAATCCAGCACGCTCAATCATTTTCAATGCCTCCTCCTCATTTTTCTCACCTCTTAGTTCTGCACCAAGTAAAACATTTTGAAGAATTGTTCTCCACGGTAATAGTGAAGGGGCTTGTGGTGTATAACTAATTGACCCTCTTTTCCCATTGATTTGGTTTTCATCTAAATAGATATCGCCTGAATCGGGGTTAATGATGCCACCAATCAAATGAAATAATGTACTTTTCCCACTTCCAGACGGTCCAAGTATGGTAACAAATTCCCCTTCATTCACCGTAAATGTTACTTTATCCAGAACAGATTTATTTCCAAATGATTTGGATAGCTTGTTTACTAGAAGTTTTCCCATATTAACTCCTCTCTGGTTTCCATTTGACTAATTTCTTCTCTAGAAGATTGATACATGCAAAAAATAATAGACTCAACATCATAATCAACATTATCGCTACGAATACTCGATCGGTTCGGAATGAAGAGGATGCTAAAGTCATATACACACCTATTCCTTCACTGGCTCCAAGCCACTCAGCTATTACTGCCCCCATTACACTATAGGTGGCGGATATTTTAAATCCAGAAAAAACAGATGGCATCGCATGTGGGCATTCGAGTTTACGAAAAATTTGGCTTCTTGTTCCGCCAGCCATTTTCATATAATGCTTTAAATCACGATCTGTTTGCCTAAATCCATCTAATGCCGCTACGACAATAGGAAAAAAGCAAACTAGTGTAATAATGATAACCTTTGGTAGCATCCCAAAACCAAACCAAATGACAAGTAATGGTGCCAGTACGATAATAGGAATATTTTGCGATAAAATTATTAATGGATAACATACCTCTCTAACCAATGGAAGTAAGTGCAGACAGCTTGCAACAACTATTCCAACTAGACTTCCAATTGAAAATCCAACCAATGTTAATGTTATCGTTGATACTAGATGGTGCTGATAGCCTTGCCATTCATCAATACCAACTTGCCAAATTTGCGACGGTGCTGGAAGGAGCCATGTCGGTATTTCGAATAGTTTACTACCCACCTCCCATAATATAAATAGAAGGAGGAGAACTACTGTAGGTCTCCATCCTTTTTGCATCATAGTTTTCATTAGCGGTACTTCTTCGTTAACTCATCCATGGATGCACCACTAGGTTTATAGAAAACTTTCACCTGTGAAATGATACTTTCGCTCCCAAGTTCAACCATCTTTTCATTCATTTTTTCAATGACCACCAGGAGCTCTGACAAGTCTCCTTCCATGGTTGTTTCAAGTGGATGAACTTCATATTTAACAGCCGATTCTTCTATGACGGCAATCGCTGCATCTACGTATGGAATAACATTCTCCCCGTTTTTTGTCTTTGGTATAATTTGAATGCTTACTAATGAATTGCTCATACTTACTCCTCCTCTTTTTTAGGTAAAAATTCATTTGTGAATGCTGCATTACTATTCAACTCTTTTTCTAGTAGATCATGTTCATACATCCAGCCCGCATAATTCTCCCAAACCTCAAGCTTTTGCACTCCCCATTGTTCTGCATCTGCTTGATATTTTGGTGATAACCATTTTTGACTTGCTTTTACTAATTCCGCATCTATTTCTGGAACCGCTTCAATTAATATTTCCGCTGCCTTATCTGGTTGGTCTATTGCAAATCCATATCCTTTTGAAACTGCTGCTATAAACTTTTTCACAGTTTCCGGGTTTTCTTCAATCATTTTTTCATTTGTTGCAAGTACTGGCGTATAGTAATCCAGCTTCTCAGAGTAGTCTGTTAAATAGAGCATGTTTAATTCGACATTTCGAAGTTCTGCCTCTATTCCAGTCCATCCATAATATATCCAAGCAAAATCGATATCACGCTTTACCGCTGTGAAAAAATCTGTATTACCCATATTTACGATGTCTACTTTTTCAATAGCAGCATTTTCTTTTTTCATTAAAGAGGAAAGTATTGCTTTTTCCACAGGAGCGCCATACCCTCCATATGTTTTACCTTCAAAATCTTTTAATGAATCGATTCCCTTTTCTTTTGGTGATGCGAATCCTGAAGTATTATGCTGAATGACAGCAGCAATTGATACAATTGGTACGCCTTGCACACGGGCCTGGGTGACTCCCTCTTGATAACTAACACCGAAATCGGCCTTACCTGAGGCAACCAACTGGTTTGCACCTACTTCTCCAGGCATAACAATCTCCACATCTAAACCTTGATCAACAAAATATCCTTTTGCTTGTGCGACATAAATTCCTGTGTGATTGGTATTTGGTGTCCAATCAAGGACAATCGATATTTCCTGTAATTCTTGATTCTTTGTTGTCGTGCTGGTTTCATCGCCCTTACTACATGCAATAAGAACAAGGACACAGGTTAATGCTAGTAATACTTTTTTCATATTCCATTCCCCCTCTTTTTTTTCCGTACTTTGGGTTTTGGATTGATCGGATTGTTCACAAGCGTTAGGGATTATGTATGATAAAAAAGACATATAAAAAGCGCCATAGGAACGGTCCTAGGGCGCATACGAAAATACATTATCATTATCGTCTGAACATGTTCCCTACGCTGGTTTCAACCAGATCAGGTTCCAAGGGTCAGTATCTAACGGATACAATCTCAACCAGCATGCACTGGTCCCCCCACAACTTTCATTATTTAGTTGTCATAGTTATGTTAACAGATTGGTCGGTGCCTGTCACCCCCGGAGTTCGTTGAATAATAAATGACTTATTTCCTATTTTTGTTTTTTAGTAAATCACGTATTTCAATAAGGAGTTTTTCTTTGGAATCAACTTTTGGGGGCTTATTTTCAACTGAGTCCTCTTTAGGTTGAATCTTCATTAATAACCGGATAGATATAAAAATAGTAAATGAAATAATAACAAAATTGATCACCGATTGAATAAAGATGCCATACGTAACTTGTGCGCTACCGATCTTGTACATTAAGTTGGAAAAATTAATACCATCTAACAAAATTCCAATCAGGGGCGTGATAATATTATCGACTAGAGATGAGACGATATTCCCAAACGCTCCTCCCACTACAACTGCAATTGCTAAATCAAGAACATTGCCTTTCACTGCAAATGCTTTAAATTCTTCCCACACGAATGTCACCTCCACCCTAGTTTATATATATAAAGATACTTAGAAATTAGTATGAAAAAATGGACTTCCTATGTGCGGAAGTCCATTTTTATTAATTTGCTATATCCCTTAATTCATTTGTCATTTTTTCAACTAATTCCGGTCTACCATGAAATTGAGCTGGGGTGTTTTGAAAAAGTTCAATCTGCCAATTTCCATCTTTATTAACAGCTACGAGCGTGTGGTGGGTATTTAGATTAGGATCAAGATCTGAATGTCCTGGCGGAACCATACCAGCTATAGCCCGCAAAATCTCTGTATCTGAATCTAGTTTTCGCACCCCTTTAACTTTATACACAAAAGGTGGTGTTGGATGTTCTTCAAAAATTGGTTTGAGATGGGAATAAATCTCATCACTACCGCTTGTTAAACTCCCATCAAACCCTATCAGTTCACCTTCATTTGTGAAAAGTTCCGCCATTTCATTTGCGTCGCGATTATTCCATGCATCTATTAATCGTTGATAGAGCTTATAAACTTCATTTGATTCGGATGAGGCCATCATTTGTTTCCTCCTTCGTTCCAACTTTGAATACCACCTTGTACAGTTGTAACGTATCGAAATCCTCTTCTTTTCATTTTTGCACTCGCTTTTTTCATTTGCCTCTTGTTATCACTAATGAGAACAATTTCATTACTTCGCTCAAGTTTTTCAATACTTGACGATAACTCACCCAATGGAATATTTTCAAAACCACGTATATGATCTTGCTTATATGCTTCAGCTGAACGAACATCGATAAATTGTTTACCTTTATCCTTCAAATGGCCATGCAATTCAGAGGGGCTCTTACGTCTCACACCAATTACCGGCATGATTCTTTTTAACAATAAATAAAAGATTATCGCCAGAACGATAACTAAAACGTTTTCCAATTAAAAACAACTCCCTATTAAGTACACTAATAGGAAAACTATCGTACTTAATACCGCTTGTCAATGATTAGACTAGTGCACCAATATCCGATGCCGCAGATGGATAAGCAAAAGTAATGTTTTTAAGTTGATCAGTTGTCAGGTCTAGTTGAATAGCCATTGCAAAATAGTTAATCAATTCATCAGCTTCATCACTAAGTAAATGCACACCTAAAATAAGCTCATTACTTCTATCCGTAATGATTTTAACAGCAGCATGGGTTTCGTTGGTTCTGCTATAGGTGAACCAACTAGATGTATCCAAATGATTGATATCAATATCTTTGCCAGTCTCACGCGCTTTCTCCTCAGAAATACCAACTGACGCAAGTTTTGGAACAGTGTACGTTACAGATGGTGTTCCTTTATACATCGATTTCTTCTGATTTCCTTTTAATAAATTACTGATAACCGTACCTGCATCGATGTTAGCAACCGGGGTTAACGGCGGTCCTTCCGTATCTGCTACATCACCAATCGCATAGACATGCTCATTTGATGAACTTTGTAAAAATTCATTTACAGTTACACCACTCTTTCCACTTTTAACATTTCCTTTTTCTAGATCTAATTTTTCAATTGCAGGAACTCGTCCAGCACCGTGAACAACTAAATCAGTATCCCAAGAAACCTCATCCGAATTAACCGTATAGCCATTTTCACATTTCACTACAGAATTTACTGGCTTATTAAGATGAACATGAATGCCAATATCCTTGGATTTATCTAGCAGTTCGTTAACCAACTCTTGGTCAAATGCTTTTAAAGGTTTGTCGCTTCGATGAACGATGTGAACTTCTGCACCTGCTCGTGCTGCAATATGGGCAAACTCGAATGATATGTAGCCGCCACCCACAAATACGATGTGCTTCGGTAATTCTTTAAGATCTAGGAATTCATCACTTATGGTAAGATGTTCTGAACCTTCGATTGGAAGTGGTGTTGGAATAGCTCCTGTAGCAATAACAATATTTTTACCAGTAAGTTTTTGATCGCCGATTTGAATGTCGTTTTCACCGACGAACTTTGCTGTACCATGTAATGTTGTAACACCCGATTCAGATAAGCTTTTCTCCATAGATTCTGGTACTGGATCTGTGAAAGTATCTTTAAACTTTATCAGCTCCTGCCAGTTTATTTGAACAGTGGATTGAACTCCGCTTCCTTGCATCCGCTTATTTCGGTCTATAAGTTCAGCCGCTCCTACTAATACTTTCTTTGGATCACAACCACGTAATGGACATGTGCCACCATACTCACGTTCATCTAAAATGGCAACGTTCCAGCCAGCACTGGCACACTTTGATGCTACACTAGCACCTCCTGGACCTGTCCCAATTACGATTAAATCAAAATTTTTCACCATGTATATATTGCCTCCTTGTTTATCTACTTAGACTTTTCCCTTCAGCAAATAAGAATAAACAAGGTCAATGCCTACCTCTTTTTTGGTCGTTTGTTTTCAGGTTGCTTTATCCAATGTCGGATTCCTTTTCCGGCATAAGGCTCATCTTCAAACCTCGGAATAATGTGAAAATGAGCATGTGGAATCGATTGACCCCCAACCTCACCAGTATTCCAACCAACACTATATCCATCAGGCGCAGATGTTTCGTCAAGAAAATCTTTAGCTTTTTGCATCAAATCTCCAGTATCTTTCCATTCTTGTTCAGATAAATCAAAAACCGTTTCCACATGATTTTTGGGTATGATTAAACCGCTTCCTTCTAGTATGGTTTGTTCCTTCTTTTTCTGTATGTAGTAACAGGAGTCATTTTCAAAGATGATTTTTTGTTCTTCATCATAAAGCGATACGCAGAATGGACAATTTTGACTGCTCTTCATGGAAATCCTCTTTTCTTTTCTCAATTTTAATAAATATGTATTAAACCCTATCATATCAATGATTTCGACATATTAAAACACTCAATGAATGTATTTTTTAAAGTTTTTTTCTGAAAAAGTTGCTGTTTTAAAATAATCATGCTATACTAAGGTTAATTATTGTTGTTCGGTAGTAAATTAAGGATTGCAGAACCAACTTTTAAGTGATTCTCGTCTTGAATTATGATGAAGAGCAAGAATAGTAATAACGTGCAATATGCACATGGAGGAATTTTTAATGAATAACGGTACAGTAAAATGGTTTAACGCAGACAAAGGTTTCGGTTTCATCGAGGTTGAAGGTGGAGACGACGTATTCGTACACTTCTCAGCAATCCAAGGCGAAGGATTCAAAACTTTAGAAGAAGGCCAAGCAGTAACTTTCGAAGTTGAAGAAGGAAACCGCGGACCACAAGCTACTAACGTTAACAAAGCGTAAGTAACCTTAACTTATACAAAAACACTTCTCATTCTGTGAGAAGTGTTTTTTTGCATTGAATTAGTTAGAAACCACAATAAACTTCTGTTCTTAGTACCATTTCTTTCCCAACAAATCATGATCTGTCAAATAAGTTTTTTATTACTTAAGATATCCCTTTTCTTTTAAGTACATAACAATACGCTGGACAGATTCTTCTATAGAAAGTTTATCCGTATCAGCAACTATCTCCGGATTAGTTGGCTCTTCATACGGAGCATCAATACCAGTGAGTCCCTTGATTCCTCCAGCACGAGCTTTTTTGTAAAGTCCTTTTGGATCACGGGATTCACATGTTTCGACACTTGCTTTTACATAAATTTCAATGAATTCACCTTCATCAAGAATGGCGCGTACCTTGTCACGATCCGCACGATATGGAGAAATAAATGCAGCTAACGTAAGCAAGCCTGCGTCAACCATCAGCTTGGATACTTCTCCAATTCGACGGATGTTCTCTGTACGGTCTTCCGGGCTAAACCCAATATTATTATTCAAACCATGACGTACATTATCGCCATCTAAACGATAGGTATGGATTCCCAATGTATGAAGTTCTTTTTCAAGCTCAACAGAAACAGTTGACTTGCCTGATCCTGATAATCCAGTAAACCAAAGGACTGGACTTTTATGATTATTTAATTCCTGTCTATTTTTTTTTGACACCTTTGAATCATGCCAGACGATATTCGTTGATTTTGTCATGATATAATCCTCCTAAAACCATATATGATAAATAAATGTAACAGATGTAATCATCACTAAAATACTTAGTGGTGTTCCAACCTTAACAAAATCCATAAATTTATATCCGCCTGGTCGATAAACAATTAGATTTGTTTGATAGCCAATTGGTGTTATAAAACTTGACGATGCAGCTATTGCAACTAGAACTGCAAAACCCATTGGATCAAGATTTAATGCTTCAGCTATTTCCAAGCCAATTGGTAACATTAATACCGCAGCAGCACTATTGGTAATTAATTCTGTGAATATATTTGTTAAGCTATACATGATTACTAAAATGGCTATGAGTCCAATCGGTGCCCCAACTGTCATTAACTTATCCGCAATCCAACTCGCAAGTCCTGTTTTCGTCATTGCAGCACCTATTCCCAGGGAACTCGCGATTAATAGTAAGACGTTGAATTGCACATACCGCTTAGCCTCTTCAACAGAAATTACGCGAGAAAACAACAATATAAACACTCCAAGTGCCATAGCCTCAAACATACTCAATACACCAAACGAAACGAGTATAATCATGGTTAATAAAATTCCGACTGAAAAAATCCCTTTTTTCGCATTTCGGTTTAACGTTTCTGGCGTATCACGTGATGATACAACATAAAAGTCATTCGATTGATTATTTCTCTCAATAAATTGAGACCCTGCTAGTAACAGTAGTGTATCCCCGGGTCTTAGGGTAATATCCCCTACCTTGCTTTTGATTCGTTCATTATTTCGATGCACAGCAATGACACCAGCATCGTACCTCGAACGAAATTGACTTTGCTTAATTGACCTAGTTAACAATGAAGATTGATGAGAAACTACCGCATCAACTAAGTTTGTGGATCCATTTTTTAATTGATCCAACCCTAAATGGGTACCTGTTTCCAATTTCAAGCCTTTTATTTTCTGTA
This sequence comes from Virgibacillus carmonensis, assembly GCF_057836705.1. Taxonomy (NCBI): domain Bacteria; kingdom Bacillati; phylum Bacillota; class Bacilli; order Caryophanales; family Bacillaceae; genus Virgibacillus; species Virgibacillus carmonensis. The sequence goes on along the minus strand of NZ_JBYQFJ010000011.1, from coordinate 20,945 downwards.
AGTCCGCAATGGTTGAAATCAGTCCGGTTAGTATCAGTCTATCCCCGACAAAAATTTTCGTTGTTGAGCGAACCGGTGATACCCTTTCACTTTCTCGAATGATTTCGATCAAATACAAACCTTTTAAATCACGAAGACCAGCTTCTTTTACACTTTTATTTATATACTTAAAAGAATCCTCCACTTGCATTTCTGAGATATACTCTTTTGATTTTTCTTTCCATTTTGGACTAAATCCTTTATTGTCGGGTAAAAGATGCCGGCCTATGAAAAATATGTAAATCATCCCTACAATAGCTACTGGAATACCTACAGGCGTTAATGTAAACAAGGAGAACCCTTGATATCCCATATCCAACAGCAGACCATGAACAACCAAGTTTGTAGATGTACCCATTAAGGTTATTGTTCCACCAAGAATGGTTACATAAGATAACGGTATCAAAAACTTGGAAGGCGCAATATGTTTATCTTCACACCATTTCTTAATTATCGGTGTAAAGGTAACAACGATTGGTGTATTATTCAAAAAGGCAGAAAATACGGATGTCGGAATAAAAAAACGTATCATGGATCCTAGTTGGCTATTACTATTCCGGAGCCATCTGGCCATCAATTGATCCACCAAACCACTTTTCTGAACGGCACCTGCAACAATAAACAGTAATGCAACTGTTAGCATTCCTTGATTGGAAAAACCGCTTAGGGCCTCCTGCGTAGTTAGAATTCCTGAAATTAGAAAAACTACCAATACTGAAAAAACAACCATGTCTGGTCGAGCTACTTCGAATAGTAACGCAATCAGCATGGCTATAATCATGATCAATACAAAAATCATATCAAATGTCATGGGAATATATCCCCTCTATTAATTGTCTAGCTTCAGCGCCTAGCCCGCCTGAGGTTTTAAGTCAAATTTTTATTTGTGATATGGACCATCACTAAGAAATTCGACTTAAACTTGTCTGAGGCTGACCACTAAGGAAAGCTTCTGCGAATAATCACCGCAGGAACAATCTGAACTATGGTTGTTTCGAAGGCACTTGCGCTTTTCCTAGTTATGTTGCATTCCTTTGATAAGAATGTCTGCTACTTCAGGACGAGAAAATTCTTTTGGTGGGCGTTCGCCATTGCGTAATTTCGCGCGGACCATTGTTCCACTCAAGTGCACATGAAATTCCTTATCGTGTGGGCATGTTTTAGCAGTAGCCATGTTACCACATTCCATGCAGAAGAATGCATGTTCAAACTTAAAAATTTCAATGCCTAACTCACCTTCAAACTGCGATATAAACTGTTGAGCTTCATAGGTACCGTAATAATCACCGACACCCGCATGGTCACGGCCAACAATAAAGTGTGTACAACCAAAGTTTTTACGTACAATCGCATGTAAAATTGATTCTTTAGGTCCAGCATAACGCATCGCCGCAGGATAAATAGCAAGACGCGTACGATCAGTAGGATAATAGTGTCTAAGAATTGCTTGATAGCTTTCCATCCGAATATCTGCTGGAATATCATCCGCTTTTGTTTCACCAACTAATGGATTTAATAATAATCCATCAACAGCTTCCAATGCGCATTTTTGAATATATTCATGTGCACGATGAACTGGATTACGGGTTTGGAATCCTACTATTGATTTCCACCCTAGATCTGCAAACATTTTTCTTGTTTCACTTGGATCCATATAGAATTTGTTGAACTCCCCATGATCAGGACGCTGTAATAATGTAATAGGACCAGCAAGATAAACATCGCCGCGTTCATATAATTTCTTGACACCTGGATGTTTGTCCTCGGTAGTACCGTAGATATTTTGCGCTTCAAGTTCTTTATCATATGTGTACTTTTCTTCCACTTTAATCGTACCGTAAATAATCCCGTCTTCCCCTTTTAGTGCAACTTCTTCACCACTATCAAAATTATCTGCTTGGTCTTTTGTAACAGACAACGTGATTGGAATAGACCAAATAGTACCATCATCAAGACGATAACTAGTAACAACACTTTCATAATCAGACTGTCCCATGAAACCGATTAATGGGCTGAATCCTCCAATGCCGATTAGTTCTAAATCCGAAATCACCCATGCGTTTACAGTAATTGCATTCAGGGACTTTGCCTCCCTTAGCTTTTCTTTACCAGTAAATTCACGATTAACAAGTGCACCACCATGTGCTTGCTGTAACGATTGTTTAGCTTTTGTTATTGTCAAACTTACACCCCCATAATTATTTTAGTAGCGTTTTAGGTCATATACTCCCTAAGTTCAACGATCATAGCACCCATTTTTGGTTTAGTAGGCTGAAAAACGTTCACAATACCCTGTTGTTCAAGCTCGCGGGCAGTTACTTTTCCAACAGCTACCGCTAAGACTTCATTATTGAACGAATCAACCATCTCTTTTGATTGGTTACATGCCTTAAAAAGGTTTTGAACCTGACCTTTACTAGTAAAAATAACTGCCTCGAGTGACTGGTTGATAATTTCCTGCCTCAAGTTTCTTAACGTCTGAGCATCCGGTTCCTTGTAATGGTAAGGCTTTGATAAATAGACCTGATAGCCGCTTTCTTCAAAGTGTTGCACTAGTGTTACATCGTCTTGTGTATAAGCTTGTAAAAATAAACGATTACCATTTTTAGTTTTTTCGACAGCTATACCCTCTAGTAGATTTTTCATCGTCCCATCCTCAGAAACGAATGTTGCGGACAAGGATAGCTTTTTTAACCAATCCACCGTTTTACTACCGCGAACTGCCAGAGTAGTATTCTCGAGTTTCCAGATGAAATCAGGAAGACGATTCATCTTATCGGCTGCCTTTTCTAGCGTCTCAGCACCGATTCCAGTGGTTAAAAGTACTAGATCAAATGGTTTGGTCGTTAACTCTGTTACATCTCGCTGACTGACCGCTTCATTTAAAATCTGTTCTCCCTGTATGGAAAAAATAGCAGGTGTACCGCCATTCTTTTGAATAAGTTTGGAAATATTCTCTGCATTACGGGCAGCCGCAACACCGATCCTTTTACCTTGCAAGTGTTTCATTACGTATGCCCCTCTTCAGCTAATTTTCTCAGCCAATCAAGTTTTTTTCTCTGCCTATCCCTGTTTAGAAAGTCTTCACACAATAGATCAGTTAATAGTTGCTTTTGTTTCTTTTTAGCAAGGGCTGTATGTTTGATTAGTTGTCGGCTTTCATACAAAAATTCTATATAATCTCCATAGTCCTTATCATATATGGTATGAAGTTGCCTTTTTATTTTGGCGGAAAGCAACGGACTTGCTCCATTAGTTGATATACTCACCGACAACTTTCCTTGCTTAAAATGGGCAGGGAATTGTACGTTTCCTTGGATAGCATCTTCCGCTACGCTTAGTAAGGAATTGGAAGGTGATGCCTGAACGACAGCTTGGTTTACCACCGAATCGTTTGTAGCTACAATAATTAAGAAGGCCTTATCAAGGTCACTAGCCTCAAAATACTTTTGCCGCCATTCTATTAATCCTTTTTCCCATAGTGCGTGCATTTGCTCTTCCATTTCCGGACTAATTACAGTTAGAAAAGCGCCGCTCTCCAAAAGGGTGTGGACTCTACGCTCAGCAACACGTCCCCCACCAACAATAACGACGTTTTTTCCACCTAATTCAATCATCAAAGGTGTTAGTGCCATTTTTGAACATCCTTCATTTGTAGCTAGTTAATAGATTCATAAACACGTTCTTTTAGCGCCTTTTTCATCAAAGGATGGTCACTTAATTGTTTGCATACTACAACATCCTTAGTTGAATTTAGTTCTCTTACTTTTTCCTTTATAGAACGCATGAGTATCCCTGTAAACCATAAATAGGGAACAATGAAGATTTGGGAATAGTCCTCTTTTAAAGAAGACTGAACTCCTTGCTCAAAAGAAGGATTGCAGGCAGCTAAAAAACAAACATCAACACGGGTAAAGCTCGTTCTTGATTGTAACTTTGCCCTAACGTTTTCTACATCTATTTTAGTTTGTGGATTGCGACTGCCACGTCCAACGAGCAATATCTTCGCATCAGATTTGACTGCTATCTGTGTCTCTTCTATTCGTTCTGCCAAAACATTTATGAAGCGATCCTGTACACCAAGTGGACGCCCATAGGTAAACGTAATATACGGATACTTCGATACCGCTCGATTTACCTCTTCTGGTATGTCTTTGAAGTAATGTCCAGCGCTTAATAGCAGGACAGGTACTACAGAAATCCTCGAAGCTCCTTGATTTACCAAGTTATCAATTCCTTGCTTGACATCTGGTTCAGCAAGCTCCAAAAAACAAATTTCCTGAATCGGAACGTCAACCTGCTGCTGCACGGAAGTGATACACGTAATTGCTTCTGATGTCGCTTCGGAAATACGACTGCCGTGACTGACATATAGAACTCCTTGCATTCCTAAAACCTCCAATCATCCGACAATAGCGTGAGCAGAGACCTCCCTTTCACTAGACTTTTGTTCAAACCACTGAATCTGTTCCCTTAGTCGAACAACCTCACCGATAATAATCATGGCTGGGTTCTTTATTGTATTGGACTTTTCCTCAATGTTTTCAAGCGTCCCTGTAACCGTTTGTTGCCTTGCCGTCGTGCCACAATGTACCAACGCGATGGGGGTTTTAGGGTTGCGACCATATTGGATCAATTTTTCACAAATAGTAGGCAGATTGTTAACCCCCATATAAATGCAAAGCGTATCGATCCCTTGTGCAAGATGTTGCCAGTGTTTCTCCACTTCTTCTCCACTTTTGCGTACTCCTGAAACAAATGTTACCGAAGAGCTGTAATCCCGGTGGGTTAATGGAATACCTGCATAGGCTGGAGCAGCGGAACCAGAAGTAATACCTGGCACAATTTCAAAGTCAATTCCATTTTTTTGTAGAACTTCGGCTTCTTCTCCGCCTCTTCCAAAAATAAATGGATCCCCGCCCTTCAGTCTTGTGACAAATTTTCCTTGGTTTGCAAATTTACAGAGTAAGTCGTTAATTTTATCTTGCGTAAGTGAGTGCTGATTAGGACTCTTTCCGCAATAAATTAATTCCGTCCCCTCTGGTGCATGATTAAGTAATTCTTCATTGATTAAACGGTCATAAAAAATGACATCCGACTTTTGAATCGTTTTCAAACCCTTAACCGTAATCAAGTCTGCGTCGCCAGGACCAGCGCCTACTAAATAAACCTTTCCCATCCTTTCACCCCATCTTTATTTTTGATTACGAACCCGTATATTTCCTTACCGAGAAAGTGTTTAACTTCTACTCAATTCAGTTGCATGAAAGTTAAGTCCAGAAAGAACCTCTTCCACATAGTTAGCGCGAATAACATAATCACCAAAGTGTTCACCTTCCTGTCGATCTTTCGCATACTGAAAAAAAATCGGACGGAGGGACGCTAATATGTCTTCTTCCCCTATATTCTCACGATGAAGTTTGTTTAGGCGCTCTCCAGCGAAACTCCCCCCCAGATACATATTGTATTTTCCTGGTGCCTTCCCAATAAAGCCAATTTCCGCGAGAGCTGGGCGCGAACATCCATTGGGACAACCTGACATACGAATAACGATTTCTTCTTCAGATAGACCAGCCTCATCCAAAATCACCTCGATCTTATCGATTAAAGAAGGAAGATACCGTTCTGATTCGGCCATAGCAAGGCCACATGTCGGAAAAGCTACACAGGCCATGGAATTTCTTCGCAGCGCGGATACGTGTTTACCTTCCGTAATTCCATATCTTTCAACCAATTCAACAATTTCTTGCTTTTTTTGGCTTATTACATTAGCGATTACCAGGTTCTGGTTGGCGGTAAGTCTAAAATCGCCCGTATGGATCTTAGCAATTTCACGCAAACCAGTCATAAGCGAATAGTTTTCAAAGTCTTTTACCCGACCGTTTTGAATAAATAGAGTTAGATGCCACCTGCCGTCACCCTTTACCCAACCATAGCTATCACCGTTATGATCGAAATGATAAGGTTGCGCTTCTTCAAGATCCCATCCTAATCGTTCGTTTAGTTCATTTTTAAGCCAATCAAGTCCTCTGGCATCAATCGTATATTTAAATCGGGCATTTTTTCTTTCCGAGCGATTCCCGTAATCTCGCTGAATGGTGATTATCTTTTCCGCAACCTCGATGATTTTATCTGTAGGACAGAACCCAATAATCCTTGACACCTGAGGATATGTGTTGGTATCACCATGAGTCATTCCCATTCCTCCACCTACTGCAACATTGAATCCTTGCAGCTTTCCATCTTCCAAAATTGCGATGAAACCTAAATCCTGGGAAAAGATATCCACATCGTTTGAAGGTGGAACTGCAATCCCAATTTTAAATTTCCTAGGCAAATAAAGAGGTCCATACATAGGTTCAATTTCTTCTGGTTGGCGACTGTCAACAACCTTTTCCTTATCAAGCCAGATCTCGTGATAGGCGTTCGTTTTTGGTAATAGATAACGACTAAGTTTTGATGCCCATTCGTAAACCTCTTCATGAATTTCTGATTGAGAGGGATTCACATTGCACATCACATTTCTGTTCACATCACCACATGCGGCCAGTGTATCCAGTAGTGAATCATTAATTTCCTGCATGGTATTCTTTAAGTTCCACTTTAGAATCCCGTGCATTTGGAACGTCTGCCTAGTCGTTAATTTTAGCGTTCCATTACCATGTTTTTGAGAAAGATCGTCCATAACTAACCATTGTTCCGGTGTCGCGACACCACCTGGGACACGTGCACGTATCATAAATTGGTATGCAGGTTCCAGCTTCTGCCGCCGCCGCTCATTTCGTAAATCTCTGTCATCCTGTTGGTAGCTGCCGTGGAACTTTAACAACTTATTATCATCATTAGAAATGCTTCCACTAATCTGATCCTTAAGACCTTCTGCAATTGACCCCCGCAGATAATCACTCTCTTTCTTTATACGCTCAAGATCACTTGTCGGTCCAGGCTGCTTTGGATTGCTATTTTCAACCATTTTCAAACTCCTCTCAGGATTGTCAAAAATTCTGTCATTTTTAATATAGGCTGTTTTCTAAAAGGTTGTTGTTTTTGTTTGTTGCTATTTAACCCTTGCGAAAAATTGTGTCCTAACATACCTCTCCGGAAATACACTACGCGCACCTTAGGGCTTGCGCTTTTCCCGCTGGAGTCTTCGTGTAATTCCTTCGCTAGCATGGCTTTTGACTTCCGCTTCGGGCGTTGCCGCAATATCGTAGTTTATTGATTTAGTGGCAACTTACGAAAGGAGCCTTAATATATATCACGTTGATAACGTTTTTGCTGTCGCATTTCACTCAGATAAACTTCCGCTTCCTCATGGCTCATGTTCCCCTCTTGTTTGATGATTGTTAGCAATGTAGTATGAACGTCATTTGCCATACGTTTCTCATCGCCACATACATATACACTTGCTCCACCTTTCAACCATTGAAAAAGATCCTTGCTTCTTTCAAGCATTCGGTGCTGTACATATACCTTCTCAGGCCTATCACGAGAAAATGCGACATCCATCCTGGACAACACGCCTTCCTTAAGCCACTTTTGCCATTCAATCTGGTAAAGGAAATCCGTGGAAAAGTGCTGATCACCATAGAATAACCAGGTTTTCCCTTTTGTACCTGATTCCTCCCGATCTTCAAGGAAAGATCTAAAAGGAGCCACACCTGTTCCTGGTCCAATCATGATCACTGGCGTTTTGGAATTAGCAGGAAATTTAAAATTATCATTGTGCTGGATATAGACTGGTAATAATTCACCAGGCTGTATTCGTTCCCCACATTCACCAGAGCAGACACCTTTCCGATCCCGTCCATGTGCATTATATCTAACCGTTCCAATCGTAAGATGCACTTCTTCTGGGTTCGCTTTAAAACTACTCGTAATGGAGTAGAGGCGAGCTGGGATCTTCCTAAGAACCTGTATAAATTCACTAGGCGAAACACCAATGGGTTGGAAATCCTGTATTAAATCAAGCAGGTCTCGCCCATCAATATACGCTTTTAGTTCTTCCTCCTGCCCTTGTTTTACGAGCTTACTTAAACCTTCATTCGAGAACAGCTCCGCCGCTTGCTCAAGCAACGGCTTCGTCAGTCTAGTAATCTCGAAATTAAAGATTAGAGCATCGCGTAATGTGCGCTGTTCTCCTTGTTTATTTATTGACACAGTCTCGTCAGGGTTCCAGCCAATCTCATTGATAAACTCATCTACCAAACTAGGATCATTTTTAGGGAAAATACCCAAGCTGTCTCCAGGTTCAAAAGTAAGATTAGATCCTTCAAGCGATAACTCTAAATGTCTGGTTTCTTTATTGGATCCACGCCCATTGAGATTCAAGTTTTCCAAGACTTCTGCCTTAAAAGGATTTGTCCGTGAGTACATCGCCGGTTTAGCTGTTAGTGAGTCAGCTCCTACCTGCCCTGTCTGGAAAGTTCCATCTATTGAAGCAACCTCTTGAGAATCGTATAATATCTCAAGGACACCCTCACCCCATTCTGCTGCAGGTTCGTCAAAATCTACATCACAATCGATTCGAGGATAAAGCCGTTTACCACCCAATTCCTCCAGTCGTTTGTCGAAGTCCTTGCCAGTCTGACAAAAAAACTCATAGGATTGATCTCCCAGAGATAGAATAGAAAATCGCATATCCTCAAGGTTAGGTGCCCGCTTACTGTGTAGAAATTCATAAAAGGATAGCGCATTATCTGGCGGATCCCCTTCTCCATGTGTACTTGTTACAATGAGCAAGTCCTGGACTTTTTTTACGTCCTTTGGTTTAAAGTCGTCGAATGAAGATAGCGAGACCTTGAAATCCCGCTCTTCTAATTTATGAAACATCTCTTCAGCAAGCGCCTGACTATTACCAGTGTCAGATCCAAAGAGTATCCTCACTTCACGCGAAATGGTCTGACCATTACTATGAGGAGACACTTCGTTACCTGGGGCGTTCTGCACCAGTGAACCAGCCGATACCGAAGATTCCGTAACCTGGGGAGCAGACAAATACCCGCCCAACCAAATTTTTTGTGACTCTGTAAGTGTTGGCAGAACACGATTAAGGTTCTCCGCTTGCTCTTGATTAAAAGGGCTGTTTGTTACCTGTAACTGCAAAGATATTCACCTCACACAAAATTATTTTTTTGAATATATCGTGCTTACATATTTTTAATGGTTAATCAAAAATATTTCAGGTATAAATCACCACCTTATTTTTAGCTTGTTCACATAATGCATTGTAAGCAAATCAGTTTACTCGGATTTAATCTAAAAGTCTTCCAATTTCCAATCAAGATGAATCTAATTAGAACATCAACTAGAGGTATGAAGTCCACACTCTGTTTTATTAACCCCAGCCCATCTACCAGCACGAGAACCATCGGAATTTGATACCGGTGACGTACATGGTATACAGCCAATACTTGGGAATCCCTGATCGTGCAATTCATTGTATGGCAGGTTGTTTACTCGTATATATTCCCAAACATCACCCCAAGTCCAATGAATTAATGGGCAAACTTTGATGGATTTAAATCGTTCATCCTTATTAACAAAATTGGTATTCTTACGGGCAGGAGACTGTTCCCTTCGAAGGCCAGAAATCCAAGCTGGAGCTCCACTTAAAGCTTCTTCAAGAGGCTTTATTTTTCGAATAAAACAACATTGGTTAGGATCGCGTGCCCATAAGGCTGAACCGTACTCATCAGCCTGTTCCTGCAGCGTTATGTCAGGTTTTTTTAATTGAATAGAAAGTTTAGAGTACTTTTTCTTTATTTTGTCAATAAGTTCATATGTTTCCTTAAAATGAATCTCCGTATCAAGAAAAACAATTTTCGCATCCTTTTTCACCTTGGAAATCAAATCAATTAATATAACTCCCTCCGCACCAAAACTGCATGCATAAACGATCGAATCCCCGTATGATTCATAAGCCCACCTTAGAATTCCAGATGCTCCTTTTGTGAAATCGTCTTGTTCCCATTCTTGAAAAGGATCTCCAGGGAAATCACTATATGTGACCGTATCGTTATTCATACTACACCCCTCCAGATAAAAGCTATTCTTTCAAATTAAAAACCCCTTCTAAAAAAACAAGAAGAGGTAGGCACTATCGCTAGTTACTCTTCCTATCTCCAAGTTTTTCACTTCTGGAATTAGCACAGTATTTAAAAATCTGTTGCTGAGGCTTCAAAGGGCCAGTCCCTCCACCTCTCTGGATAAGAAAATTGCATATTCAGTTTTAAATTATTACAAACTCTACAGTTGTTATCATTGAATGTCAACAGGGAATAAAAAGATTTTTAGAAAAAATCGGTATTCGCCTTCTCTTTGATAGTAAAAAAAATTTATTTTAAACCTAATCACTTAGAAGTTTTTATACTTTGTTTGAGTGAAATATAGGAATTTTGTTTTTTTCATTTTTATAAAAAGCTCAGGGCCCCTTGAAGGACACGACAAGCATAAGCAGAGCGGTGCAGTGTGGATGGGTTTCCTCGCGCGTAAGTGAACTGCTTATGTCTCGAGTGTCTAGGCGCTGGAGCTAGACAGATCATCGCCGAAATTTTTCTTTTTTTGCTCTTAAAAAAAGCCATTTATCCCTTGCATTATTTTCCAATGTATATTAAAGTATTGGAAATTAAACTTTTCGTAAAATTAAATAACTATTCTTATCAAGAGAGACGGAGGGATTGGCCCGACGATGTCTCAGCAACCAGCCATTTAGGTCATGGTGCTAATTCCAATAGGTTTTTACCTACCTAGTAGATGAGAAGATTGCTTTCGTTATTAGGGACCTTCTTCTTTCTAGAGGGTCCTTAATTTTTTTATTTCATATGAAAAGGATGAATGACATGACTATTAAAAGTTTAGAAACCAGATTAGTGCAATTAGGTAATAAAAGTGATGAGACTACAGGTGCTGTAAATCCACCGCTATATTTGTCAACAGCATACCAGCATCAAGGACTTGGCAGGTCTACTGGATATGACTATACACGTACAAAAAATCCAACTCGAGCTATTTTGGAAGAAGGAATTGCAAACTTGGAAACTGGTGATTCTGGGTATGCCTGCAGTTCCGGAATGGCTGCCATTCAGTTAGCCCTTTCCCTTTTCCGTACAGGAGATGAATTAATTGTTCCAGAAGATATTTATGGAGGTACATACCGTTTACTTGAGCATTATTCAGATGTCTATGATATACAAACAATTTATTCAGAGTTTACGGATATCCATGAAACAGAGAAGTTGATTACACATTGTACAAAGGCATTATTTATCGAAACCCCAACTAATCCATTAATGCAGGAAATCGATATCGTGCAGTTTGCAACACTTGCTGATAAACACAACCTCTTACTTATTGTTGACAATACTTTTTTAACCCCTTATCTGCAGCGACCACTGGAACTCGGGGCCGATATCGTAATTCATAGCGCAACTAAATACATCGGTGGACACAATGATGTGCTAGCTGGATTAGTTATTGCTAAAGGAAGAGCAATCTGCGAGAGGTTATCTGAAAACCATAATGCTTCTGGTGGGGTACTGCCCCCTTTTGATTCGTGGCTATTAATCAGGGGGTTGAAAACACTGGCTTTACGGATTGAACGACATGAAGAGAATGCAAAGAAAATAGCGGGGTATTTAAGAAGTGAACCTAGTGTTATTGACGTTTTATATCCAGGAAAGGGTGGCATGCTTTCCTTTCGGCTAAAAGAAAGGGATTGGATGGAGCCCTTCTTAGAGAATCTGCAGTTGATTACTTTTGCAGAAAGTCTTGGAGGAGTAGAGAGTTTTATTACTTACCCTTCAACTCAGACGCACGCAGAAATTCCTCAAGAGGAACGAATACGTCGTGGAATAGACGATCACTTATTGCGTTTTTCTGTTGGAATTGAACGAGCAGAAGACTTAATAGAAGAACTAAAACAAGTATTTTCAACCTTAGGAAAGAAGGTTGACCGGCTATGAGTTTTGACAGGAATCAATTGGAAACAAAATTAATTCACGCATTATCAAATGTGGACGTTGAACAGAAAACAGGTGCAGTAAACGTCCCTATTTATTTATCATCCACTTTTCACCAAGATAGCTTTGATCATTTTGGCCCATTTGATTATAGTCGATCAGGAAATCCGACAAGGCAAGTATTGGAACAAACAATTGCCGAATTAGAAAGTGGTGTTAAAGGGTTAGCATTTGCATCTGGAATGGCAGCTATTTCTTCTGCTTTTATGCTACTTTCTGCTGGCGACCATGTGCTAGTTTCTGAGGATGTTTACGGTGGTACGTATCGTTTTATAACAGAAGTGTTAACTAAGTACAAGATTGATCACACATTTGTAAATATGACAGATCTTAATGAAACCGCTAGAGCAGTCCAACCAAATACGAAGGTGATTTACATGGAAACGCCATCTAACCCGTGTTTAAACATTACAGATATTGAAGGCGTAGTAAAGGTTGCTAAAGCTAATCATTGCTTAACCTTTCTTGACAACACCTTTATGACTCCACTCTACCAAAAACCGCTTGAACTAGGAGTTGATATCGTGCTACATAGTGCCACTAAATTTTTATCAGGCCATAGCGATGTTATTGCCGGTTTAGCAGTGACAAGGAACACGGAACTTGGGGAGGAGTTAGCATTTATTCAAAATTCCTTTGGATCCATACTAGGGGCTCAGGATTCTTATACCCTCATCCAAGGGATCAAAACATTAGGCGCCCGTCTAAAACAGTCATCCGAATCCGCAAATAAAATAGCTATTTATTTACATAATCATCCGCTAATTGAAGAAGTGTTTTATCCTGGTTTAACTTTCCATCCAGGGCATTCAATCCATATTAGGCATTCTAGAGGTTTTGGTGCTGTTCTTTCTTTCCGTTTACCAAATAAAGCTGCAGCTAAAGTATTCGTCGAACAAATTCGACTACCTGTTTTTGCCGTAAGCCTTGGAGGGGTCGAATCGATTCTTTCTTATCCAGCAACAATGTCTCATGCTGCAATGCCCAAGCAAGAAAGAGAAAAAAGAGGCATTACCGATGGATTGTTAAGACTTTCTGTTGGACTGGAACATGTGGAAGATTTAATCGCCGATCTAGATCAAGCATTGAAAGTACCTCATCACCAACTGGGATTAGTCAGTAATCTAAATAAGTAACTAGTACTAGATCTGGATTATCCACTCGTTCAGAACTTTAATCAATATAATGAAACCGTCGAGGAGCCCTGCTGCAAACCATTGTTATCCGTAATATAAACAAAATGACTATCAAATTTGAAATTTGATAGTCATTTTGTTTAACATTTTCATTATTCTACATAAACGTGTCAGTCAAATTTGTAACGATTTGTTTCTTACGTGAAACAACACCTTTTAATAATGCACGGTTATTTTCGAGTTGTACATCAAATGCCTTTTCCACATTGCCTTTAGCTTGTCCAAGTGCAATAACTTCAGAATCATTATTTAATATATCAGTCACAACAAACAAGAATAAATCCAGCTTTTTATCAGCAATTGTTGCGTTCATTTCTTGTTCCAAATCTGACTGAAGCTCGATCACTTTTTTCGTATCCACTGCATTCACTTGTGCGATTTCTACTTTTGCTCCATTCATTTCAAATTCCTTCGCATCCATGGTTATTAAATCGTTGATTGATTTATCACTTAGATCTGCTCCTGCTTGTAGCATTTCTAGCCCATATTCATCTAGATGAATCCCCGCAATTTCAGCCAATGCATGTGCTGCCTCCACATCTTCCTGTGTACAAGTTGGTGATTTTAACAATAATGAATCAGAAATAATTGCAGATACTAGTAATCCAGCAATTTCTTTTGTAATTTCTACATTATTTTCTTCATACATTTTCTTTAAGATTGTTGCTGTACACCCTACTGGCTCCACGCGAAAATAAAGCGGTTCTCTCGTTTCAAAATTGGCAATTCGATGGTGGTCAATTACTTCAATGATTTTGACCTCATTGATATTTTCTACGCTTTGTTGGAATTCATTATGGTCAACTAAAATGACATTCTCCACATCACTTGGAACACGCCCAATCAGTTGTGGTTTTTCTACTTTAAAGTAATCAAGTGCATATTGGGTTTCCTTATTTACTTCACCTAAACGTACAGCCTCTGTATCCTGTCCTAGCTTATTTTTCAAATGGGAAGCTGCAAGTGCTGCAGTTATCGTGTCTGTATCTGGATTTTTATGTCCAAAAATAAATGTTTTAGCCATGGTAACTCTCCTCTGTCGATTATGTGAATTTTTTATATCCTTACTATTTATATCAATTATAGGACCTAATTGCAAAAGAAAAAACACCCAGTTTCATTGAGGAAACCGTCTTTAGCCTTTGGTTAAAACGAAAAATTAATTAAAAACCCCGGTCTCCTATGTGAAGATCGGGATTAACTTACTCCATATTATTATACCAACTAATAATAGAACTTTTTGTTTCCTCATCTTGAACTTCCGTTAGACCAAAACCATGGATATCTACCACCCGTACAAACTCGTTTGACGCATATTCCAGTTTTACAATGCAATAGCCCTCGATAGTTGATGGTATGATCTCAATAATTGTTTCATTTTTATAATAGTGTTCAATTTTTTCTCTGTCCTCAGGTAAATACCATCCCTCCGATTCGGCTGGCTTCCCTATTTCTTCTACTATAACATCAGTATCTTGCAGCAATTCTTCCGCGGACATTTTCATATAAATTCGGTGCAAAAGCTGGATATTTTCAGCAAAGCCAATAAATAACATTCCCAAAATAAAACCACCTATGGACCAAGTGAAAAATGTTGCCCAACTATCATAGTCCGAGCCTATCAGAATCCCAGCAAATATACCTATTGTAATTTGTGCGATACCGATAATAAATAATATTTTTGCTATGATATTTTCATACATTAGACTTTGCCTCCTCTTCATTATTATGACACATTACAAAAATAAATCCCTATAAAAAGCGATATATTTTACAAACTGGCAATTTGTTTTTATAGTGAAGTGAAGATACTAAGCTGAAAAGGGATTTTTTATGGAAAAAATAATAGTAATTGGCGCAGGAATTTTGGGTGCATCAACTGCCTACCACCTAGCCAAAAATGGTGCTGACGTTGTTCTTATTGATCGAGATGATAGTGGGAAGGCAACAGATGCAGCGGCAGGAATTATTTGTCCATGGCTATCGCAACGGCGAAACCAAAAGTGGTATCAGTTAGCAAAGGGTGGCGCTAAAATATATCCTGGTTTAATTGATTCCTTAGCTTTTGATGGAGAGACTGACACAGGCTATGATCGTGTTGGAGCATTAAGTATCCATACATCGCTCGAAAAGTTAGAAGCGATGAAAAAACGTGCAGTAAAACGTCGGGAAAATGCACCTGAGATAGGTGATATCACGCTTCTTGACCATGAACAAACAAAAGCAATGTTTCCGCTTATAGAAGCTGATTACAAATCTGTACATGTTAGCGGAGCAGCTCGAGTAGATGGAGCAAAGCTATGTAGGTCACTGATTAACGGAGCACAAAAGCACGGTGCAAAGTTCATTTCAGGTGAAGCATCAATACTTCATGACGAAAAAACGATTGTTGGTGTTCAGATTGCTGGAGAAAAAGTTGACTCCAGGTTAGTCATCGCTACAAATGGTGTATGGATGCATGAACTCTTACATCCATTGGGAATAACTATGGATGTTACCAGCCAAAAGGCACAGCTCATCCATGTCCAACACCCACAAATTGATTCGTCCAGGTGGCCTGTCATTATGCCGCCAAATGATCAATACATCTTAACAACGGATAATCGCATTGTTCTTGGCGCTACACATGAAAATGATGTAGGATTTGACTGCCGGGTCACTGCTGGTGGAATACATGAAATTTTATCGAAGGCGCTGACAATTGCACCGGGATTAGCAGAAAGCACGTTTTTAGAAAGTCGTGTAGGGTTTCGCCCATTCACACCTGGATTCTTGCCTGTATTTGGTTTTGTCCCAGGTTTCAACGGACTTCTAGTCGGAAATGGATTAGGAGCATCTGGACTTACTATGGGACCGTTTATTGGTGAGCAGCTTGCAAAAATAGCTCTAGAGCAACAACTAGATGTTAACCTGGAAGATTATGATGTGGCACAAGCAATAAAATAAAACCCGATTTGGTCAGAAATACCAAATCGGGTTTTTTCTCGCATGAAAGCAAAGTATAAGTTCTTGAATTTATCTGTCTAGCACCAACGCTAAAGCTGTATGGACTTCCCTCGCCTCCGTACGATAAGTTTAACATCGGTTGTTAGAAGGAAGGACCACTTAACAAGCGTCGGCGCCCCCCCCCTATGAAGGGACGTGTTTCCTTTATCTCCTGCGGAAGGAATGTTCGATTAAAATCGCCACACAGCATGAGCAGCACGAACTACCCGTGCTGCACGGGCGCAGTTCATACGTCGCTAAACGGGCGCTTGCGCTTTTTTGATTTATTTTATGATTAATACGGGGCAGTTAACACGTTTTGCTACTTTATGACTGACACTGCCTAAGATGAATGTTTGTAAATCATTTAGTCCTCTACTTCCAACCACTACACAGTCAAAGTCTCGTTCATTTGCGAATGTTACGATTGTTGGTCCTGCTTCCCCGTGAAGCACGTCAACCGTGTACGTTACACCTGAGCGATGAAGCAATTCTTCTACAGGATGAATTTTTTCTCTACGACTCTGTTCTACTCCAAATTTATCTGCATGGTGTAATACATCAGATTTTGATGCATGCCCGTCTACAACATAAATCACTTTAATCGTGCCTTCAAATTTCTGAGCAAGTTCAATCGCATGATTCGTTGAACGAATCGCGTGCTCCGAACCATCCGTCGCCAGTAAGATATTTTTAAACATCCGCTACACCTCTCCCAATTTAGATGATCATCATATTAGTGTCCTGAAGCTTTTGACAACCCACCAATTCGATTCTTCAGATGTTTACTGTCTTCATTTAATCCTGTATATGTTACTTTTACTTCCTGTTGTTCAAATTTCGTTTCAATTTTATCCAATGCCCCAATAGCTGAATCATCCCACAGGTGTGCAAGACTTAAATTAATTTCTACTTCCTTCACTGAATCATGGAAATTAAACTTTTTCGGAAAATCACTGACAGAAGCAAAAAACAATTGTCCATTCACATAGTAAATTCGTTTCTCACCACTAGATACCAATTCATCTGTTACCTTCACTTTTGATATCTTAGCAGCAAAGAAAATGGCACTTAACAATACACCAGCAAGAACACCTTGTGATAAATCATGTGTATACAATACAATGCTGACCGTTGTCACCATAACTACTGCGTCCGTTCTAGGTATCTTATGCAAATTTTTAAGGGACGACCAATCAAATGTTCCAATAGAAACCATGAACATTACTCCAACTAGTGCAGCCATTGGAATTTTCACCACAACACTACCTAATACAATAATTAAAAACATTAAAAATGCACCCGCAACAAATGTGGACAATCTACCTCTTCCACCAGATTTACAATTGATTACTGATTGACCAATCATTGCACAACCTGCCATCCCACCGAAGCAACCTGCTACAACGTTTGCAATACCTTGACCGCGACTTTCTTTATCTTTATTACCTTCTGTATCTGTCATATCATCTACAATACTAGCGGTCAAAAGCGTTTCTAGTAATCCTACAATCGCAAGTGCTAATGAATATGGCAAAATAATCATAAACGTTTCAACTGTTAACGGAATAGATGGAAGCAAAAATACTGGTAATTGTGATGATAGATTACCTAAATCTCCTACCGTTCTAATATCCAGCCCACCAAATACAGTAATTACTGTAATAATTATAATGGCAACTAGCGTTGATGGAACTGCTTTTGTCATTCTAGGAAATAGATAAATAATTGCTAGAGTAAGAGCCACTAGCGCATACATAACCCATGTTTCTCCCACAAAGTGTTGCAGCTGTGCCATAAAAATTAAAATAGCTAATGCATTAACGAAACCAACCATCACCGAACGTGGTACAAATTTCATTACTCTAGCTAATTTAAATATACCAAATATGATCTGAATTATGCCTGTTAAAATAGTTGCAGCCAATAAATACTGTAAACCGTGTTCTGCAATAAGTGTTACCATTAACAGCGCCATGGCTCCAGTGGCTGCTGATATCATAGCGGGGCGGCCGCCAACAATGGAAATTACAATTGCGATACAAAATGAAGCATACAAGCCTACCATTGGGTCAACGCCGGCAATAATAGAGAAAGCAATCGCCTCTGGGATTAACGCCATAGCTACGACCATACCAGATAGGACATCTCCCCTGACGTTTCCAAACCAATCCTTCTTTAATTGTTCTATATTCACATCTATACCCCTTCCTATTATTATTTTTTCAAAGCTATCTATAAAGCTTTATCCGTAAACAACCTATGTATCATACCACATATAGACTTAGAATTAAAACTATGTGTAAGCGTAATTATTTCTAAGATAATCTCTTATTCTTGATTATTCTTACATATACTGCCTCATACAAAAATCCAAGAAAGCTACTAGTAAGCTTTCTTGGATTCTCGATTTTATTAATTTCATGCTGATCGATTTTGACTTTTTAGTCCCCGTTTTTCTATGAAATTAATAAGGGCATTGATTTTTATATAAAAATACTGGAATAATGGGCTTTGTATAAATGTAAAAAGAAATGTAAAAATAAACACGGGCCCACCTAAAAGTAAACCAATTACGAGTACACTAGTTTCAGTAATAATCCTTACTCTCCGTATAGGAGCACCAGTTTTATCAGATATGGATAACATAAATCCATCCCGCGGCCCTGAACCTACTCCCGCTGCATTATACATTCCCCCACCAAAGCCCATAAAAGCTATACCTATTAGAAGTAGAGCGATATCTATCCACGTATGTGTGGCATTTGGTAAAAAATCTGACCATAAAAATAAATCGACAAACCCACCAACAAGTAGTGCATTTAAGAATGTACCAAATTTAATGTATCGCTTATCGAGAATATAGGAGATTAGTACAAGGATAATTCCGCAAACAATATTCCATGTCCCAATGGTAAAACCATATTTTTCAAACAGACCAACATTAAGCACATCCCATGGATGAATACCTAAATGCTGTACATTAATTGTTACAGAAATACCAAGACTAAAAAATAGTAATCCCACAACAAAAAACGCCCATCGTAAAACATTTTGCATAAAGCATCCTTCTTTCTAATCACATTATACTTATATTGAAGGAAGTTAGAGGAAGATGCAAGTGGGAATTCATTGTTTCCGCCAGTTCCAGCGTCAGGCATATTAATATTTTACCAATAGATGTCTAGAATGATTCAGGATTAGCTTTGAATCACACGCGTCTGCCAAAACCGCCATACAGCAGTAAATCCAATTAGTAGACGCTATCATTCTCATTTTTTTTCGGGGAGTAATTCACCAAAATTATGCCAGCTAATATTAGACCTCCTCCTACCAAAGTTGAGATATGTAGTTGTTCATTCAGCAAAAACCAACCAAAGATAACACCAAACAAGGGTGCGAGAAACAAAAAGGCACTTACCTTCCCCGGATCTTCTTTCTTTAGAAGGAAAAACCAAATGGCGAATTGAACAATGGAAGCCATGACTGCTAGCCATACTATTATAAAAATTGATACTGGAGTAAACATTATGTGAGCTTGTTCAAATAATACACTTCCTAATACTAGTAATAGGCCTCCAAAAAGCATTTGATAAGCGGTTAAAACCCAAGTATCGAAAGAAGAACCCCATTTTTTCAAGAACAATGTTGCGATAGCCCAAGAGACTGCACTCACTAGACCCAAAAGGGTTCCTGATTCCCGAATATCCAAACTAGCACCTAATGTGATAAAAACACCTAGGAAGCCAACCAAAACACCTAACCACTGAGCCCATCGATATTTCATTCCCATAAAAAAAGTTCCAAAAATAACCACAAGTAACGGATTGGTGAATGTTAAAATAGACGACTCACCCGCAGTAATCGTACGTAAACTTAGAAATATAGGACCCATAACCAGAGTCGTTTGAAAAATGCCGACAGCAACAATTTTAAGCCATTCAGTTAGTTTCCTAGGATGATCCCGTTTTAATAAGATGACGATCAAGGCCATCAATAAACCTGCTAGCGTAAAACGTATTCCGACTAATAGCAAAGGTGAAATATAGTTCAATCCTATTTTACCAACAGCAAATGAGGAGCCCATTAAGCCTGTGGTGATCATCACTAAAAAAGCAAACAGCGTTTTATTCAATATCCTAGAACCCCCTTCTGTTCCGTGTTATTTCCAGGTAAACTTTAGCTTTATCAATTCGTCTATGTTAACTTCCTTTTTCGGTTTCATAAGTACAGTGGGTGGCAAAACGAATCTATGCAAAAATAAAGACATGTCACTTTTAATGCACATGAATGAATGAATGATTGATCTATCTCTCTCGAAAAGCAAAAAAGACTTACCATTTCTGGAAAGTCTTTTAAAAATCTTGATTTATCAATATTTTCGATACCAGTAGCCGGGGTCGAACCGGCACTCCCAGAGGGAACATGATTTTGAGTCATGCGCGTCTGCCAATTCCGCCATACTGGCATATTATATAAAGGATATATTGGAGGCGGCAACCGGATTTGAACCGGTGATAAAGGTGTTGCAGACCTGTGCCTTACCACTTGGCTATGCCGCCATAATTGTAGTCATGGAGCGGAAGACGGGATTCGAACCCGCGACCCCCACCTTGGCAAGGTGATGTTCTACCACTGAACTACTTCCGCAAAATGGCTGGGCTACCAGGATTCGAACCTGGGAATGACAGGATCAAAACCTGCT